>CALMML010000073.1 GCA_937868485.1 uncultured Myxococcales bacterium | reverse complement strand
CCAAGCCCGCAGCCGGTGGCGATCCCGCCAAGGACGCGCAGGCGGATCAGCTCCTTGCGCAAGCCAAGAGCATGGTGTCCAAAAACCCTGCCCAGGCGCGCGCCAACTGCCGCAAAGTCATGCAGATGTTCGGCAACAGCCCGAGCCATCCCAAGGTCAAGGCCGCCTTCACGCTGCTCCAGTCGATCAAGGGCGGCAAAGACGACGACGACGACTTCTAGCCCACGCGCCGCACCACGCGGCCTGCCAGAAATCACACCTCGCCCAGCAATTTTCTGTCGCTACCTCCATCGCCCGATGTAAGGTTCCCCCGGTCTGAAGTCCCCTCGACGGTGACTTCACGGCAAGAGGAGGATTCGTGGCGACCCCGCTGTTTCGCACCAAGTCGATTAGTCAAGTCATGGCCGAGTCAGAGAGCTCGGCAAGTCGACTCAAGCGCTCGCTGTCTGCCTTCGACCTGACGATGATTGGCATCGGAGCCATCATCGGCGCAGGCATCTTCGCACTCACCGGCAACGCCGCCGCCACCAAGGCCGGTCCTGCCGTTGTGCTGTCGTTCGTCCTGTCGGGAATCGGCTGTGCCTTCGCCGGTCTGTGCTACGCCGAGATGGCCGCGATGATTCCCGTCGCCGGTAGCGCCTACACCTATGCCTACGCGACGCTCGGAGAGCTGTTTGCCTGGATCATCGGCTGGGCGCTGGTGCTGGAATATGCCGTCGGCGCCATCACCGTCGCCATTTCCTGGTCTGGCTACTTCGTCCGCTTCCTCGAAAAGGGCTTTCACATCCAGCTCCCGTTCGAGTGGGTCAACGGCTATCTGGTCACCCAGACCGACGCCGCTGGAGTCGTCCACCACGGCATCTTCAACGTACCTGCCGTCATCCTGGTCGGCCTCATCACCGTGCTGCTCATCGTCGGCGTCAAGGAAAGCGTACGAGCGACCTCCGCGATTGTGTTCGTGAAGATCTTCGCGGTGCTCCTGTTCCTGGGCATTGGCGCGCAGCACGTTGACAGCGCCAACTGGTCGCCGTTTATGCCGTTTGGTCCGTGGGGCATCGTCCAAGGTGCCGGGACCATCTTCTTTGCGTACATCGGCTTCGACGCCGTCACCACCATGTCCGAGGAAGCCAAGAACGCCCAGCGCGACCTGCCGATTGGCATCATCGCGTCTCTCATCGCCTGTACCGTGCTGTACATCGGCGTGGCGGCGGTGCTGACCGGCATGGTCCCGTACCTTCAGCTCAAAGACCCCGCGCCGGTCACGCTGGCGCTGTCGCGTGCCGGTGTCTCGTGGGGTGTCATGCTGGTGTCGGTGGGTGCGCTCGCCGGACTGGGCAGCGTGGTCATGGTCATGATGATGGGTCAGCCGCGCGTCTTCTTCGCGATGAGCCGCGACGGACTGCTCCCGGCCAGCATCAGCCAGGTTCATCCCAAGTATCAGACGCCGTATCGCTCGACGCTGCTTACCGGACTGGTGGTCGCCGCCTGTGCATCCACGCTCAGCACCGAGGTCGCGGGCAACCTAACGTCGATGGGCACCCTGTTTGCGTTCGTGCTGGTCTGCCTGGGCGTGCTGGTGCTGCGCAAGAGCGAGCCCGACCGTCCCCGCCCGTTCAAAGCGCCGCTGGTTCCCGTGGTTCCGGTGCTCGGCATGCTGACCTGCCTGGGCATGATGGCGGGTCTCGACAGCGCCACCTGGCTAAACTTCTTCGTTTGGCTGGCGATTGGCCTCGTCATCTACTTCAGCTACGGCAAGCACCACTCTGTCCTGTCGCGCAAGCCATCCTGACCGCACATGTCTTCCCTGTCCGCCGCTGACTTCGACTTCGAACTTCCCGACGAGCTGATTGCCCAGACCCCCGCTGCCCAGCGGGATGAGTCGCGGCTGCTTCTGGTCGGACAAGACGATGTCGCCCATCACACCTTCGCCGCGCTGCCGGATCTCATCGAGCGCTATGTCGGAGAGCGCCCGCTGCTCATCGTCAATGACAGCAAGGTACTGCTCGCCCGGCTCTACACCCGCAAGCTGGCCCCCGATGGAACCCTGGGTGGGCGCGTCGAGCTGCTGCTGCTAGAGCCGCTGTCTGCCCAGACTGCCGACGCCACACGCTGGCGGGTGATGTACCGCACCAGCAAGCCGCTGCGGCCCCAGGCGACGCTGCTCGTGCTTAACCGTCAAGGGGAGCCCATCCCCGGCCAGACCCTGACCGTTTCCAGCGTCGAAGGCGAAGGCCGCGCCGTCATCGACTTCCCGACCGATGTCCCACTTGGCACACTGCTGGACCAAGCGGGCGAGCTGCCCCTGCCGCCCTACATCGTCAAGCAGCGTCAGCAGAGCGGCCTGCCCGCCCAGCCCGATGACCAAGAGCGCTACCAGACCGTCTACGCCAAGGTGCTGGGATCGGTCGCTGCGCCCACCGCCGGGCTGCACTTTACCGATGCACTGCTGGCACAGCTACAGCGTCGCGGCATCGAGCGTCACAGCGTCACGCTTCACGTTGGTCCCGGCACCTTCTTGCCGCTGCGCGACGACGATCCCCAAAAGCACGTCATGCACGCGGAGCGCTTCCACATCCCGCCCGAGACTGCCGAAGCCATCGCCTGCGCCCGCAAGCAAGGTCGCAAGGTCTTGGCCGTGGGAACCACCGTGGTCCGCACCTTGGAATCGGCGACGCCGGAAGGCCAGAGCGTGCCCACCCCCGGCTTTGGCGAGAGCCGCTTGTTTATCTATCCGCAGCCGCCGACCGGACGCTATCCCTTCCGCGTCGTCGATGCGCTGATCACCAACTTCCACTTGCCGCGCTCCACCCTGCTGATGCTGGTGTCCGCCTTCGCCGGTCGAGAGCGCATCCTTGCGGCCTACCAGCAGGCCATCTTGGCCCGCTATCGCTTCTACAGCTACGGCGACGCCATGCTCCTGCCCACACGAATGTAACCGATGACGACCGAGCCTTCGATCTACACCCTGGATGCCCAAGACGGCAAAGCGCGCGCCGGACGCGTTCACCTGCCCCACGGCGTCGTGCAGACCCCCATCTTCATGCCTGTCGGGACCATCGGCAGCGTCAAGGCGATGACCGCCCCCGAGCTAGAGCAGGTCGGCGCCCAGATCATCCTGGGCAACACCTATCACCTGTGGCTAAGGCCCGGCACCGATGTCATCTCGACCCACGGCGACCTGCACCGCTTTGCGACCTGGAAGCGCCCGATCCTCACCGACTCTGGCGGCTTTCAGGTGTTCAGCCTGGGCGCGGCGATGACCGGACCCGGCAAGAGCGGCGAAGGCGACGGCGATTCCAAGCGCAGCCCGAGCCCCACCCAAGGCGGCCTGGTCAAGATCACCGATGAAGGCGTCCGCTTCCGCTCGCACCTTGATGGCTCGCTGCGGATGCTGACCCCCGAAGAGTCGCTGCGCGTGCAGGCCGTGCTGGGTTCGGACATTGCGATGGCGTTTGACCACTGTCCGCCCGGCCTGTCCCCGCCCGATGAAGCCCGCGCCGCCATGCGCCGCACCACCGCTTGGGCTGCGCGCTGCCTGACCGTCCCTGCGCCAATGCTGACCGATGGCACAAAGCCGCTCGGCACCCAGAAGCGCTTTGGCATCGTCCAAGGCGGCATCCACGTAGACCTGCGCCGGCAGCACATGGCCGAGATCTGCGCCCTGCCCTTTGACGGCTTTGCCCTGGGTGGCTTCGCAGTCGGCGAGCCCATCCAGACCATGTACGAGGTGCTTGATGTCGTCGCCTGCGAGCTGCCGAGCACCCGCCCGCGCTACCTGATGGGCGTCGGCACCCCGCGCGACCTCGTCCACGCCATCGCCGCTGGCATCGACATGTTTGACTGCGTGATGCCCACCCGCAACGCCCGCAACGGCCAGCTCTTTACCTCCCAGGGCAAGGTCAACATCCGCAACACCAAGTACTCGCACGACCTGTCGCCGCTCGATCCCGAGTGCTCCTGCGAGACCTGCACCCGCTACAGCCGGTCCTACCTGCGCCACCTGCTCATCGCCAAAGAGATCCTCTACTGCCGCCTGGCGACCCTGCACAACCTCCACTACTACCTGCAGCTCACCACCCGCGCCCGCGAAGCCATCCTGAGCGGCACCTTCGAGCAGTTCAAGACCACCGAGCTGGCACGCTGGCAGTAACGCGCGCCCCCTCACCACCGCCGCCGATGCAGCCGCAGCGACTGCCGTAGCGACTGCCGAAGAGTCCACTGCCACCGCCCGACCCGCTGTCCGCCGCGCCCCCAAGCCGCCATCCCAAGCAAGAAGCGACTGTACCAGTGCAGCGACTGCCCGTTCCGTGTCAGGGACTGCGGCTGCGTAGGGGGTTTTGGGGGCTGCGTCTATGGGAATCGGGATTTGGAGTGCGGGATCTGCGATCCAGGCGGAATGGATTCGCACTTCCTGTCCGGTTTTGCGCTTCCATCCGGAATGGATTCGGTTTGGGAGTCCGGGTTTTCGCTTCCAGGCTGCCTGGATCGAGCCTTTTGGTCAGGGATGACGCTTCCATCCGAAATGGAAGCAGCTTCCTAGGTCTGGTTTTGCGTTTCCATCGCGGCTGGAAGCGGTTTTCCGCGCGGTTTTTGCGATCCATTCGCGCTGGAAGTCGAAAACTCGGCACCAAGTCTCGATCCACGCAAACGGAAAGACGAAACGCGCACCGCTTGCCTGGTTGACAGTGAGCACTTGGGCTCTCTATCCTCAATTTACTGTGTGGTTTCTTACGAGCGTACGACACGAACCTGACGTCTAGCGGCTTCCAGTCCCTGGAATCGCGGTGTCTGCCCAGCTACCTGGCTTCCATGCGCAGGGATCAGGGCAGAACCAAGCGCACAGCCCGAACCACAGGCTAGGTCTTTCGCTCGCCCCACAGCAGGGGGAAAGCCACGCTTTGGGGATGGGCTTTGGCGTTCATTTGATGAACCGCTTTCGCGCCAGCTATGGCGCAGCAAGTCAGGAACGGCTTTTCCATGCAAAACGAGACCCCTTCGCCGACGAAACTTCCCGTTGTCTCTTCTACGAGTGTGCCCCAGGCGCTCAAGCCGCCGGTTGACCCCGCCACGCTGACCCATCGCCAGCTTCGCCGTGACCGCTTCTGGGCACACATCCCGGCGTACGCAAACATCGACGAAGCCACCTTCATCGATCACAAGTGGCAGTCGAAGCACACCATCACCAACGTCGACAAGCTGCTAAATACGGTGCAGTCGCTGGTGTCGCCCGAGTTCTATGCCGACGTGGCCGAAGGCTTCCAGCGGTCGCCCATGAGCATCCGGGTGTCGCCGTACCTGCTGAGCCTGATTGACTGGCAGAACCCGTATCAAGATCCGCTGCGGATTCAGTTTATCCCGGTGCGGACCAAGCAGCTTCCCGACCACCCGAAGCTGGGACTCGACTCGCTGGGCGAGCGAGCGGACGCGCCGACGCCGGGACTGACGCATCGCTACGTCGACAAGGCGCTGTTTTTGGCGCTCGATACCTGTCCGGTCTACTGCCGGTTCTGTACGCGCAGCTACGCGGTCGGGGTGGACACGCCGCAGGTGGAAAAGTTCACGCTCCGCGTCAATGAAGAGCGCTGGGCCAAGGCGTTTGCCTACATCGCGTCGCGGCATGAGCTGGAAGACATCGTGATCTCGGGCGGCGACTCCTACAACCTGCGCCCGGCGCAGATTCGCGAGATTGGCGACGCGCTGCTTGGCATGGATCACATCCGGCGGATGCGCTTTGCGACCAAGGGCCCGGCGGTGATGCCGCAGAAGCTCTTGTCCGATCACGAGTGGGTCGATGCGCTGACCTACGTGGTCGAAAAGGGCCGCAAGCTGGGCAAAGACGTGATGCTTCACACGCACTTTAACCACCCGAAAGAGATCACCGGGATCACCCAGGACGCCATCCAGGTGCTGTTTTCGCGCGGGGTCTTCGTCAGAAACCAGTCGGTGCTGATCCGAGGCGTCAACGACAGCGTCGAGGTGATGGGACAGCTGCTGAAGCGGCTGGCCTACGTCAACGTTCACCCGTACTACGTCTACATCCACGACATGGTGCAGGGGACCGAAGACATGCGGACGACGCTCGGGGAAGCGCTGCGCATTGAAAAGACCATGCGCGGATCGACGGCGGGCTTTAACACCCCGATGTTTGTGATGGATGCACCGGGTGGCGGCGGCAAGCGCGATGCGCACTCGTACGAGCACTACAACCCGGTGACGGGCGTGTCGGTGTACGCAGCCCCGGCGGTGAAGCCCGGACAGCTGTTCTATTACTTCGATCCCATCGACCGGCTGCCGCCCGAAGGACAGGCGCGCTGGGCGGACCCGGCAGAGCATGACAAGATGCTCGAAGAAGCGCGGCAAGCCGTCTTGGCGAAGCGCTAACGCGCGGACACGATGAGCCGAATCCACGACTGGGCCGAAAACCTGCGACGGATGATGCAGCCACGACCAACGTGGCGGGCAGAAGCCGAGTACGACTACTACCAAGTCGATCCGTCGCAGCTTGCGGCGCAGTGGGACCGGCAGAAGCTGTGGCAGCGGCAAGGGCAGCTCGGGGGGCTGCTCTTGTGTGACGCGCTGGGGCTGTGCGACCGTGAGCGGCTGGCGGGGCTGCGGGTGCTGGAAATCGGGGCGGGAGAGTGCATGGCCAGCCAAGCGCTGCATCAGCTGGGCGCAGAAGTCTGGGCGGTGGATGCAGTCCCCAAGCAGATCTGGGCGGCGGCGGCGCAGAAGCGACAGACTCCACTGCACTGCCTGATAGGCGATGCGCTGGATCTGCCGTTTGCGCCGGGCAGCTTCGATCTGGTCGTGGCAAACCTGGTGATCCATCACGTAAGGCCACTGTCCCGGCTGTTTGGGGAGCTTGTGCGGGTGCTGGCACCGGGTGGTCAGCTGGTCGCGCTGGAGCCGGCACCGCTCGTCGGGCTGCTGGTTCATGACCGCACGAGCGACAACGAAGCGCCGCTGTGGCCGCAGACGGTGGTGCAGGCGCTTACGCAGGCGGGCTTTGCCGATGCTGCGTCGTCCTATCAGTGGGTGCGGCTGCGAACCGCGCGGCTTGGGCCGCTGTCGCCGAGCTATCGGGTGTCGGCTCGCAAGCCAGGGCCGGTGGTGAAGGCGCAGTTGGGCCTGCTGCGACAGCTCGTGCCGAGCAGGCTTGAGGGGCTGCTGGTAGATGAAGGCTGCTCGTTTGGGACGCTGGCGACAGCGCAGATCGCGACGCTGGCTGAGCTAGTGGCTCAGCAGCGGCTTGGGTAGCGATTGTCGGAAGAACGGAGAAGCGAAGGAAGGAAGTAAAAGCGGCCTGTCCCCCCGGTCAGGCCGAATTCTCTACAGCGCGGTGCGACGACGGCGCAGCAGCAGGGTGCCAGCCGCAAGCAGCAAGCCAATCAGCGTGCCCGACGGTGCAGCCTGGTGTCCCGTGGCCGAGCAGCCCGTGTCTTCCGCTTGCTTTTCCTTCGGCATCGGCAGGCCCGTGCCGTCCAGGTTGACGCTGCCAATCGACAGACCGTCCTTGGTCTTGATCGACATCACCGTGGTGCGCGGTCCGGTTGCGGTCGGCTTGAACGTGATGTTCAGCGTCGCCAGGCCCTCTTCGGTCGGGGTGCCAGCCGGCAGCGTGCCCGTCGAGGGGTCCACCGTCCAGTCATCCTGGTTTTCCGAGAAGCCGGTCACGAACTCGATGTCGTTCGAGTCGGCGTTGCGGCACACCACCTTGAGCGAAGCGGTCTCGCCCATGCGGACCATGCCCAGGTTCTTGTCATCCGGCGAGCAGCTAATGGTCAGCAGCTTGCCCGTGCCTTCGAGCTTCACCTGAACCGGCGCAGTCAGACCCGACGCATTCACCACCAGGATGGCGCTGCGGGTACCGGCTCCCACGGGCTTGAACGCGACCTTGAACGGCGCGCTGGCACCCGGAGCAAGGACGACCGAGCGATCACCGCTCACCACGTAGTCGGCGCTGGACGATCCACTGACGCTCAGGTCAATGCCCGTCAGCGGTGCGGCACCGGTGTTGGTCACGTTGACGGTCTGCTCTTGCGAGCGCAGGCCGACAATCGTGAGCGGGAAGGTGATCATCATCGGGTCGGCCTTGAGATCGGCCTGAACACCAGTCACCGACAGCGGGATGCGCAGGTTGCCCATCTTGATCTGGTCGTTGACGATGATGCTGATCTCGCCGGTCTGCTGCATCGCGGTCACAGGGCCCGCCTGCACGTCGAGAACGATCGCGGGATCACCCTTCTTGAGGATCTTGCCTTCGGTGGGCAGGCCCGACACCTTAAACGCGCCCATTGCCGGGGTCAGCACGCTCTTGCCGAACACCAGGTCCTTGTCGCCGTCGTTGGTGATCAGAATCTGCTTCGACATCGAGGTGGTCTTGATGTAGACCGCGCCGAAGTCGAGGCTCGCCGGGCTGGTCACAACCTTGGGTCCGGTCGAGGTGCCGGTGAGCGGAACCTTGACGACGTGGCCGGTCTTGAAGTCGGTCGCGATTTCCAGATCCGCCGTCGTCGAGCCAATGTCGACCGGGCAGAACTGAACAGACACAACGAAGGTGCCGCCGCTGCCGGGAACCGAGCGGGTCGCCGGGGCTGCGTACTTGTACGACGAGGCGTTGGCGCCGGTCAGGGCGATGCTCAGGATCTTCAGCGAGTCGGAGCCACTGTTCTTGATCGTCACGTACTGCGCCGCCGAGCACTGTCCGGCCTGCTGCGCGGGCGTGAAGTCGATCTTGTCCGCCGAGATCTCGAAGTTGGCGATGGTGCCACGGCACGAGACGTTGATGGTGCTCTTGCCCATGGCCAGGCTCGGGTCGTTGCTGGTCAGCTCCAGGACGGCCTGACGAAGACCCTGAACGCTCGGCTTGCACTGCACCTTGATGTCGCCCGCGCTCGCGGTCGCAATCTTGAAGGGAGCCGCCATCGAGGCAGCGGTCACGACGCCAAAGTCGCTGACATCGCCGCTGATGAACTGGATGTTGCTGATCGCCAGGTCGGCTTGGCCGGTGTTCTGGATGGAGATGATCTGATCAGAGCCCGTCGAGCCGACGCGAACCGGCGACAGCACCAGCGAGGTCGGAGCGATGATCTTCGGCTTGCCGTAGGAAGCCTTCACGCCGAGGGTGCCGCTGTAGTTTACGCCGTTGATCGAGTATGAGACGCGAACGGTGGTGGTGTAGGCGCGCTCCGTCGTCGGCTTGAACTTGACGTCGAAGTTCACACCAGCGCCCGAGCCGAGCAGGGTCGAAGCCGGGATGTTTTCCAGCGCGAAGTTGGTGGTGTCATCGACCGAGGCGCTGTTAAAGCCCAGGTATCCACCGCCAGTGTTGGTGACGGTCACGGTCGAAACCGGGGCGGTCATCCCAAGCGGCACGCCGCCGAAGTCAATCTGCGCGGGCTGCGCATCGTAGCGAGGACCAATGCCGCGTACGACAAGCTGAACGGCTCCCGGCGCCACGTTGGCGGTCGAAGGCGTCAGCGTATAGATGGCCGTCACCTGACCGGCAGCGTTCGGGCGCGCCGTAAACTTCACCGACAGCTTTTCGCCGGGGTTTAGGTTCTTCGGGAACGTGATGGCTTCCGCCGTGAACACGCCCGCCGGGGAGACGTCTCCGCTGGCGATGCTAATCGGGGACGAGCCCTGGTTTTCGAACTCGACGCTGAGGTCGGCGCTACCGAGCACCGGCACTTCGCCGAAGTCCGCAGGCGACGGGTTGCCACGCAGCGGGCTGGCGACATAGACCAGCGCGTTGGCCATCAGCTTGGCCGCGTCCGTCGTCGAGTCATAGCAGCCGTAGTAGCCGACATCGCTCGATACGGGATACAGGTTCAGATCGATGCGCGGTCGTCCGTTCGGGAAGCCCGTGATGATCATGCCGTTGCCGTCGTTCCACGAGGCCACGACCTTGGCGCCCGAGCGAACCGAGGTTGCGGTGACGCTGGAGCGCTCTCGGCAGGTGCTGCCGTTCGTTTCAAGCTTGGAGATGCCAGTGAGCACCGCGTGGGTGTCTTTGGTTCCCAGCGTCTTCTTGCTGACGTAGGACATCGACGTGCTGTGGTCGATGAGCTGGTACTTGCTCCAGTTGGTTCCCGACGGAGAGTACGAGGTCGAGTAGCCACCGTACATCGGCAGTGCGACGACAACGCCGCCGCCCTTTTCAATGTAGTTGGCCAGCGCGTTGCCGACTCCGGTGGGGTCGCTGAAGCCGTACCGATTGACGTCGGCAAAGACCATCAGCGAGTCACACTTGGTCAGGGCAGCTTCCGAAGGAACCGACGAGCCACCATCGATCATGGTGACGCTGTCGAACTGCTTGGTGCCTTCCAGCTTGGACTTGATGTCGGCAATGACTGCGGAGTCACTGCATGCGTAAACGACGCACGACTTCGGACCAGCGGCCAGGGCAGACGATGCGGCTCCGCAGACGGTAAGCGCCGCAGCCCAAGCCAGGCAGTGGCGCAGTGTCCCGGTTAGCCGAGAAGTGACGCTACTTGATTCAGCGTCGGGCGAACGAGCGGCAAGCTTACGTATCATCGCAACCTCCTCAGGGAGTAAGAAGTGCGAGATACATACCACATGTCAGCCCAATACAAGGCCGCATGTTGGTCCGATGATCACGTCAAAAACCCAGGCTGAACCACGGAAATTTAGAACAGTCCTTGATCCTTGAGCGCGGCCAAAAACGGCTCGCTCATCGCCGAGCCCTGACGGACAAACAGCGCGGGCTGACCCAAGGGTGCGGCGATCTCAATGTGCAGCCCCATCGAGGGTGCGGCGAAGCGCTTCCCCGAAAAAGCGTGAATCCAGGTGCCTTCGGGCAAATACACCTTCGCGACCGTCACACCGGGATCGGTAATCGGCGCCACCAGCAGGTCTTGTCCGAGCAGGTACTGCTGAAACGACAGCTTGTAGACGTTGGGATCGCCCGGATAGTGCAGCGCGAGGTGCCTCGCGACGGGCATTCCGGTCTGTTCGGTCTGCTGCAAGAGCTGCTTGCGATAGCTGGACCACGCTTTGTAGAGCTTGGCGCAGCGCACAAAGTGGCGAAGCGTCTCTTCGTCGCTGTCGATCTGGAAGTTGTCGTCGGGTCGGCTGCCTTCGCTGGTGCGCATCACCGGGCTCAGGGCGGACAGCTCGAGCCAGCGCCACAGAAGCTCACGGCTGCGGGTAAAGCGACCCAAGGAGCTGACAATGGTGGTGTAGCCGCCCGCGTCGCTGTGGTTTACGCCAAAGCCAGAGACTCCGCCCGAGAGCATGCCGACGACAGCGCTCTTGAGACCATCGTGAACATCCCAGGTCACAAGCTGCTCCCCGAGCCAAAACAGCGTCGATTGACCGGGGCTTTTGCGATAGCCGGACCGGGTAAAGAACAGCAGCTCTGACTCTCGTCCACTCTCGGTGATGGCTTCGCGATTGAGCCGAGCCCACTCCTCGGGATACTGGTTGTGAAACGCTCTGGGAGCCGCATCGGAGTGAAGCCGCGCGTCATACGGCAGCGCTTCGCCAAAGTCCGCCATCCAACCGGATGCACCGATGCCGAGCACCTCGGTGCGAATCACGTCCTTCCACCACTTGCGCGCGTCGGCGTTGGTGATGTCAACGAGTCCCGCCGAAAAGTCGGTGTTTGGGATCATGTACGGCTGGCCGTTGGGCTCGGTCACCAAGTAGCCATGCTCGCGGGCTTCGGCAAACAGGTTGCGACCAGGCCGTCCCGACGCTGCGATATCGACCAAGAACGGATTTACGTAGGTCAGGATGCGTATGTGCTGCGCTTGCAGCTGCTTGTCGAGCGCCTCCCAGTCGGGATATCGGCTGCGATCGAGCTGCCAGTTCCACCACGGCTGCTTGCCGAGGCTGGTCTTGCGCTGACCGGCCCAGTCTTGCAGCCACACCGCCGCGATGGGTGCGCCTTCTTTTTGTAGCTTTTCGACGAGCTGACGAACACGCTCGGTACCGCCTTGAATGCCGACGATGGCTCCGTCGTGGACCCAGTCGGGCAGCTTGCGCATGCGACCGGAGTACTCGGTGTACTGCTGGATCAGCTCAGACGGGGTGCGTCCATGGAGAATCCGACCCTTCATCGTGCGGGAAAAGACGCGCACCTGGATGCGGTCGGGCGTGCGCAGGTCGAAGATCTGATACTCGTAGTTTTCCGTCAGCAGGCTGCGGTTTTCGCTGGTGACAAAGTGCGGAACGCTGACGTAGCTGGTGTGCCAAGAGCCGCCCGCTCGCGCCAGCAGCTCGATGATCGTCGTGAGCGGCTGAAGACCTCGTCCGAGCCCTTGTTCCTGTACCCAGATCGGGACGCGCCGACCTTTGAGGTCAAAGTAGGTAAACTGCTCACCGAAGCCAAAGACGTGCTCGCTCGGCGGGGAAGCGAAGGTCAGAAACGCACGATTGAGATCGTCGTCGTCGATTCGCAGCTCGAAGCCAAGCTGATGTTCACTCTGCGCGGAAAAGGTCAGCACATAGGGGGCAGACCCGGCTCCCGAGCAGCGCAGGATGCCGCGAAGCTGAGCCTGTCCGCCGCCCGAGGTCACTTGCTCAAGCTTCTGCGTCGCACAGCTACTGCCGGTCGCCTTGTCGGAAAAGAAGAACAGGCCGTGCGACTCATCCACCTTTTCGTGGCCGTAGGTTGCACCGACAAACGACATGCCGGGGACGCTCTCCCAGACACGACGCTGCGGCTCGCTCTGATGGCTGACGAAGACTTGGCCACCTTGCTCCGGCGTAAACACAACCAAGAAGGAGCCCACCGGAATCCGCGTTTCCTTCAGCTTGCGATCGACTTCCAAGTGCCCAAGCAGCGGCGGATCACCGAACTTGTCGTTATAGCCGGGCAGAAGCCACGCACGCGCAACCAGCATCCCGATGAGCAGCAGCGCGCCAAAGAACCCGACCAGCACGGGCAGGATCACCCGTCGTCGCCGACGCTGCGTTCGACCTGCCGAAAACAGCGTCGCGCGAATGCCGTGATCATCCGCTAGGGAGCGCTTCACACCGGACATGACCTGCCTCCTCACGCTGGGTGTCACGAAGCCGGGCATAGCGAGCCAGCGCCCACAGCGGGAAGTATGACTTGTACAGTCGATAGTCGAGCATCGCGGTCCCGAAGAACACGCCCGCTTGCGCTTGCTGCGGGAACGATCCGTCGACAAGCTGCGAGCGATGAAGGAACTGGATGCCGCGCTCGATCGCCGAGTGAGACGACGGCAGCGCCAGCAGCAGCGCCAGCACCGCCCAGCTGGTGTTCACCACCTGAGACTGCTCATGCGGGACGTATTCGCCCGACAGACAGCTTGAGTAGTGCTCGCCCCAGCCACCGTCGTCGCGCTGCTTGCTGAGCAGCCACACCGCCGCGCGCTGCATCACCGGATCGTGCGCAGCAAGCCCCGCCGCGTGCAGCGCTTCGAGAACGTGAAAGATTCCGTAGGTGAAGTTTACGCCCCAAAAGCCAGGGAACGAGCCGTCGGGACGCTGGCTGTTTCGCAGCAGTGTGACCGCCTTCGCGATCGCGGTGTTCACTTGCAACAGCAGCTCGCTACCGAGCCGTGCGCCGAGTCCGCTGCGCAGTGCGACCAGGCCGCGCACACAGGACGACGTACACTCCAGATAGGAGCGCTCGGTCATGCAGCTTCCGTACATTTCCGACGGATTGATGTTTTCCAAAAGCGATCCGGCGCGTCGCGCTTCGTAGGAACCAAAGCCGCCGTCTTCGTTCTGACGACGCAGGATAAAGCGCGCAGCTTGGCGGAAGCGCTCGTCGGACAGCTTCGCGGAATCGGGAATCGGACGACCGGGCTCGTGCAGCGCCAGCAGGGCACAGACCGCTTCCGCCGTGCAGTCACTGACTGGCCAGCGATGAACTCCGTCGGAAAAACACCAGCCACCGACAATCGGCTCGCGCTGCTCGGCTTGGTAGTCCGGCAGCTCCTGCTGCATTTGGAGATCACACAGGTGCTGATACGCACGCTGTAGCGACGAAGAAACCAGCACCTGCGCCGACGCCGGAAGCTCGGTCATCGCCAGCGTCGCAAACGCAGAGTCCCAGGAGTTGCTGCGCGCGCCGCAATAGCGAATGCCTTCGGCTTCGTCTTGCCACTTCCACGCTTCCATGCCCGCCAGGCACTTGGGCAGCTCGGGATGGTTTGGGTTATACGAATAAATCGCCAGGCAGTTGAGCAGTCCGTTTACCGGCGACAGACCGTGGTACGCGCTCGCCTTCATCTCGTAGAGGATGCGGTCGAAGCAAAAGCCCAGCGCGTGCTCACGCAGCGACGCAATCGGTCGCTTTTCGTACTGGTGAAGCAGCTCGTAACCGGCTTTGAGCGCGAGGCTCGGCGCAACATACAGATCGCTCTGGGCGACGACGTGGCGATACGCGGAAAAGTCGATCTGCGCAAACGGACGATCGAACAGCTCACTACGCAGCGCGTCTCGCAGGTCGCCCAGGTTGATCTGGAACCGCTTTCCATACAGGTACGCGATTCCCATGTAGATGTAGCGGGTGTGGTTGTAGAAGCGAAACGGGTTGAACGGCAGCCACTTCGGCGTGACAAACAGCTCCGGCGGGAACGGATTGACGCCATCCCAGCCATACAGCCCGCACATCGCCAGCCAGAACTTGCCCCAGTGCGGAATCCCGAGCACGCCGCTCGGCTGTTGCCGCAGCCACTTTCGCGCGTCCGCACAGAGCGGATCACTGGGCGACACCCCGAGCACACGCAGCGCAACATACGCCAGCGTCGTAAAGTACACGTACCCGCTCGACTCGCCGTGCATGCCCCACGCGCCGTCGGAGGTTCGGGTGACGCGGTAGTGCTGGATCATCTGCTCGACGTCGGCGGGCGGAATCGTCTGACCACAGGCTCGCTGTACCAAGATGTACTGCGACAGGATCATCGTGTTCCAGACCATCTCGCCTTCCCACCCACCGTCGGACTTTTGCAAGCCGGTCAGATGGAAGACGGCGCCTTGCAGCGAAGCAGACAGCAGCGGCATGGCCGACGGTGGCAGCGAGACTCGCGAATCAATGGACGAAGGCGTAGACGTGTTCATGGTCATGAGACTGCTACTACGATGCCAGATGTCGACGCAAGAAGCCCAGCAGGAAGATCGAAACCGGCGCGAAAATTGCTTCGTCGAGCTTCCGTCGCTGATTTCTTGGCAACAATCGACGCGCCACGGCAGGCCATCGAGGAATTAGGCTTGGCGTCGCTGTCCGCTTTGCGGTACGGAAGCGGCAATGTGCAACGTGGATCGGGTCCGAACCGCTGGGACGCTGGCGCTCATGCTGAGCGTGTCGTGTGCGCATCCCAGCCTTGCACCGCCGCCGCGTGCGCCAGCAGTCACAGCGCCCCGCACCGAAGCAAACGGGCCAGCGGACGCGCAGCAGCCAGAGCCTCCGCGCGCAGAATCACGTCCGCCGGTTGCGCCAGAGCCTCCGTGGAAACAGCTTCCCAGCGGGGCCAGGCTGCTGATTGTGCCGGATCGGCTGGTGGGTACGGTGGCGGTTCAGCTCTGGGTGCGAGGCGGCGTTGCAAGCGAACCGGAAGGCGCGCTGGGGCTTTCGCACCTGTGTGAGCGGCTGCTGCTTCACGAAGTCGCCGCGCCCGCCAGTCAGAATGTGCGCACAGTCGGCGGTGAGGTAAGCGGCTATACGACGCTCGACCACACGGTGTTTCAGCTGGTCGTGCCCAAAGGCAAGCAAGAGCTGGCGCTGGAAGTGCTGCGCGCGATCCTGATGCCGCAAGGGCTCGATGACGCGATGCTGCATCGGCAGCGCGAACAAGCCACGCTGGAGCTTACGAGAAGTGGGCTCGGCGCACGCGGGCTGGCGGTGGAAAAGCTGCGCGAGCTGTCGTTTCCGGGGCATCCGTACGGACGACCGCTGCTCGGACAGCGGCACAAGCTGGCAGCGCTTCAGCTTCGTGATGTCGAGTCGTTTCTGGCGCAGGGCTATCATCCCGAGCGGCTCACGGTGGTGATGAGCGGTGCGGTCAGCGATGCGCTGGCTCAGCCACTGACGGCGCTGCTGTCGGGGTTGCCTCGGCGTGACGTGACAGAGCAGCCCGTCGCGGAGCCGAGTCCACTATCCAAGCCGCAGGTGATGGTGTCTTCCCACGAAGATCCGACGGGCCAAGCGGTGATTGCGGTGGCGCTGCCCGGTACGTCGGCGAGCAGTGCGGATGCCGTGGCGCTTGAGCTGTGGGCAGAGCTTCTGCGCGGCAGCCTGCGGCTTCGATCGAGCGGAGGTCGTCCCGGTGGTGACATTGCGGCGCTGAGCTTTGCCGGACAGAGAGCCGGGCTGTTGTTGCTGGAAGCGACGACGCAGCCAAGTCAGGTGGAAGAAGCGACGCAGCGACTGCTCGGCGAGCTGCTTCGTCTGTCGCACCGTCCGATTGATGCGGGAGAGCTTGCGCGGGCCAAGCAGCGACTGCTCGGGGAACAGGCAAGGCAGCTTGATCTACCGTCGGGACGGGCGCAGCGAGCGGGATTTTTCGCGTCGCTGGGACTGCCCGACGATCGCTACGAACAGACGGTCAAAGAGCTGGGCGAAGCGGCGCTGCGCAAGACGATGGGACGCTATCTGCGACGAGATGCGCTGGCGGTGCTGTGGCTTTTACCGCGAAGTCGCGCGCCCAAGGAAGAAGCAACGCAGCTCGAGCGAAGTCGGCAGCGGCTGCTCAGTCAGCTTCCGCAAGCGTTTCCCGTGAGTGTCCCGTCGCAAGGTGGTCCGCAGCTTGGCAAAGACGGCGTGTGGCGTCATCAAGTGCCGGGCGGACCGCTGGTGCTGCTGATGCCCGATCACGGCGTGAAAGTGGTGGCAGCGGCGGCAAGCTGGCCGGGCGGGCTACGGCTCGAAGACGAACAGACGGCGGGAAGTCACGCGCTGTGGGCACGGCTGTGGCAGCACACGCCACGCGGTCGAGGCGGTGCGGCGCTCGGAGAAGCGCTGCTTCAGCTTCGCGGATCGACGCGAGCGCAGATCGATCTGGACGCTTTTACCGTCGCGGGTGAGTGGCCGAGCCTTGCGGATGAGGAAGCGCTGCCGCTGTTTCTCGACGGACTCAATCAGAACGAACCGTCGGAAGCAGAGCTAGAGCGAGAGCGTCGTCAGCTGGTGGCCGAAGTGCGCAGCCAAGACGAAGGGATTCAGCCGTCGCTGCGCAACCTCAAGACCCAGCTCTTTGGCAGCCATCCCTACAAGCTGGAGCCGTCGCTTCAGTCGCTGTCGGGGCTGTCTCGCAAGCGGCTGCTGGAGCTGTGGCGACGCGCGTATTCACCGGCCCAAATGACGCTGGCCATCGTCGGTGACTTCGAGCCAAGTCAGGTGCTCGCGGTCATTGAGTCACGCATTCCGACGAGCGGACACAGTGCAGCCCATGCCATGCCGCAGCTTCCGACGATGGAGACGCCCAAGCAGCTTCTGTCCTATCACGGCAAAGATCAGGCGCTGCTGGCCGTCGGGTTTCGGGTTCCAAGCCTGCGCTCGCCGGATCAAGCGGCACTCGAGCTGCTTTCGGAAGTGCTGCTCGGCGACGGAGGACGACTGTCGCGCGAGCTGGTTGATCGACGCGGGCTGCTGCTGAAGCTGGAAGGCAAGCTGCTGCGTGGTCTGTCGGGCGGCGCGCTGTACGCTTGGGCCGTCACGACACCGACGAGCCTGGACTCGGCAGAAGCGAGCCTGCGCGACGAGCTGCGACGGATTGTCGATCATCCGCTCAGCGACGAAGAGCTGGAGACAGCGAAGCAGCGTCTGGTTGGGCGATCATCAATTCATCGACAGCGACGCGACGAAGTGGCACTGGAGCTGGCACAGCGAACGGCGCTCGGTCTGCCAAGCAGCGACCAGCACGAACAGCAGCTTCAGTCGCTGACCGCCGGACAGGTGCAGGATGTGGCAAAGCGTTATCTCGACGAGCGACACGCGATCTTGCAAGCGGTGCTGCCGCAAGCGCAGCTGGCCGTGAAGCACAGCGATGCGCAGGACAAGCAGCCGAAGCTCGTCGCCAAGCTGTCGGGACAGCCAGCCAGCAAGGCATCCGCGACGGTCAGCAGCAAGTCATCCAGTCAGCGTAGCGTCGGAAAAAGCAGCAGCAAGAACGGCAAAAAAGGCAGCCTATCGGCGACTGCGCGGCACAAAGGAAGCCGACGGTGAGCTATCGGGCAACAGCAGCTGAAGTCGACCTTTGCTATCGGTGAACGCTTCCGCGCGAACCTTGGCCACCTGCGAACAGGGCAAGTCATCGGTGCAAGCCAGTCCGTAGCGCGGCGACGTGTTCGGCAGCTCCAGCACGCGCACCTTCACCTGCGGAGCAGGCAGCGCCGTCGGACCGACAACCCACAGCTTGGCCAGCGCCATCCGTGGCAGCTTGACTTCCCCAAGATCGACGTCGCCATCGCCGATTCGCTGGTTGTCGAGCGAGGTCCGTGGTCCCGTCCCAAGCATCGGAATCAGATCCAAGTCGTAGTCACCCGGATCAAGCCGCAGCACAAATCGTCCGTCGCTGTCCGTCACGGTCTGAGGCTGCATGGGCTCGGGCGCACTGTCGAGTAGGCTCGTCGCTGTCGTATCCTTGGCAATCGGCTGAGCGATGACTTGCGCACCGGACATTGGCTCGCCAAACGCCGACAAGAGCCGTCCAATCAGCCGAGGCCGCGACGGCAGCGTAACCGCCGCCAGCACACCTTCGCTCGGACCGATCTGGATCTCACGCGAGGCAGACGCATAGGGCGTATGCGGCGGGCTTGCAACGGTGATGTGATAGGTCAGGTTGCCTCCCACCGTCGGTGCAGGCACCAGCATCAGTCGAGCAATGCCCTGCGCGTCGGTATCGGCCTGCGCGGTATAGCTGACGCGAACACCCGGTGGGGTCGACGCGTCCTCCAGATGAACCTGCGCCACCACCCGCGCCGCTGCGACTTCTTGCGTCGCACCGCTTGGCCCCAGTCCCTTCACCGGCAGCATGAACTGAACCGGCGTTCGCTGCGACGGGAGAACAAAGTTTTGGACCTTTTCCATGCCAGCCATCGGCGGCGCGATCTGCGCTTCCAGCGACGGCAGACCCGTGGTCATCGGGCCCGGACGAACCACCAGTCGCAGGTTCGCCTTCGGGTTCTTGGCCAGCTGCGGATCGAACACCACGCGATAGGTTCCGCCCGTCAAGCCGCTTGCCGTCAGACTGACTGCCGACGATGAAACCAGCTGGTTGCCTTCGTCGTAGACCTGCACCGACATGCCACCGACGCCCTCACCGAGCGGATTGGCAATGCGTCCCGAGATCACCGCAAGCTGCGACGCTGCCCGAAGCTGAATCGGAAGCTCTAGGTCACCACCGATGGCGTGCTCCAGCCACATCGGAGGATAGGTGCTGGCTTGGCTGGCGTCGTCGAAGCCGACCCACACGCGATACAGCTGCTTGTCGGGCTGCGCCGGCATTGGAATCCGCAGCGAGTACGTTCCCGCCACCTTTTCCGCCGTCTGTGTGTCGAAGCGATAGTCGTTTTGACCGGGAATCGCGCTCGGTAGCGTCGCTTGAACGCGCGCCCGCACGAGCGCTCGGTTGTCGGCAGTCTGCACCAGCCCCGATAGCATCGCTGCCGCTCGAAAGCGCAGCGACGCCGATCCGGTTCCATCAAAGCTAAGGTTCTGGCCTTCTTGCGGCGTCAGCACCCAGTGCGGATCGCTGCCTGCTTTGTCTCCAGGATCGGTCGGCCAGAGCTGAATCGCCCACCACGTCGAGCTACGCGCCGGTGGACAGTAGTTGTCACCGCTACAGGCAACGGGCAGCGCGATCGCCTCTTCACCACAGCCCGCAAGCTGGAGCGCGATCGGCAGCGCCACCCAAAGCCGCAGAAGCTGTGCCAGTCGATTGGATCGCTGTACGCCTCTTGGCCTCGGCAAGGGGTTTATAAGCTGAAGCATAAGTAAGAACCTCTAAGGACAAGTTACCGTCCAGTAGTGGCTGCGGTCTACCTCACCAAGGCCCTCGGGACGAAAGCCGCTCGGACCGTCCGCAAAGCCACCGGATGCAACCACAGGCACAACATAAGCAATCGAACCGGCAAAGCCAGTCGCACACGGCAGCACTTGCTGACTAAACACCAGCGAGTAGATGCCCGCCGTCGAGTCCACCGCCTGCGCTTGGGCTTGCTGATAAAAGCGCGTGACGTTGGGATTGTCGACGTTGAGATCACAGCACGTTCCATTGAGCTGCAAGTACAGTCGCGCTGACACCGACGGGCAGTCCGTCGTGACATCGACCTGATAAGAATACTTTTCCAGGATCGACGTCGCGCGCTGCGTTCCAAACGGAGGAATCGCCGACTGAACCGACAGACTGCTACAGGTCTCCGGCGTCACTTGCTGCTCAAGCGGAATGGGAATCAGACACCCCGCCGAGCAGAGCAGCGATAGCAGCTGAACCGTGAAGAGCGTGCGCGTCATGACCATCAACACAAAGAAAGTGGCTCGACTGTCGACGCAAGCCACCGCTTTCTGCTCAAACTAACAGCTTTGCGACGCTTCGGCCACCGCCGCAACCGACGAGCCGTGCGCGGAGCTAGGCCAGATCGAAGGTACGAGCGCACTCGCTACAGCGACCTTCGGAATTTAAGACCCCAATGCAGCCGGGATCTTCGCACAGTCGCCGATCGTCCATTGCGTCGCTGTCTGACGCAACTTCCGATCCATCGGACGCCGCACGGACTGCCTCCGCTTCGTCTGATTCTTCGTCCGATGACGACAGGTCCGGTGCATCTTCGTCGCTGGCAGCGGGAAGCGGCTCCTCGCCTTCACCTTGACGACCACACAGACGACAGCGTCCGTTTTCCCCGAGCACACCGATGCACGCGGGATCGCCGCACAGTCGTCGCGCGTCCGGGTCAAACGAAGCAGTCTCTTCGTCGAGATGAATGCTCATTTGAGGTTCTTAAACAGCGCCGCCAGCTTCTTTTTCGCTTCTTCCGCCGAGCGGTCTTCTTTCCAGCCCTCGGAGTCGCGCATCGAAAAGTGCGTGCAGAAGTTGGCCTCGGATCGGTCGCGAATGAAGGCAGCCTCTGGCTCGCGGCACTGGTTGTGGACGTTGGGCTCGTAGTGCGTGCAGTTTTTGCAGCAATGCAGATCCGCACCACAGTGAGGACAGGTATCGCGGCGACCGACCTTGATACCGACCTTGACCTCGAAGATTTGCTCGTTTCCGCACGAGTGGCAAAAGTACGCCATGACGGCGCGATCTTAGGCACACCGCTGCGGCCACGACAATCCTTTGTGCGCACGCGCAAAAGAAATCGCGCAGCGCATACGGACAGCGGCGGGCGGTTAGATCTTCAGCTTGCGGGCAATCTCGGCGAGCGCGGCGGTGTTGTGAATGTGCGACAGCTGACCGAGCAGATACTCTTTGACCTGCTCTTCCAGGTGAGCCAGCTCGTCGCCCAGGCCCAGCTCGCCGGCATATTTGCGCACCAGCTCGCTCTCGGCACCCGTGACCTGACCGTCGGCAAACGCAAGCAGCAGCGCCGTCTTCACAAACAGCCGTCGGACTTCCGTCGTGTCCAGCACAGCCGAAAGCTCTTCGCTCGACAGCGGACCGCGACGCGACAGCTCGGACAGCGCGTTGTGGCTGCCGCCCGCATCGGACCAAAACGACGCAACCAGCGCCGCTTCACGCTCATGCAGACCATCTGCGTGAGCAATGTGGAACAGACCGCGCGCAATCGCTTCGGCCTGGGCTGTCGACAGCGCAATCTCGGGAAAGAAGTTCATCGCACGTCTCCTTCTGGGAACAAACTGGGTTCACATCCGAACAGGCTCGGTCACGGCTTAGCGACGATGACCAGCCACAAGCTTGAGCCGATGGAGTCGCTCCTGAAGCGCTTCAATCGGCAGATCTGCGTACTTGGGCGGCAGCATGCGACGGTTGGACGCCTCAAACACCGCCAGAAGCTCCATAAACTCCAGCATCTCCATGTCGCGCGGCGGCAGGTAATCGCGTGCAGCTCGCAGCAGATCATCGAGGCTGACCGGCGTTTCCTTCAGGCCCAGCGACTCGGCACGCTGGCTGGCATAGTCCGACGCGAGCAGCACCACCGCTTCGATGTCTGCATTCGACATACCGACGATCGGAGCCAGGCCATCGCCTTCGATCGGGAAGCTCAGCTCGCTCGACACCTTGTTTTTGCGAAGCTGCGCCTTGAGGATCGGCTCGACCTCGCCCGTCGTCTGCGCGTAGAAGAACGGAATCTTGCGATCCAGTCGGCCCGCGCGCTTGAGATCGATGTCGATCTTGTCGGGTCGGTTGGTCATCAGCACGAACAGCACGCGGCCTCGGTTGCTCGTGTCGCTCATGAACTCTTTGATGCGAGCAATCACACGGCTCGACGTGCCACCGTCGTCTTCGCCTTGGTTGCCAAAGGCGCGATCGGCTTCGTCGATGATGACCATGACCTGACCGATGGCCTGAACCACTTGCAGGATTCGCTCGAGGTTTCCCTCGGTGGCGCCGACCCACTTGCTGCGGAAGTTCTTGAACTTGATCGCCGTCAGACCCGACTCTTTGGCGAAGGCTTCAGCGACGAAGGTCTTGCCAGTTCCCATCGGTCCAACGAACAGCAGTCCCATCGGGACGCGGCTGCGACGGCCTTCGCGAATGTTCCGTGCAATCAGCGACAGGTCGCGCTTGACCTCATCCATGCCACCGACGACTTCGAAGCCGTGCTTGGGATCGAGAAACTCGATCAGGCTGTAGCACTCTCGCTCGATGATCTCTCGCTTGCGCGCGGCGATCAGACGGAGCACTTCGTTTTTGGCGTCGCTGTCAGCCTGCGATGCCGTCGGAACTGGACCTTCAGGCGCCAGCAGTCGACGAATCTCGGTACGCGGCATGCCTTTGGTGATCTGCGCCAGCTTCTGGGCCCGCTCTACCGCCGCCGGGCCACCACCGAGCAGCTCCGCAATGTACTTGGTGCGCTCGATGTCATCGTCCGACGGAACATCGTGCGGAGCCAAGATGCCTTGGATCTGGATGTTCTTCAGACCCGCCGTCACCTCGGTCATCATCTCCAGCTCGGAAAGGCCCATATCGGCGCGAATGTGACGAAGCAGTGCGCGTCGACTGTCCGCATCGGGAATCGGAATCTGCACCGTCGCTACCCGTGGATTGGCCACCAGCTTCGGATGCAGCTCCGACAGGTTTTCGACGAGCAAGAACACCAAGCTGTCGTTTTTGTCGAGCGCGGGCAGCATCGACCAGCGCTGAAGCGTCACCACCGACGAGCGATCCTCGATCGTCGAAAAGCTCGTCTCTCCGGCGGGCGACACCGTCTCGGCGTATTCCACCACCACCGCGACGCCGTTCTGCGTCACCAGCAGTCGCTCGAGCAGCGGCAGCACCTTCGACGGCTCTTTTTGCAGCGCCAGATCTTCAAAGCCCGGCGGCAGCTTGCCCCGCACAAAGCGCACGCCCGTCGATACGTTGTACAGCACAACCATCGACTTTTTCTCGAGCAGAACCTTGGTCAAAAACTCGGGCAGCGTCAGCAGCTTTTCGTCGGGACTGCGCTTATCGATTTGACCGTCGGGATCGTCGAGGATCAGGTCATGCACGTTGCCAAACAGCACAAACTGCGTCGATTCGCCGCGTAGATAGCGACGACGAATCTCATCCGCCCACACGGGAAGTCGGGTCGTCTTCGAGGTGCTCAGGGTGGTCATCGTGTACACATCTCCGATTCCTAGCCAGCGATCGTCCCTAGCGACTCGCGGCCTGCATGTAACGCTCTGTCTCTTTGGAAGTCTCGCGAACCGCTGCTACGCCTTCGCGCAGCCCGTCGAGCCGTGCTCCCAGCTCCGTCGGATTCTGCATCCCGACGATCTCATCAGCCAGGAGCAAAAACGTATTTTCCATCAGGTCCATCTGACCGCGCGCCGTCTGCAAGCTCCGTCGCAGCTCCATGTAGCGATCTTTGCGAGACAGCAGCACTTCCAGGTTTTTCTGCGCCACCGTCCGTCGCTCGTCGCCAATCGGTAAGCGGTCCACTTGCAGCGAATAGCGACGGATGTCTTGCTCGATGTCGGCCAGATCCATCTCTTTCAGATAGCTCTCGTAGCGCGACGACACGGCGGCCATGTCCAGAAAGTCATCGACGAGATCTTCCAGCTTCGCGATGTCTTCCGACAGAAGCTCGACGGTGAAGGTGGCGTTGTCTTTGGCCATCTTCTCGATCCGCTTTTGCTGATCCCGCAGCTTGAGCGCGCGCTCTTTTTCCAGATCAGGAAGCGCGTTGAACTTGGCCGACTGACGAGCCAGCCGAGCCGCTCGCTGCTCACCGTCCCAGATCGGATCGAACCAGGTCTTTTGTAACAGCCGCGAGTCCGGCGCAAACAGCATCCACACCGCTTCCGCTGCCACCGCGCACAGCCCGATCCACCAGTGTCCCGTCAGAAGCGACGCACTTCCCGCGCCCGCGAGCAGCGACAGGTTGTACGGATTGACAAACGCGTACTTGGCGTACGGAGGCGCTTCCTTTTTCCCAGTCCGAGACGGGCTCGACGCGCGATCGCTCACTTGGCGTACAGCAGCGACAGAAGCTGCTCCTCACACTGACGAAACTCCGGGCTCGCCTTCACCTTGTGCGTCCGATCCGCGAACGTCGGTACATCGATCCGATGCAGGATCTGCGCCGGTCGCCGACTCAGCACGTAGACCGTATCGGCCAGGTACACCGCTTCCGCCACGTCGTGGGTCACAAACAGGATCGTGTTGTCTTCGCGGTGCGAGATGTCGATGAGCATTCCCTGCATCTCCCAGCGCGTCTGCGGGTCCAGCGCACCAAACGGCTCGTCCATCAGCAGCAGCTTCGGCTTGTTGATCAGCGTGCGCGCAATCGCCACCCGCTGCTTCATGCCGCCCGACAGCTCTTTGGGATACTTGCTCGCGAACTGATCGAGCCCAACGTGCTTGAGGATTTCCATCGCTCGCGCTCGTCGCTCGCCCGACGAAATGCCGTGAAGCCGCAGTCCATATTCGACGTTTTCAACGACGGTCAGCCACGAAAACGAGGTGTACTGCTGAAACACCATGCCGCGATCGCGTCCCGGTCCATCGACTTCGTGATCGCCAATCAGCACGCGACCTTTCGTCGGAGGCAGCAGTCCCGCAACCGCTTTCAAGATCGTGGACTTGCCGCAGCCCGACGGACCCAAAAAGACCACGATCTCACCGACGCCGGGCTTGTCGATGATGTCAAACGACACCGCGCGCACCGCTTCGACGTCTTCGCCTCGACGACCGCGATACGTGACGTGTAAGTCCTCGACGTGAAGCTTGATCGCCGACTTGTGAACCGTGACGGGGATGTTGCCGCCAGCGCCTGGCTCGCCCGGCTTGGCTGTCGTGACGCTCTGCTCAGACATGTCCAGCCTCTCGCCACGGGAACAGCAGCTTGCCGCAGAAGCGAATCAGCGCGTCGGATCCAAGCCCAATCATGCCGATGATCAAGATGCCCGCGAACACCTCGTCGATGTGCAGGTGATTTCCGGCGAGCTGAATCTGGTAGCCAAGTCCGCTGCGGGTGTTCACAAACTCCGCCAAGATCACGTACGTCCACGAGATCGCGTTCATCACCCGAAACGAGTCGAAGATGTCCGGCGCTGCCGCTGGCATAAGCACCGTAAACACCACCTGAAATCGTCCTGCGCCGAGCGTTCGCGCCGTCTGAACCAGCTCTTCGGGCACCGCACGAATCGCGCTCACCACCACCGGCAGCAGATAGACGAACACGCCCAAGAACAGAAACGCCAGCTTCTGCTTTTCCTCGATGCCAAACCACAGGATCGTCAGCGGAATGAACGCCGAGATCGGCATATAACGCAGCGGCGCCATCACCGGCTCGACGAGACGATTCACTGGCTCAAACGCGCCCATCATGATCCCGAGCGGCAGCGCCACCGCCGACGCCAGACAGAACGACAGCACGATTCGCCAGCTCGACGCGAGCGCTGCATCAAACAGCACCCGCACCACCACTTGCTTGCCCGCGATCACATCCGGCCTGCCAATCACCAAGTCACGCAGCAGCACCCGCAGCACATCCGTCGGCCTGGGCAAAAACGCACCGCCCACCACCGGCTTGCTCCCCGAGGTCAGCGCCACCCACAGCACCAAGATCAAAAGCGGCAGAACCAGTCCCAGCCACAGCTGCCAGCTCGCCGGGAGCGGCTTTCGCAGCGACCAGATCGGCTCTCGCGAGCGCAGCGGTACTTTTTTCGGGCTCGACACGTCGGCGGCCATGGTTACTGCACGTTCAGGATGACCTTGATGTCGGTCCGACGATTTTGCTGCCGTCCAGCCTCGGTCGCGTTCGGAGCCACCGGGTTGTCCGGTCCGTTGCCGATCGTCTGAAAGCGCTTCGGATCGATCTTGTGGTTCGAGATGAGATAGTCCTTCACCGCGTCGGCCCGCTTCTGCGAAAGCGACCGATTGGCCGTCCGCGAGCCGGTGTTGTCGGTGTTGCCCTCGATGCGCAGCAGCGTGTTGCCAAACGCCGTCATCGTCTCACCCAGCGAGTCGAGCACGAAGTTCGAGCCCGCCATGATCTGATCGCTTCCCGTCGTAAAGTAGATCGTGAGCTGCTTGTTGATGATCGCGCGCTCTTTGGCCGGATCGACCTTCTTCGGATCAAACTTGAACGTCTCGACGACCTTTTGACCCGGATAAAACTCCGCGAGCGCTGAGACAAAGCGCGTATCGACGCAGTTTTTGGCATCGACCGCCTTGCTGATCACGCCTTGCTTGCGCCACACGATGAACGCCGCGTTGAACAGCGCCTCGAACTGCGCGCGGTTTCCGTCGAGCCCGAAGAACAGCGCGTTGTCCGCAAAGCTCGTCAGCTTCATTCCCGACAGCATTCCCGAGACATCGTCTTCCGGCAGCTTCAGCGCTTTTCCGACGATGTTGTAGGCACTCGCCGGATCTTTGCCGATCGCGTCGATGCCATCGAACCAGCCGTGAACAAACGCCGTCACCGTCTCAGGAGACTTTTCCACCAAGTCGTTTTGCGCAACCAGCACGTCGGCAATCACGTTCGTTGCCGCCGTCGTCGAAACCAGGATTGCCGCTTCGTCGCCACGCGCTTTGACCGATCCCGACAGATCCGGCTCCCACGTCACCGCTGCATCGACGTTCTTGGACTTGAACGCCGCCGCTGCCAGCGACGCTTCCGCCGTAAACACCAGGTTCTTTTCGATCTCCGCTTTGTCCGCCGGAGCCAGGCCCGACTGCGACAGCAGATACAGCAGCAGCCAGTGCGACGGAGTAAACCGCGTCGTCGCAATCTTTTTGCCCTTCAGATCCTCGATGCTCTTGATGCTGGAAAGCGCCACGATGCCGTCGCCACCGCGCGACCAGTCTTGCTGGATGATCGCTTTGCCACCCTTGCCGTTTTCCGCCAGCGCCGACGCTTCACGCGCCCACGAATCGACGGTGTCCCACATGATGTCGATGTCGCCCTTCAGAAACGCCGCCAGCTTCGCCTGCGGGTCTTCGAGCAGCGTGAACTCGACTTCCAGGTTGTACTTGCTGAGGTAAATCGACGACTTGTCGCCGCCCAGAAGGCCACCGTTGGCGACAATGCCCGGCGCGTGTCCTGCCCAGGTGTTGATGCCGACGCGCAGCTTGCGACCGAGCTTGCCTTGGCCAACCTGCGCTTTGGCAATTCCAGTGACGCCTTGACGACCGGCTTCGCGCGCGGCCCCAATCGCCGCAAAGTCATCCTTGGAAACGCCCGGCGCGGGTCCCGTCGCGGTCTTGTCTCCCGCTGGAGCCGTCGGCTTGCTTGTCCCTTGGTTGACCCACTGGTTGATGCCGTCTCCCTTGACGTACAGCACGTAACCAACGACCCCAAGGATGATCAGGGTGATGAAGATTTTGGCAAAAGGCGTCAGCTTCATAACAGGCTCCGCTCGCAAAAAACTCTGTAGGCTCGCGTGACTTCCGCTCGATAACCAGCTCGCGAAAGGCAGTCCGACTGGTGTTACATCGACTTGGCAGCGGCACGCTTGGCAGCGGCGGCGGCCTTCAGCTCACTCAGCTGCTGCTTGGCCGTCACGTCGCCCGAGGCATTGCGCAGCGTCTTCAGACGCGCATCGAGATCCGTCTCGCCCAGCTCTTTGTTGAGGTTCGCCTGCGCAACCTGCGTCTTGATGTGCGTCCGCACGTTGTCGAGCGCCTGCACTTCCGCATCGACCGACAGACCCTCTAGCTGCTCTTGGATGCGCATCCGAGCCTGCGCCGACTCCAGCTTGGCCACCATCGTCTCTTTTTCGGCCTTGAGCTTCTTGATCTCGTTTTGCACCGACAGAAGCGACTGCTTGGCGCTGTCGGCATCCTTGGCCGCCGTGTCCGCGTCCGTCTGAAGCTCGGCGATCGACGACTCCAGCTGGTTCTTCTTCTGGATCAGCACCACCGCCAGGTCATCCTGGTTCGTCTCGATGGCGGTGCTCAGATCCGCACTCACCTGCGCCAGCTCTTTTTGCTGATTCGCCAGCCGCTCGGCCAGCTCTTCCCGTCGCCGAATGATCGCCGCCGTCGCACGCTTAAGCGCCGAGTACTTCTCGACCATCGAGTTGATCGCGTTCTCGTACGCGATCTCCGGGTGTTCCTTTTCGACGTCGGAAATCCAGAGGCTGATAAACCCTTTCCACAGGTTGGCAAGACGACCAAAGACAGACATGTCCGAGTGCTCCTTGAAGTGTTGCCGCTACATCTTGCGGCAGGATGAACCGTTGCAACAAACGCGACGCGGCGTAGGCGCGCGCTTTACGTTGATTGACCGCGTAGCTTCGGTGACAGCTTGGTGGCTTTTTCGACCGCTTCAGGCCCAAAGAAGTCGAGCACATCCTGAATCCGTCGCTTCTTTTGGTTACACGCAAGCTCCAGCCCTTTTTGAAGCGACTGCTGCTCTTGCATCGACGAGCGAACCCGCGAAAGCTCTTTTTCCAGCTCCGCAATCCGCCGCTTGCCTTGTTCCAAAAAGGCCTGCGTCTGCGTCTGACCTTCCAGGCTGTGCTTATCGACCGCGCGAATGTGCAGCGCCGCCGACTCGATGATCTGCTCGATCGGAATCCCGAACGCTTGCAGCGATGCAGCCACGATCTGACGCTTCACTTCGAGCGGAGTTTCCGCCGGCAGAGACGACAGCAGGCTCAGCGCTTTTTCGACGCGACCTTGCTCGTCATCCGTCAGACCCGCTTTGCGCAGCACGCCTGCGAAGTCGACTTTGACCTCGGGAATGGGCTCAGCTGACGTCGGTGAAGCAGCAGGAACCACCGCAGCCGCAGGCTCAACCGCTTCCGCCGCAGCCACCGGAGGCCGAGGCGGACGAGTCGCACCCGATCGGCTCGCCGAAGCAGCCGCAGGAATCGGCGGTGCGGGCGGACGACTCGGAGCGCGCGACGCAGCCCCCGAACCACCCGCGTACTTTGCGATCAGCTCATCGACCGCAGGATCGCTGCCCGGACTTGGCTTGGCGACGGCGACCTCTTCTTCACTGTCGGTTCCATCTTCCCGAACCACAAACAGACCGATGAGGGCATCTCCGAAGCCTTTTTTCTTTTCGGCCAACGTATCCTCCGCAATCAGGCTACTTCCCAGCGCGCTTTGCCGTCAAGCGAGCGGCCCGACCGCCGACCTTCCGGTTCCCATCGCGCGCACCCAGCCCATGGAAACAGCGCAGCCCACAAGTCCATTCCCATCCGCTGTAGATTGTGAACCAATCCGCTCAACTTCCGTCGCCACTGCCGTGCCAACATCGAAAGCCATGTCCACACCTTGCGTCGCAGTCGTCGCTGCTGTCTCCTTGTGGGTCGCGCCCGCGCAGGGGATCGCCAAGCCGACGGAGCTGCCCGATCTGCCCCGCTTTCGGACCCGCGTACAGCTTCTTTCGGGCTTGTCTCCGACGCTGATTCGCAACCTGGATGGCTCGCATCGCGTCACCGCATTTGTGCCACTCGATCTGGAGCTTTCGTCCCGTCTGTCTGGTCCGCTGTCGCTGCTCGGTGCCATGGTCGGCGAGCTGGCGCCATTTTCCTACGCCGCTTGTCCGTCTGAGCCTGCCATTCGTCCTCACGCGCTGTCGGCGCTCGCTGGGCTACGGCTTGATCTGAACAACAACCGCGATGGCTCGTGGTGGTCGCCGTGGGTTGCACTTCGAGCCGGACTGAGCGCACAGCGCAGCACCGACGATCGCTGTCAGGCGCAGACGAAGCTGACACCGGCGTTTTCGCCTCGACTGGGCGTGGATCTGTGGATGGGAAGTGCCGCCGCGACATTTGCCGTCGGATACGATTATTTCCCGACGGGATCGGCCTTGCTCGGTGCGGTTGGACTGACGCTGCGGATTCGCTGATCGCTTACTTTTGCGCGGCTTGCGGCTTCGGCGGAGGCGGCGGAATTGCGATGTCGATCGTCTGAACCGGCCCCAGGTGTTTAAGCTGCGTGAGCTGATCGCCGATCTCGTCGGGATTTCCCACCACTAGCACCGCAAAGCCGCCCGGGTTCAGGTACTTTTGCGCCACGCGCTTCACGTCGTCGAGCGTGACCTTCTGAATCTGCTCCGCGTACTTTTCGGTGTAGTCGGCGGGATAGCCCGAAAACTCCAGCCGCATCCGATCGCCCAAGATCTTGGCCTTGCTGTCGAAGCGGAACACAAACGAGTTCAGGATCGCGTCCTTCGCTTTCTGAAGCTCGTCGGGCGTCGGCGGGTTCATCAGCATGCCTTGCACCTGCTCATACAGCGCCGTAATCGCCTTGCCCGTGGTCTGGCTCTTCGTCGACATCGCCACTTTGTACAGCGTCTGATGTTCATACCCGAGCCCGACGCCACCACCGACGTTATAGGCCAGCCCTTGCTTGGTACGAATGTTCGAAAACAGCCGCGCCCAGAAGCCACCGCCGAGGATCTCGTTCATCACCTCGATCGCGTAGTGATCCGGGTTTTTGCGCGTCGTCCCAAGCTGCACCAAGTGAATCGAGCTCTGGTTCACTTCCTTTTTCGGCACGAAGAACAGCCCTGGCCGCGTCGGAACAAAGCCCAGCTCTGGCGTCACCAGCTTCTGACTCTGCGGCAGGCTCCCGAGCTTCTGACGAAGCAGCGTCGTCATCTCTGCCGGATCGAAGTCCCCCGACACACCGACGATCATGTTCCCCGAGTGAATGAACCGACGATGCCACATCTGAAGATCGTCGCGCGTGACCGCAGCCACCGTCGCGTATTCTTCCTGCCGTGCGAGCGGATGATCTTTTCCGTACGCGAGCTTGGCCGACTCGCGATTGGCAATCTCGCTCGACTCATCGTTGCGACGGCTGATCGCGGTAAACATCTGCCGCTTTGCGAGGTCGATCTTGTCCTGACGGAACTCCGGCTCGCGCAGCAGCTCCACCGCCAGCCCAAGCACATCCGCGAAGTCATTTTTCAGACAGTGAACCGACAGCGTCATCTTCGTCGGCTCACTTCCGGTTTCCACCGTCGCAGCGCGTAGCGCCAAAAAGTCGTCGATCTGATCGCCGGTCTTCGAGCGCGTTCCGCCGCTGCGCCACGACTCTGCGAAGATGTCAGCGAGTCCCGTCTTGCCTTCGGGTTCGTCTCGACTGCCACCGCGCATCATCACCGTCAGCGACAGAAGCGGAAGCTCTTTGTCGGGCTGAAGCAGAAGCACGATGCCGTTTTCCAAGACCAGTCGCGTCGGCTGCTGCGGCCTCACGACGCGCAGCGGCGGCGGCTTGATCTGTCGCCAGTCACTCTTGACCACCACCGGAGCGGCAATCGCCTGCGTTCCCCCCGTCATCCCGAGGAGAACCAGGCCCGCGAGCCCTGTTTTGATGCTGCTGTTTGCGGTCTTCATGCTCACTTGCCTCCGGTGCTCTCGATCCAAGCTGCGGTGCGATTGCTGTCGATAAACACCGCTTTGGCCACGCGCTGAATGTCTTCTTTGGTCACTTTGTCGATGCGATCGACGCGACGGAACACTTCTCGCCAGTCACCGAAGCGCTGCTGCGACGTCGCCATCGCGATCGCCAGCGACTGATTGCTCGACAGGCTGTTGAGCAGCCGCATCTTCGCCCGCGCCCTGACCATCTGAAGCTCATCGTCGCTGACCAGCGTGTTCTTGAGCTTTTCCAGCTCTTCATGAATCGCGGTCCGAACCTGCTGCGGAGAGTTTCCTGGTGTCGGCATCGCATAAAAAGCAAACAGGTGCGGATACTTCCGTCCCGGCAGACCCGAAAAGCCACCCGCCGCTGCTGCGATTTTTTTGTCTCGGACGAGCGCGCGATACAGCCGAGCCGTTCGTCCCGTCGACATCAGATCGGCAATCGCGTCGTACACTGCGTCATCTTTGTCGAAGACATCGGGACGGTGATAGCCCTCGGCATACCACGGCTGCGACGCTTCTTTCAGGATCACCATCCGCTCGGAAGCCTGCTTCGGCTCGACGGTGCTCAGCGGCGCGGGCTTCGAACCTTTCGGCAGCCGACCAAAGTACGACTCCAGCACCGGCAGCGCTTCGCTCGCTTTGACATCACCGACGAGAGCAATCGCCATGTTCGCCGGGGTGTAATACAGCTCCCAGAACTTCATCGCGTCGGTCGCCGACCAGGTGTTCAAGTCCGACGGCCAACCGACGACGGGACGACCATAGGGATGCGCCGTAAACGCTGCCGCCAGAAGCTGCTCGAGCATTCTTCCGACGGGACGACTATCGGTGCGCATCCGTCGCTCTTCGTTGACGACATCACGCTCGGTGTAAAACTCGCGCATCACTGGACGCTTGCTGCGCTCCGACTCCAGATACGCCCACAGCTCCAAGCGATTCGACGGCAGCGAGTAGAAATATCCTGTCTCGTCGCTGTTCGTAAACGCATTGAGCCCGACGCCACCGTTGCGATCGACCAGCTCGCCGAACTCGTTGGCAACGACTTGCTTGCTCGCTTCAGCGATGGCATCGCGCCACGACTTTTCCAGCGACTCGACCTTCTTGGGATCGCTGCCTTGCGGCTTTCGTCGCTCAGCGTCGTACGCGAGATAGGCTTTTTCGACCTTGTCGATCAGCCCTTTTTCCGCCGCGAAGTTCTTGGTGCCGATCTTGTCGGTGCCCTTGAACGCCATGTGCTCAAACATGTGCGCGAGGCCCGTCTGACCCATCGCTTCTTGCGCGCCACCGACGTCGACGTGCGTAAAGTACGAAAAGACCGGCGCCTCGGGTCGCTCGACGATGATCACGGTCAGACCGTTCGCCAGCGTCTTGACCGTCGTGCGCTTTTCAAAGCTGGCCAGGTCTTGCGCCCGAGCGGACTGGCTCACCATCGTCGCAGAGCCAAGTCCGAGCAGCAGCGCAGACACAAGGAGATGTCGCTTCATACCGACTCCTACAAGGGTTGTTGTTCTCTCAATCGACGCGGCCCGACAGACAGGAATTACGCCAATCAAGCACAGATCAGTTGGAGCAGTTTACGTCGCAATCGAGGCAAGCTGAACAAAAAGCCGCACTCGGACCCAAGCACGACTATGCTCTGCGCGTTAGGTACCCATTCTTCGCAAACAGCGGAGATGTTCCATCGATTCCCACGATCGCTTTGGAGGCGTCCATGAAGACTCGGTTCACCTTGCTGTCGTTGTCGCTGCTCGCCGCGTGCGGGCAAGCAGAGCCATCGAACGTCGTGACTGCTCCGCCGGTAGGCGAGTCCGCAGCCGCACAACAGCCGTCGGACATTGGCCGGTCGCTCATCAGCGCATCGCGTCAGTTCGACATCCCTCAAGCGGTGCTGTCGTCGGTCGCATACGCGGAAACTCGGCTGTACTTTGTGCCCGGTCAAGCCAGTGACGCCACGGGCGACGAGCCAATCTACGGCGTGATGGCGCTTCGCGGCGACCGTCTGACAAACGGCGCTCGACTCGCTGGCGTTTCGACCGAAGCTGCGCAGCGCGATGTCCTGTCGAACGTGCTCGCCGGAGCCGCACTTCTACGCAGCTATGCCGACGAAGCGGGAATCGATCGCAGAGACCTCGCGGCCTGGGCCGGTCCGATCGCACGCTTTTCGGGACTGCCGAGCCAAGACGCACAAGCGTACTTTCTTCACAACGTCGTCTACAAGACCTTGCGCGAAGGGCTCCCGTCGGAAATCGCCGTCGCTCACGGTCTGTCGAGCGCGCCACAGCCCAACCTGGTTCCGCAGTTTGCGACCCCGAGTGAGCCCGACACCTCGCTTGCCGGAGCGCGCTATTCGGGATCGGTCTGGAAGCCCGCGCCTTCGTCGAACTACACCGTCGGACGCTCGGCGGCAATTGATCTGCTCGTCATCCACACCTGCTCGGGCGCGTATTCCGGCTGCGTCTCGTGGCTAAATACGCCCTATCCGACGAACCCGAACAAGACCTCGGCGCACTACGTCGTCAACGAAAGCGGGTCCGAGATCTCTGCGCTCGTCGATGAAAAAGACACCGCGCATCACGTCGGCGCATCATGGGAAGGTCGTCCCACCAACCCGCGCTCCGTCGGCATTGAGCACGGCGGCTTTTCCTACGAAAGCACCAACAAGTGGACCGAAGGCCAGATCGCCGCGTCGGCCAAGCTGTCGTGCGACATCGTCAAGCGCAACGGCATCGCGCGCGACAGAAACCACATCATCGGTCACTACCAGCCCGATCCCGTCCGTCGAGCCGACGATCCAGGTCGCGACTTCCCGTGGGCGGACTACATGAATCGCATCAGCAGCTGCGTCGGTGGCAGCTCCGCGATCGTCGTCGACAGCAACCAGGACAACAACGGTCCCAGCGCTCAGATCGACGCGCCCAGCAGCAACTGGAAGTCGTCGACCAGCGTCAGCGGCTACTACGGAACCGGCTATTTCGTCGCTCCGACCGACGCGGTGTCCGACGCCGTCTACTTCAAGTTCTACCTGCCCGCCGCTGCCACCCGTGAGGTCTTCGCGTGGTGGACCGCAGCCTCGGACCGCAGCACCTCGACGCCGTTCTTGATCTTCAACGCCAGCGGAACCAAGCTCGGCACGGTCAACAAGAACCAGCAGATCGACGGCAGCAAGTGGGTCTCTCTCGGCTCGTACAGCTTCACGGCGGGCTGGAACCAGGTCGCGGTATCGCGCTGGACGACGGCAGGCTCGATGGTCGTCGCGGACGCCATCAAGGTGGAGTAGTCGTCTTGTCGTCGCTCGCACTCGGTGCCGCGCTGCTTCTGTCGTTTATCTCCGAGCGCGACGGCAACCGTGAGGTCTACCTCATCCAGCCTGACGGCCAAGGTGAGCGACGGCTGACGAAGAGTCCCGAGGCGGACTACAACGGACCCAGCACTCCCGACGGACGATATCTGCTCGTTACGTCGGTGAGTGAGTCCGATCAAAAGCGTCCGCAGCGCTTTTGGCTGCATCCGCTGTCCGGCGGAGCGCCAAAGCCTCTTGGACCCGCTCGATCCGTGCTGCGCAGTCCCAGCTTTTCTTTCGACGGAAAGTTCCTGTTTTTCGAGGGCTCTTCGACCGGACTGCGTGAAGTCTATCGCCTGACCATCGACGGACAGCGCGTGACGCAGCTGACCAGCAATCGTCAGGGCAACTTCCAGCCCAGCGTGTCCCCGAGCGGCGATCGCGTGGTGTTCGTCTCCAGCCGCGATCAAGTCGCTGAGCTGTATCTTGCGTCGAGCAGCGGCGGACCAGCCAAGCGACTGACCCAGACCGAGCGAGACGAGTGGCAGCCGCAGTGGTCTCCCGACGGAAAGACCCTGCTGTTTGGCAGCGATCGCGAAGGCGCAGACCGACTTTATACGCTCGCTGTCGACGGAAGCGCTCCCCGTCGCGTCAGCAGCGAGCCCCGTGATCCGTTCACCGTCGAAGAGAGTGCGAGCTTTTCCCCCGACGGCAAGCGCGTCTTGTTCGTTCATCGTCAGCGCGAGCACAAAGACAAGCTCTGCATCGTCGAGCTAGCGACGCAAAAACGCATCGTGCTGTACGAACACAAGACGGAGCACGCGACGGAGCCGGTCTTTTCTCCCGACGGAAAGCAGGTTGCGTTCACGCTGGGACTCGGCGCTTCGAGTCAGGTGTATCTGATCGACTCCGACGGAAAGAACCTGCGACGGATTACCAGCAGCAAGGGTCCAAACTGGCACCCGCTGTGGATTTCACCGTCACAGCATCCTTCACCCAGCGCTAAAACCACGCGCTGATCGCTGTAAAGCCCATTCCGACGGACATCGCGTTGTAGTTTTTGCCACCGGGCACCGGCTTCCACTTGCCGGCAGCGTCGAGCACTTCCACATCCGGCGCGATCACACCACCGATCGGCGACGCGCTCACTTCTTCTGGCAGGATCACGCAGGTCGCTGGGCTCAGACGGCAGCAGCGCGACATCGTCATGCACTTGTTGACGCTGACAGGAGCGGTCTTGCTCTCGAACAGGCTGATGATCGTCTGGCTGGTCGACGAATAGGGATCGCTGTTGATCATCTGCGTGATCTGATCCGCCAGCGCCGGCATCAGCTTGCGCTCGATGTCCGACTTGGCCACCACGCCGTGCAGCACGCCCGACGACATCGTCCGCAGCGAGCCACTGCTTTGGAGCGTCCCTTCGACGTGAACGCCTCGCAGCGGCAGCGTCACAAGCCCACTTCCCAGCGAGATCTGCAGCGAAAACTGCGCCTCTGTATCGGCCTTCAAGCTGCGCGAGTCCGTCGTCACAAGCCGTCCACTCGAGAGCGTTCCCCCGAGCGGGCTGCCCATCGCCATCGCCGGCATAAACGTGTCGGTGCCATCGAACCTGGGCGTCGGTCCCGGCTTGCCTTGGTTCAGCGAAACACCGACGCACGACGACGAGTCCGTCGAACTGCTCTTGAGCGCCACCAAGTTGATGAGCTGTCCGCTCGTCACCGCGTTTTGAAGCGTCGTCTGAATGTCCAGCCCAGCCAGCGACACCGTCGAGATCAGGTTCTTGAGCTGGTTTTCCGCCCGCCCGTCCCCGTCGTAGTCATACAAAAACGCTCCGCTTCCCGACGAAGAAGGCAGCGTCAGCTTGTTCATCACCAGCTTGTAGCTTGTGCCCGGTGCGTCTTCGCCTCGACAGCTGTACTGGCTGGCCAGATCCGACGGCATCGCCAGATCCTTCGATTCCATGCCCAGATCCGACGACGGAGGAATCAGCAGATCTGCGGGTCTTGGCAGATCCGTCTGCTCGTCGGTGACGATGATGAGATCAGACTTCGAACACGCACCACTGAGCGCAAGCAGCGCAATACCGACGGAAACACCATGCGATGGACGACGCGACATCTCCCTCTTCCTTTCGTGTCAGAGGGTCGGACCATGTCACAGTCGCAGCGGCACGGCAAGCCGCGATGTCCTCGACAGTCAGCGCTCGATCGGAATCTCCACCGAGTCGTTTGAGTCCGGTTTGTGGCCTGAAGCAGGGATCCCAGCCGGCTTTTCGACGGGCACGGGACGGACCGGCTCGGCTGGCACGGTAGGCACAGGCTTTGGCGACGGACTTGCAGCTTGCGTCTGCGGCTTGGCTTTCGGCCTTTGCACCGCCTGCGGACGCAGCATATCCGTCGGATTTTCGCGCAGGTCGGGCTGCGGCACAGGCTCGCGCAGGTCGGGCATTCGCAGCTCCGCCCCCGCATCCACCGCGAGCGTCCAAGCCACACGTCCCGCATCTCCGATGGTCGGAAGCGGCTGCGACGACGGTGTCACATACGATCGACCCAGCCACAGCCCGAGCAGCGACAGCATCGCCAGTCCCCACGGCCACGCGCGCCGCGACGACGGAACCACACGCGCTGATACCGGACTCGACGAAAGCTGCGTCAGCGCTTGCCACAGCTCGTTTCCGTCTTGGTAGCGCTCGAGTGGATTCCGACGCAGACAGCGCGCGACGATCTGCGAGATTCCTGCCGATAGCGTTCCGTTGGGAATCAGGGAATCCAATAAGGGCGCATCCTGCGACTGCACCACCGACGACAGCCGCGCGACATCTGACTCGACAAACGGAGGCTTCCCGACGCACAGCTCAAACAGCAGCGCTCCGAGAGAATAGACATCACTTCGCGTCGTCGCTGGCTCGCCGGAAAAAATCTCGGGTGCCATGTAGCGCGGCGTTCCAACCCACGCGCCGGTCTTGGTCAGCGAAACCGGTGGCTGCGCTGGCAACACGTCGTCGCGGACGGACGGTTCATCCCCGGTTGCTGGCCCCGAGAGCGTCACGTCAGCACTTGGCAACGCCAGGCCCGATCGCTTCGCGTCTGCTTCCGGTGTCAGCGTCGCTTCATCGCCGCTGATCGATTGTTCCGCCGCCGCGTGAGCCGTCGGAGACGAAGCATCGGACGAAGCCTCTGCGGCAGACGGAACCTGCTGCGGTGACAGCTTGGCCAGTCCAAAGTCGAGCAGCTTGGCTTCTCCACCGTCGGTCAACATCGCATTGGCAGGCTTGACATCGCGATGCAGCACGCCCGCTTGATGCGCCGCCCGCAGCCCCGCCGACAGCCCGAGTCCAATCCGCAGCGCTTCGTTGAGCGGCACCGGCTTTGGCAGATCCGACAGGCTCTGACCGCGCACAAACTCGGACACCAGATACGGTCGGCCCGCGTGCTCTCCGACGCGATAGATGCTGACCACGTTGGGATGATGCAGCCGCGCAATCGCTCGCGCTTCGACCAAGAATCGCTCGCGCAGCGCTGGGCTTGGCTCCGACGCGATGAACTTGATCGCCACAGGCCGATCGAGCAGCGTGTCCTGCGCCAGATAGACCTGACCCATCGCGCCACGTCCGAGCAGCCGGACAATCCGGTACTCCGCGACTTCGGATGGAGGTGAAAACGTCGGACGCATCGCCAGGCTCTGCGCGCAGTCTACCGCGACCCAGCCAAGCCGCTTCCGCAGCCGCATCCGAGGTGATTGACAGGTGAGGGAAACGGGAATCTAAATGGGCCCATGCTTCGCGACACCCTCCGCCGAGTCGATCCCGAGATTTTCTCTCTGCTCGAACAAGAAGACCAGCGCCAGCGCGACAAGATTCGTCTGATCCCGAGTGAAAACTACACCTCGGCGGCGGTCTTGGAAGCGCTCAGCTCGGCGCTGTCGAACAAGTATTCCGAAGGCTATCCCGGCAAGCGCTACTACGAAGGTCAGCAGTTCATCGACCAGATCGAGCAGCTTTGCATCGCACGCGCCAAGTCGCTGTTCGGCGCGGATCACGCCAACGTCCAGCCGTACTCGGGATCGCCGGCCAACCTGGCGGTCTACCTGGCGTTTTGTAAGCCCGGCGACACCATCATGGGCCTTGGGCTGCCAGCGGGCGGACACCTGACCCACGGCTGGAATGTCAGCATCTCGGGCAAGTACTTTACGTCGGTGCCCTACGGCGTTCGCAAGGACACGGGCCGCGTCGACATGGACGAAGTCGCGGAGCTGGCGCGCAAGCACAAGCCTCGCCTGCTGTTCTGTGGTGGCACGGCGGTGTCGCGCACGATCGACTTTCCCGGCTTTGCCCAGATTGCCAAAGAAGTCGGAGCCATCCTGATTGCCGACATTGCGCACATCAGCGGTCTGGTGGCCGGTGGCGCACATCCATCGCCGGTGGGACATGCCGAGGTTGTGACCTCAACCACCCACAAGACCCTGCGTGGTCCGCGCGGCGGCATGATCCTGTGCAACGCAAACCACGCCCAAGCCATCGACAAAGCGGTGTTCCCCGGTCTGCAAGGCGGTCCGCACAACGCGACGGTGGCGGCCTTGGCGGTTGCGCTCAAAGAAGCGGCGAGCGAGGACTTTAAGCGCTACGCCCATCAGATTGTGAAGAACGCCAAAGCGCTGGCCGATGCACTGCTTGCCCGAGGCTACGATCTCGTGTCCGGCGGCACCGACAACCACCTGATCCTCATCGATCTGACAAACAAAGGGCTGCCCGGAAAGCGCGTCGCTCAGGCGCTCGACAAAGCGGGTCTGGAAACCAACTACAACAGCGTCCCGTTTGACCCGAGAAAGCCCTTCGATCCATCCGGTCTGCGCATCGGAACGCCAGCGGTGACATCGCGCGGCATGATCGAAAGCGACATGGAACAGATCGCCGCGTGGATGGATCGCGCCATCGAAGCCGAGCTACGCAGCGACGGCCAGACCTTGACCCAGATTGCGGGCGAAGTCCGCGAGCTGCTCATCCGCTTCCCCGCGCCCGGCCTGTAAGCCCTTCACCAACGCCCATGAGACGCGGCACTCCTCAGCGAGCGGCAGCCTGGCTGCTGGTCTGTTTTGCACTTCCCGCGCAGGTCTTCGCACAGCCAGCGACGGCGAAACCATCGACACCGTCGACTTCGCCTGCACCGTCGACTTCGCCTGCACCGTCGACTTCGCCT
>CALMML010000072.1 GCA_937868485.1 uncultured Myxococcales bacterium | reverse complement strand
GTCGCAAGCGCGTCTCCCAATGGCGGTCGTCAGCGTCAGATCAATGTCGTGGTGGATCCGGTGCGAGCGCAGGCGCGCGGACTGACTTCTACGGATGTGGCAGCAGCCGTTGCGCAGACCACCGCGCTGCTTCCTTCGGGCAAGTTCATCAGCCCTCGCTTCGACGCCAACGTCTACACCAACGCAGTGCCAGAGCAGGTTCGCTTGATCGGAGAAGCGGTGGTCAAGCAGCGCGGCGGAAAGCCTGTCCTTCTGCGTGATGTTGCGAAAGTAGAAGACGGCGGTGCGCTGGAAACCCAAGCGGTTGCGATCGATGGAAAGGAAGCGGTGTATCTAAACGTCCTGCGCGTTCCGGGAGGCAATACGCTGGCGATTGTGGATGCGGTCAAATCGTCGGTGGCGAGCATGCAAAAGACGCTGCCTCCCGGAATGTCGGTGCGCGCGATCTTTGATCAGTCCACGTTTGTGCGAACCAGCTACGAAGGACTCCGCAAGGAAGTGATTCAGGCACTGGTGCTCATCGCGATTGTGATCCTGATCTTTTTGCAGAACCTGCGCGCGGTGATGATTGCGGTGATGTCGATTCCCATCTCGTTTGCGACGATTCTGCTCGTGCTGTATGCAGCGGGACAGACGCTGAACGCGTTTACGCTGGGAGGCCTGACGCTGGCGATGGGACCGCTCGTGGACATCTCTGTCGTGGTGCTGGAGTCCATTCATCGTCATCGTACGCACGGCGAAAATGAAAAGGAGTCGGCGCAGCAGGGAACCAGTGCGGTGGCCATACCAGCGCTCGCTGCGACGCTGACCACGATTGCGGTGCTGATTCCGGTGCTGCTGCTCGCGGGTCTGGCCAAGAAGCTGTTTGCTCCGCTGGCGCTGACCGTGGCGACGGCAATGATCGCGGGCTACGTGGTCAGCATGACGGTGACTCCGGTGGCGTGTCGGTATCTGCTGGGCCATCAGGCACCAGGACCGCTCGCGCGGTTTGTCGATGCGCGCATTCAGCGTCTGTGTGACGGCTACGTACGGCTGCTGCGAGCGGCGCTGGGCTTTCGCGCAGTCCTGCTCGGCGCGGCGAGTGTGCTGGTCCTGGCGAGCGGATATGTGGCCACGCAGCTTCCCAGCACGTTCTTTCCAGAGATCGACGAAGGAATGGATCGCATCTATGTCCGCTTGGCTCCGGGCACCTCGCTGGTGGAAGCGCGTCGTCAGATCTTGGACATGGGAAGTCGACTCCAGCGCGAGCTTCCGCCGGAGTCTGTTCGCTTGGTGCTGGCCAACATTGGGTCTCCGCAAAATGCGCGGTCCGCGATGAACAGTCCCAACGCCGGTCCGCACATGGGCTTCCTTCGCTTGGAGCTGAGCGACGCCACGCAGCGCAAGCACAGTCAGCGGCAGCTGGCCGACCAGGCCCGCGCCATCTTGAGCCGTCACTATCCGGGTGTCAGCTTCCTACAGTGGCCCGGCGGACTGGTCGCGAGCGTCTTTTCCAACGGCTACCTGGCCCCGCTGGTGGTCGAAGTGAAGGGAAGCTCGCTCGATGAGCTGTTTGAACAGTCCCAAGCCATCGCCGAGGTCGCGCGCACCGTCCCCGGCATCCGCGACATCACCCCGCAGCTTCAGATCGACTATCCCGAGGTCCGCATCGAGCTTGACCGCGCCCAAGCCGGCATGGTCGGAGTCGGGCTACGCAGTGCCGCACAGACCACGCTGGAAGCCACGCTCGGCAACATCAACGCGCCCGGCATCTGGGTCGATGGCAGCAACGGTCAGTCCTACTACGTCGTCACCACCTACGATCGCCAGGCGATTGCCGATCCCAACCTGCTGGCGCAAGTGCCCGCGCGCTTGTCCGATCACGGCCAGGCGGTGGCGCTCGGAACCTACGGAAAGGTGCGTCGCTCGCTCGGGCCCATCGCCATCGAACGAAACCAGCTGGAGCGCACCGCCACCGTGTTTATGCAGACCGAAGGCCGCGACCTGGGCAGTGCCGCCGCCGAGCTAGAGTCCAAGCTCAGAGCGTCCGAAAAGACCTCCGGGCTGTCCTTCCGCTTTGTCGGTCAGGTTGAGCTGATGCGCACCACCTTCAGCGGAATCGGTGTCGCCATCGCGCTGGCTGTGATGGTCGTCTTTATGATCATGGCGTCGCAGTTTCAGTCGCTGCGGCTGCCTATCATCATGCTGCTGTCGATTCCGGGCGCGCTCATCGGCATTGTGCTGGCGCTGCTTTCCGCGGGTCAGGGCTTTTCGATCACGGCGCTGATGGGCGTGCTGATGGTCGTCGGCATTGCGGTGTCGAACGGAATCCTGATCGTCGATGCCGCCAGCCAGCGTACCCAGCAGGGAGACTCGCTGCGAGAAGCCGCGCTGACCGCCGCGCGTGTTCGCTTTGTACCGATTGCGATGACCAGCCTGGCGACGATCACGGGTCTTGCTCCGACCGCGCTGGGACTGGAACACGGTGCGGAGTCGAACCGTCCGCTCGCGCTGGCGGTGGTGGGAGGCCTCGCCACCGCAACGCTGCTGTCTCTGTTTGTGGTCCCGGCCTTGTTTACGCTGCTCGGCAAGCCCGCAGGACAGAAAGCAGCGATCGATGGTTAGCGCGTCGCAGGAAGCTGATAGCGAGAAAACATCACGTTGGCATTGACCAAGCTGGTGACGTGATACAGGTAGCCATTTGGTGCCAGCGCGATGCGACCCACTGCCGTCGGTGAAGCAAACGTCGTCGCGCTTCCTCCCGGTGCAATCGCCAAGATACGCGGCGGACCCCCGACAGCGGCATACAGCGTGCCGGTGAAGCGGTCGCGCTGAAGGCTCGCGATCGCCACACCCGGCTTGGCATACGACGCCATGGTCTTCGCAGCCGTATCAAACAGCAGAACTTCCCCGTCCAGCGTTCCCAGCGCAATGTGCGTCGAGTCAAACGCCGTCGCCGTCAAGATCCGTCGCGTGCCGGTATAGATCGACTGCGTCTTCTTTCCCGCCAGATCGATGATGTGATAGTCGCCCTGCTGCGTGATGTTGGCTGCGTACAGCGTGCCGTCAAAGCCATAGGTCAGTCCCATCACGCCGGTGTCGTAGCCTGCGTCGGTCGAAAGCGCGCCGCCACCACCGCTCAGCGCGGCTGTCACCAAGTTTGGCATGGCCACGGTTGGGTTTGCGCGATCCACTTGCGACAGTGCAATGCCGCCATAGGAAAGCGCCACCGCCCCCGGAGCCGTTGCTGAAACCGGAAGCGGAGCCGGAGCCACTTCCTGCATGTTCTGGTTGCTCAGACCGGGAAAGCTCGTCACGGTGCCCGCCGGAGTCAGCTGTCGCAGAAAGTCCTGTCCCGACTGAAGCGTAACCACGTAGGCATTGCACAGCGAGTCAAACTTCAAGTCCCACGCCGAGCCATTGAAGGGAGCCGCATTGAAGCTGGTCAGCGCCGCCGGAGTACAGCTCGCCGTCGGACGGTTGCAGCTACAGTCGCTGGCCCAGCAGCGTCCGCTGGCATCGCAGCTGACCGCGCCGGTGCAGGTTCCATCGCTGATGCAGGCTCCTGACGGACTACACTGCGAGCCCGGTCCACACTGCTTGATGGCCAGCCCGCTGCCACAGGACTCGAACTTGGCGGCAACCACGCACGCGCCAGGTGCCGTGCAGGTTCCGGTCACGAAGTCACAGACCGTGCCGCCACCACAGGCTGTGCTGCCGTTTTGACGACAGTCCGTGATGCACTTGTCAGACTGACAGAGCTGTCCTGGTCCGCTGCACGTCGCTGCGCTGCAAGCAGGAGCCAAGTCAGGCGTAGGCTGAACGACGGTCATATCGGGGATGGTGTTTCCCCCCAGATCCACACTCTCATCGGAAACCGTGCTGCTGTTACAAGCCGCCAGCAACGACACGACGGATAATAAGCGCGCTACATGACTCATTTGTGATCCTCCCCCACGGTCTGTATGTTGCCGCGAGTCTGCACTTCGGATGGCTCCCCGATCTGCCCACACAGAGAGCGAGATCACGCAGGCAGACACCATCCATCGGGCGTCACTTTATCACGCTCCGTTCCGCGCAATGAAGTGCAGCAAGGAAGGATGCAGCGCTATTCATGGTTGCGGCTGCGGAGGACTCCGATCCCTGGATCTTGCGACGGAACATTCAGATCCTTCCAGGGCACCACACCGGCTGGACGAAAGGTTCCGTTACGTCCGATTTTCACCCAGATCGGATTGGTCAGCGCGTACGGCTGCGGGTTTCCCACCACCACGGCACCGATGTCTGTGGTGGCAGAAATTCCAAGCGGTCCCGCGAGCGCTCCGATCGCATCAGACACCAGCAAAAACGGCTCCTCTGTTCCGGTGACAACCGGGAACATCGGACGATCTCCGACGGCATCAAGCACGATCCAGCCATCTTGCGGAAGGACCAGATCCAGCGTTCCCCGGAGCGGGCCTCCTGGTGCGGGCGCGGTATCTGCCAGGTTGCGATGTGGATCGACCAAGATGCGCTGGGTCAGTCGTCCGTTGACATAGACATGAATGCGTCCCACCGACACCCAAGGTGGAGCAGCCAAGCGATAGTGAACGGTTACTTTTCCGTCGGGAGCTTGAATCTCTGCACCAATGGGAACCTGCGCAGACGGAATCCCTTGCGCGCTGGGAACAGAGACAGAAAACGTCAGAAACGGACCATGCGACAGCGTGGCGGCATGTCGAACTTTGATCGCATCCACCAGCTTTTTCGCCGTCACTTGCGTCGGAGCATCTTCCCCAAAGTACAGATACGTACGTGGTGCGCCGGGCTCTTCTCCGACATCGCCATGACTATCGGACGCAGCCAAGACCGTGTGACGATGACCTTGGTTGAGCATGTGAAACCAGTCATCGACCGCGCCGGGAAACACCGCTTCTAGGTTATCAAGTCCGCTCGATCCCGGATCTGCGCTCGCGGTCTTATCGACCAAGATCGTACCGGGAACCAGCGCATCGGTGATGCTCTGGGGACGCAGGATCTTGCCGCGCACGCTACACGGATCAAGCTGCGTTTTTGGATCAAATCCCGTCGGTAGCGGCTTATAACACGCATCGGGCCAGTCGGTCGGAACGCGCACGCTGCGGATCTCATGTCCGAGCTTTCCGTTGAGGATTTCCAGCGCATCACAGTCATAGGAAAGCTGACTCTGTCCGCGCGCATCGTAAAACGCTGGACCACTCACCCCTGCGAGTCGCTTCGACGTTCCTTGCGAGACTGGCTGCCCCGTGATGCTGGATCGTCCGTACTGATTGAAGTAGCCCTGCGTTGCGTCGCGTGGATGGTTGCAGACAATGATGTTTTGACTGGCTCCCGTGCTGCGATCGGACAGCGTACGCAGACCCGCAAACAGCTCAGCGGGCGGACGTCCAAACCACTCAAACGATCCGTGCGTCACCGGACCCACCTGATACTCCAGCGGATAGGAGTTAAAGTGACCGCTTTCCAGCGTCGTAAACTCGATGCCCACAAAGGTACTAAGCCACGGTCGCAGACCCAGCAGATCAAGCTGCGGTCGCCAGTCTGACACAAAGTTGTGATCCGTAGAGATCACCACTTCAACACCTTCTCCGGCTGCGGACTCAAGACGCGACACCATGTTCATGCGCGAGTCGATCGAGTGCTCGCTGTGAACGTGACCATCCATTGAGATCCAGCCCTCCGTATTCACCACCCGCGTAAGCTGTCCCGATGCAGAGGCCGATCCACCAAGCGATACAGAGACCTGCGCAGACGTCAGATCGTACTCAAAGCCGCGACTGAAATAGACCGTGTAGTCACCGGGCCGAACCGGAATCGTGACGTGACCATCGGCTCCGGTATAGGCCACCGCTTCAATCACCGCGCGCTGTCCGGGCTTTGCATCCGGCAGCATGTCTGTGAAGCGATAGTCTTCCCCTGCTTGCAGATCGAACACGCCCCCGGATCGACGCTGCGCATCGGTCAGCGCTTGTCCATACTGCGCCACCACCGACACCTTTGCGGGCAGCGGACGACCGACTTCATCGACCACCAGCGCTTGGATATAGCTCGGCGGAGGAAGCTGCGGATCAAGCAACGTCGCTTGTCCCTCCAAAACCGTGAAGCGCACAAACGGACCGAGCGGACGACTCGGACTCTGCACACGATACGCATACCGCCCCGGAGGCAGCTTCCCAAACAGGTTCCCCGCATCATCAGGATGGTCTTGGGAATAGGGTCTACACAGCCTCTTTTCCGTCGCTGTTTGACACAACCTCAGCCCGGAATCCAAGTAGTCATCTTCCTTGGCAAACTGCGCGGCGGTCACATCCAAGTCTTGATAGATGAGCAGCTGTCCTTGCGCGCTCGGCTCGCCTCCTTGCTGCGCACGAAGCTGACCTTGATAGCGACCAAACGGCTGTCCGCGCAGCTCGATCATGTCATCGACAATCGAAGCGACATCCCCTCCGCCGATGATGAAGTACTGCATCATCTCGACGAAGTTTCCCGGACTGATGGTGGTCTGTACGGAATCACTAAACACACCGATAAACGAGATCGCCGTAAACGGAACCAGCAGCGACGTATTGTCGATCGGAGTGAACGTGTCTTTGTACTTTCCCTGGCTGCGATACGCCGCTTCATTCTGCTTCACAAAGTTGGTCTCACTCTGCGCCGCCACCAGTCCGTAGCTGACGCGATCTTGCATGCGACTTGCAGCGGACGCGATGAACTCTGTCACGACTCCGTTGAACGCAGGAAGCGGCAGACCTCTGCCAAAGGAACGATCGAGCGGATGACGCAGATCAAAGCCCGTTCCCGGTAGCCACACATTGTTCATCCGTCCGTACAGCATCACCATGCCGATGGGAACGCGAACAGAGCTAAGATCCACGCCCCCAATCTGCTGCTGAAACGTTGGATTGGCGAGCACCGAGCTAGGAATCCGCAGCGGAAAGCGCGTCTTGTTGATGATGCGCGAGCGAATCTCTACGCGACGAGCGCCCGGACGCAGCACATAGTCCACTTCATAGCGCGCGTTTTGGTTTTCCAGCTTCTGTAGCTCGGCTGCAAAGTCCGCAAACGGAAGTCCGAGCAGCAGCGCCAAACGAACCAGCTCACTGGTCCCAGCTTCCGACTGTGAAGCGGTGGGCAGCAGATAGCTCAGGAACAGGCTATCAAACAGCTTCAGCAGCGTCAGAAACTCTCCGCCTCCACCGGAAGCACGCACCACCGCAACGCCCGCATCGTAGTGAACCGAGCGCTGTCCGTAGCGCTCATCGTAGGGCTTTGTTCCGTCGGATAAGACCACGACTTTGTCGCACGCAACCGCTTGAAAAAAGAACGAAGGAAACATCTCTGCAAAGATGTCGTTTCCTCCCAAGCGGTTGGACTCACCGCGACCTTGTTCATCAACGCGTCGCAGATCAGCGTCGATGATGCTGCCACCGTAGACTCCGAAGCCGCGCGAAAAGCCTGCGTCTTGGATGACCACACGGATCTGATCATTTTGCAGCATGAAGTCGCCGACTTCACCGAGCGCACGCGGACCCCCACCAAACAGCTGCGATCGATCCGTCACGCGAAACGCACGCGGCGGAAGCGGTGCAGACTCGCGCTGACAGGTCGCCACACCGAGCACAATCACAATGCACAGCGCAACAGACAGGATGCGATTCATGACGACTCCTCCTGGCTAAAACGCGGCCACGATGTCTGCTTCAAAGCGATCGTTTTGTAAGACGTTCGGACTCTGCTCGGTGGTGATCGTGTAGTTTAGCGAGGCATGAACAGGAAAGGTTCTCGTCGGACGAACGAAGACTCCGAACGTGTGATAGCGCAGCGAAAAGGAATCATCAAACGCGCGCTCTGTCTCGCTCTGCGGAGTCGTTCCCAGGTGCGCACGCGGCTGATAGGAAGCGATGCGATAGCCCGGTGTCACTTCCACCGGAATCTTGGGAATCGTAAAGCGCAGGTGCGCCCAGTAGCCAAAGCGCTCCAGCGGAGGAATCGCACTCAGCGTCTCTCGCGTGGTCTTCAGATACAGCACAGACGCTTGCAGCTCGACGCCAAAAAACGATGCAGCAACGTCCGCAGTGACTCCCACATCGGTTTCTTTGATCAGATCCGGCAGGTTTCCCACCGTGCGAGGATTCCACTGCGCAGCGATTCCGACATGGACAATCGGCTTCCGTAGATCGTCGGTCACAGCGTACATCGGACGAACTTGATCGATTGGGAGCCCGTCCTTTCCCCAAAAGGAAAACTCCGCGCGACCATAGAGCGCCGGAATGTTGTTGTCCGACAGGATCTGGTTTTGTCCGTTTCCGTTTCCCGCAAACAAGGAATAGCGAAACGACGTGTTGGCACCGAGCGGAACGTGACCCGAATGAAGCGAAATACCGAGGCTGCGATCCGAGCCCATTCCGCGCGTGGTGAATCCTTCGGTCGGCTGGACTCCTTCCACAGACACCGCGCGTGACACAAACGGAAGCTCTGCATCCGAACGCATGCTATCGAGATCCCACGGCGTCACCATCTGACCGACCGACACCCGCAAAAAGCGCAGCGGAGCCCAGGTCAGGTACGCATCCCGCAGCCTCGCCGTAAGCTGTCCGCCCGGAAAGGACTGGCTCAGCCGATCTTCGCTCGCACCTTCAACAGAGATCCGCGCCGCCAGCATGTTCTTGAACTGAACATTCGCGCTCACCCGCGCTTGCTCTAGCTGAAAGCCGTTGTTGCGTCCCGCCAGGTTGTAGTTCTGCGGCTCCTCGATCCAGCGATAGGCCGCGTGCAGATAGCCACCCAGATCAAAGTGCCAGATCGAAAGCGGAGGCACCGGCGGGTCCGGCTCGGCTCTTGGCGGAGTCGGTGCAGTCTGTGCAGTCGCTTCCGCCTGCGCAGTCGGTTCCACTTGCGCAGGACTGGGAACGTGATCGCCGTAGCCTTGCGCGTGTGCCGTTGTGGACCCAAGGATCGACAGACCGAGCGCACAGCCAAGCGACGCGGAAGAAGATCGCAACACGGGGGACCTCCGTCGATGAGCCGGCTCACCAACACCGGATCGGGAATGCGGACCTGCGAGCAGAACGACCTACCCGCACGCAGAGGAACCCACAGCCGCCCACGCTGTCAAGGCATTGTCGGCGTCGCGCAGGCTCGCAGCCTACGGCTCAGATCCAACCGTGCGCGGTCCGCAGGCTCACCTGATGAACGGACCGCTTCTCCGACTACGGCTCGTCCCGATCTTCCGAAGTGCTCGTAGGTGACTGCGACGACGGATCCGGCGAGTCCCACGGATAGTCCGCAGGCTCAGACAGCTTCGGCGGCGACAGCTTCGGCGGCGTCTTCTGCGGCGCGGGCTCGCCCGGCTCCCAGTGCTCGTACTCGGCGCGACCGGCGTCTTCGACCGATCCATCCCCGTAGTCGATGAAGTCTTGCTCGTCGTCGGTCAGCCGCGCAAACGCCAGATCGTCAATGAACTGGAGGATCTTCTGCACCTGCGACTGCGTATAGCCGCGCTGATTGGACACCACCACGATGCCAAGCTGCGCTGAGTCCAGAGAGTCTCCGTCGCCGACTTCCGCGATCGCACAGTTCCACTTTTGATGGACACGATCTTTGATCCGACGCAGGACCGAGCGCTTGTCCTTTTCGGAGTGGCAGTCCTCGAGCTGCAAGGTGATGCGACAGACTCCAACGATCATCTGCTGTGCCCAAACGACTGCACGAAAGGAAAGATCGCACGGCCTCCGTGCAGAGGCCGCAGATCATGCTCTGTTTGCTTATGCCAGCGTCGGTGCGACTTCTTCCACTTCGTACGACTCGATGACGTCACCGACCTTCACATCGAGATAGCCGTCGATCGACATACCGCACTCGTAGCCCTGCTGCACTTCGCGCACGTCGTCTTTGAAGCGACGCAGCGATCCCAGCTTGCCGCTGTAGATCAGCACCGAGTCTCGGATGAGTCGAGCCAGCGCCGAGCGCTTGATGACACCATCGATGACCGCGCAGCCCGCGACCGCGCCGACCTTCGGAATGTTGAAGACTTCGCGCACTTCGGCTTTGCCCAGGTACTTGTCGCGCTTGATCGGCGCGAGCAGTCCTGCCATCGCCAGCTTCACGTCGTCGAGCGCCTGATAGATGATGTCGTACAGCTTGATATCGACACCTTCTTGCTCGGCGAGAGCAGCCGCCTTGCCAGCCGGACGAACGTGGAAGCCGATGATGATCGCGTTGCCTGCCTTGGCCAGGTTGACGTCGCTCTCGGTGATGCCACCAACGCCCGACTGAATGATCGAGACCTTGACCTCTTTGGTGGACAGCTTTGCCAGCGCGCTGCCGAGTGCTTCCGACGAGCCCTGCACGTCCGCCTTGAGGATGATCTTCAGTTCCTTCAGACCAGCCTTCATCGCGTCCATCAGCCTGTCGAGCGACACCGGACCCGCCTTGGCGCGATCACGCTCGATGCGACGCTGACGACGGTGCTCAACCAGTTCTTTGGCTGCGCGCTCATCGATCACCGCATTGAGAACTTCACCCGCACGCGGCACACCCGACAGACCCAGCAGCTCAACCGGCGTCGAGGGACCAGCCTGCGCCAGCGTCCGACCCTTGTCGTCGCTCATCGCGCGGACTTTGCCCATCTCTTCGCCAACCACCACCGTGTCGCCGACGCGCAGCGTACCTTCTTGAATCAGCATCGTCGCGACAGGACCCCGCTTGGCGTCCATTCGCGCTTCGATGACAGCGCCCTTGGCCGACTTGTTCGGGTTCGCGCGCAGCTCCAGAACGTCCGACTGAAGCGCCAGCATTTCCAGGAACTTATCGACACCGACCTTGGTTCGCGCCGAGACATCACAGTAAATCGTCGCTCCGCCCCACTCTTCCGGCGTCAGATCGTGCGCCGCAAGCTGCTGCCGAATCCGATCCGGCTGCGCACCCTGCTTATCGACCTTGTTTACCGCGACGATGATCGGAACCTTGGCGTCCTTCGCATGGTTGAGCGCTTCGATCGTCTGCGGCATCACGCCGTCATCGGCAGCGACCACCAGGACGACGATGTCCGTGACCTGCGCACCACGGGCACGCATCTCGGTAAAGGCTTCGTGACCCGGCGTATCCAGGAACACCACGTCACCCGCTGGCGACGACACCTTGTACGCGCCGATGTGCTGGGTAATGCCACCCGCTTCACCCGCAGCGACGTTGGCATTGCGAATCGCATCGAGCAGCGAGGTCTTACCGTGGTCGACGTGACCCATGATGGTAATGACCGGCGCACGCGGCTTGAGGTCTTCGGGCTTGTCCGCGACTTCCGCCACGACGCTCTGCTCTTGGAACGCCGTCGATTCCACACGCCAATCGAACTCGCCCGCCACCAGCTGCGCGGTATCGATGTCGATCGAGGAGTTGATCATGACTTGGCGCATGCCAAGCTCCCAGATCTTCTTCAGCACGTCGGTGGCCTTCTGCGCCATCTGACGAGCCAGCTCGGCGATCACAATCGACTCGCCCATCTTGACTACGCGCTTGTGCTCGGCAGCCGTCGTGATCTGGGTCTTGCCCGGCTTACGACCCGGTGGCAGCTTGCCTCGCTGATGCGGAACAGGACCGACGGGCGCTCGACGCTGCTCTTGGCCACGCAGACGCTCACCGGACACTTCCTGACGAGGTCCACGACCGCTCATCGGATCGGGCGACTCACCGCTGCGCTCTGGACGGAAGCCACGCGGACTCTCGCTGCTAGGCGGAGTCGGCTTGGCCGCAGGCGCAGTCTTAAACGCAGACAAATCAATCACGCGACCTGTCGGTCCCAGGCCTTCCATCGAACGACGCGTCTGCGCCGTGACGAAGACCTTGGCCGGGGCCGCAGAAGACGGCGATGCACTCGATGGAGCACTGGCCGCTGCGCCACGAACAGACTCAACCGGCGGAGTCGGTGCGGCTTCGACCGAGCGCTCGACGACAGGCTTGGCAGCGCTCTCCGTATGAACCGGAGCCGCAGCCTTGGCCACCGTCGCAGAAGTTTTGGCCGCCGCAGGTCGCTCGCTCACCGCTGGAGCCGCCGACTTTTCAGCAGCAACCGGCGTCCCAGGCTTGCTGGGAGCCGCCACAACCGCTGGCTTGGCAACAGGCTCTGCCGCAGGCCTTGCCGCAACCGGCTTCGCTTCGACCTTTTCAGCCTTCGCGGGCTCAATCGCAGCCTTGGGCGCGTCCTTGGCCACCGGAGCCGACTCCGCAGGTTTGACCACAGCAGGCTTCGGCTCTTGCGCCACAGCGGGCTTCGCAGAAGCCACTGGGGCTGCGGTGACAACCGGCTCGCTCTTGACCACGGGAGCCGTCGCAACCGGTGCTTCCGCCTTCGCAGGAGCCACGGGCGCTTCGACCACAGGCTTTTCAGCAGCGACCGGCTTTACGACCTTCGCGGTCTTTTTGGCCGCTTCCGCTGCCTTGGCTGCTTCGACCGCCTCTGCAGCTTTTACTGCAGCCGCGTCCACAACTGGTGGGGTCACTGCTGGAGCCGCTACCTTGGCAGCCTCAACCGGCTTCGGCTTCACGACCGCAGGCTCGACCTTGGCCGCAGCAGGCTTTTCGACGACCGCAGGCTTGGCCTCCAGCGTCGGAGCCTGTCCTGGACGAACCGGCGTCTCGACCACGGGACTGACCACACGAACAACCCGACGCGGCGGCTCTGCCGTCGATCGAGGCGGCTCAATCACTGCTGGAGCAGGCGGCGGCGTCGGAATCGGCGCAGCCACGGGTGCTTGCGCTTCGGGATGCAGACGGCTGCCATCTTTGGCCCGACGACGAATCACCGTCTCCGAGAGCCGTTCCTGCACCGTATTTTCGTGGCGCTCTTTGTCGAAAGCCCGTCGGACACGGTCTACCTCATCGCGCTCCAGACGCGACATGTGGTTCTTGGCCTCGATGCCTAAGGCACGGACCTTCTCGACCAAATCCTTGTGGGCAATCCCAAGCTCTTTTGCCAACTCGTAAATCGCGACCTTGGAGCCCGACGTGCCGACGCTCTCGGTGTTCATGAATGATTGTCCTGATTCTTCAAGCTGCCCGTGGGGCGATGAGCGCCCGGCAGCGAACCGTCATCGACGGCAGCAAGTTGGTACAGCGCTGCGACATCACCGATCTGGACAGTGCGCCGCAGCGAGCGCGCAAATCCGCCTTTTAAAGCTGCCTCAATGCATCGCTTGCGACGATGCACGTATGTACCACGACCGGCCTGTCGATGACCCAGTCGAAACTGAAGCCGTCCATTTGCATCGGACACGGCACGCAGCAGCTCCGTCTGAGCATCGACTTCTCGACACCCAGAACAGGTCCGCATCGGCACATGCCGAGCGACGTGTTGCTCTCCGCTTGGAGCTGCTGTTACGGCTTCCACGACTGATATTCCTCGTTCCGCCCTATTTAGCGGTTACCCCGCGTCAAAAGTCGCGTCACACGACGCTTCACATCTCTCGCTTCATCGAGGGTGAGATCGGCAGCCTGAGCCAGCCGCTCTTCATCCTCTTCTTCCATCGATTCCAGCGTCGTGTAGCCAACGTCCATCAGACGCGACACGATGTCTGGATCGATGCCTGGCAGCGGATTCGATGGACCGCCTCGGGACGGACCACGACTTGGCGCTGGTTCATGACGAGCCTGCGCACTCGCGTGGTTGTCCGATCGTGCCGGTCGCTCCGACGGCTGAAGCGGAGGCTCACCACGCTTGCGACGCTCTTCGTTCACAAACTGAAGCGCTGCATCTTTGAGCCGAATCGCACCAGCTTCTCCACCGACGCCAGGAACGTTGCGCAGATCGTCAATGCGCGCTTCCGCCAGATCGGACACCGATCGCCAGCCCAGACGGAACAGCGTGCTCGACATCTCCTCTGACGAGCCATCCAGACCCGCCAGCACCTGACGCTCGACTAGCTCCATCTCACGAACGCGGCTCTCGGCGTGGATATCAATCCGCCAGCCAGTAAGCTGCGACGCAAGTCGGACGTTCTGACCCTTCTTGCCGATCGCCAGGCTCAGCTTGTCGTCGGGAACGATCAGCTCCATCGTGTGGTTTTCGGCGTCAATCACGACGCGCGACACTTCTGCCGGAGCAATCGCATTGCAGACGAACCGAGCCGGATCCTCACTGTAAGGAACGATGTCGATCTTTTCGCCGCGCAGCTCTTGGACCACAGCCTGCACGCGCGAGCCTTTGATACCGACACAGGCGCCCACCGGATCAACGTCGCGATCGCGACTGCTGACCGCGATCTTGCTGCGCGAACCGGGCTCACGCGCCGACGACTCAATGCGCACGATCTTTTCGTAGATCTCGCTGACTTCCTGCTCAAACAGCTTCTCGAGCAGACCTTTCGAGGCCCGCGACAGCACGATCTGCGGTCCGCGCGCGTTTTTCTCGATGTCGACGACGTAGGCCATGATGCGGTCGCCGATTCGGTAGTTTTCACGCGGAACTTGCTCACGGGCCGGCAAAATCGCCTCGGTCTTGCCAAGGTCGACGATGATGTTGCCACGCTCGAAGCGACGCACGGTGCCGTTGATCAGCTCGCCTTTGCGGTCGCGATATTCATTGAAGGTGTTCTCGCGCTCGGCCTCGCGAATGCGCTGAATGATCACCTGCTTGGCGGTCTGAGCAGCGATGCGGCCAAAGCGCTTGATGGTGTCGTGCAGGTCCAGGATGTCGCCGTATTTGCGCTCTTGTTCCGAGGCCTTATCGGCATCCCCATCGGTATAGAAGATCTGGAACAGCAGCTCGTCGCCTACCTCGGCGCGCAGACCCTGACGGTCGGCATCTGCCTTGCCAATGTCACGACCCTTGATGCCCGCTGTTTCGGTAACAATGCAGACCTGGAACAGGTCCACCTGCCCGGTCTCTTCGTTGAACTGCGCTTCCAGCTCACGCTCGAGACCAAAGACCTTTTTGGCAGCGGTCATGATGGCCTGCTCGAGCGTCTGGACCAGGACCTTTTTGTCGATCCCTTTGTCCTTGCCTACTTGCTCAAGCACCATCGAGAGGTTGGGTTGCATCGCGTATTACCTTGCTTCCTGGCCTGTGCGTCCTGGCCGATTCGTCTTGGCCGTGCGTTTCTAGCTGCTGTCAGACGAACTCAAATACCGCGTTGGCTTTTTCGATTTCACCGACGACAAGTTCAAAGGTGCCCGCGCCGTCCACCGAAATCTTGACTCGATCGTTTTCGACCGACTCGATCGTTCCGGAAAAGTTACGGCGAGGCACCGAGTCAGCCGCTCGCGGTCCTTGCAGCGCGAAAGACTGATCCGCATCAGGACGAAGTCGAACCTTGGCCTTTTTGCCGATAAAGCGCGCAAAGTCCGACGACTTCTTCAGCGGACGATCGACCCCGGGCGAGCTAACTTCCAGGCTGTACGCACCAGGCAGCGGATCATGCACATCAAGCAGCGCCGAAACCTCACGAGAGATCGCCACGCAGTCTTGATGAGAGACGTGTCCTTGTCCCAGCTGTCGATCGATGGTCACGCGCAGCACCGCTCCACCTGGAGAGCTGGTCCATTCCAGGTCGACAAGCTCGTAGCCTTGGCCGTCTACGGCTGGCTCGATCAGCTTGGTTAGGGCTTTGAGGTCAACGGGTCGCATGGCTTCTTTCGAAAAAAAAAGGCGGGTCCGGGCGGGCCCACCTTCCGTGGATTCCTACCAAAATGTATCTCCGCCTATACCACCACCTGCGCCGTTTGCGCAAGGGTCAAGCTCCATGGCGACGAGAAGGATGCGAAGCCAAAAGCCGTAGATAACACCCCAAAATCAGCCCACTTTTTGGTCCGACCATGGTACGAGTTGCGATCTTAGCTGCTCAGCGCGATCGATTGTGGCGCCGGTCCGATTCGCTCCGCGCAGGCGCGTTCTTTTGTGCTAGTTCCTTGCCACCTATGGCGATTGAGACTCAAAAGACCCATCAACTTCTAGAGTCCCTCGGGGAGCGGCTGACTGCTCTTCGAGGGCATCTTTGACATCGAGAAGCTGGAAGAGCGGCTGCTCGAAATTGAACAGATCTCGTCGGACCCGGCGTTCTGGAATCAGCAGGACAAAGCGCAGACGGTTCTGCGAGAGCAGGCTGGTCACAAGCAAGTCGTCGGGGAGTGGACTCGTCTTCAGCGTGAACTACAAGACTCGTCGGTGCTGCTGGAGCTAGCGGAAGAAGCGCAAGACGAAGGCTCAGCGACGGAAGCGCTAACGCAAGCGACGCGCATCGAAGAAGGCGTGGCAGCGATGGAGCTGCGACGAATGCTGTCGGGTGAACAAGATCACACCGACGCGCTCGTGTCGATCAATGCGGGAGCCGGTGGCGTCGATGCGCAAGACTGGGCCGATATGCTCCGTCGGATGTATTACCGCTGGGCCGAGCGACGAGGCTATGCGATCGAAGAGCTGGATCTGCAAGAAGGCGAAGAAGCGGGCATCAAGTCGGTGAGCTTCGCGGTGCGTGGGCTCAATTCGTTCGGCTATCTGAAGGCGGAAAGCGGCGTGCATCGGCTGGTGCGGATCTCGCCGTTTGACTCGAATGCGCGACGACATACAGCGTTTGCAGCGGTGTTTGTCTATCCCGAGATCGACGACTCGATCGAGATCGACATCAAAGACGAAGACCTGGAAGTGCAGACGATGCGATCGGGCGGCGCAGGTGGTCAGCACGTCAACAAGACCGAGAGCGCGGTGCGGATCATCCACAAACCGACGGGGCTCGTCGCCAAGTGTCAGTCCGAGCGATCGCAGCACAAGAACCGCTCGACGGCGATGAAGATGCTTCGCGCGATGATGTATGCCCAAAAGCTACGCGAGCAAGAAGCCAAGATCGACGAAGCGAACAGCCATAAAAAGTCGATCGAGTGGGGCAGCCAGATTCGTTCGTACGTGCTGGCGCCGTATCGACTGGTGACCGATCACCGCAGCGAGCTGAAGCTCGGGAACGTGGATGCGGTGCTCGACGGAGACTTAGACGAGTTCATCAAGGCCTACCTGATTCAGGCCGCAGGATAACCCACATGAGCACAGCGCAGTCCGTCGGTGAACAGTTCCGTTCTGACTTTGCAATCGACCGCGACGTGGTGTTGTTCAATAACGCGGGCGTCGCTCCGATGTGTCTGTCTGCCGAGGCTGCGATCCAAAAGATGAGCCAGCATCTGCGACGTGGCTGGTTCGATCTCGATGGCGCGTTTCGTCAGTATGAGCAAGCGCGCGCTTCGTTTTCTCGTCTGATCGGTGCCCGACCCGAGGATGTGTCGCTGATGCAGACCTGCGCGGCGGCGATCTCGCAGGTGGCGCTGGGGCTACACCTTCGGCCCGGCGACGAGATCGTTACAACGGATCAGGAATATCCATCGAACGCGTATCCATGGCACGTCGCTGCGCAGCGAGCGAGCGCACTGATTCGCGTCGTCAAGTCCGAGCCGGACTTCAGTCTTCCGACGGAAAGTGTGCTCGCAGCCATCGGTCCACAGACGCGCGTGGTGGCGGTGTCTTGGGTGCAGTATCAGACGGGAGCGGTGCTGGATCTGGCGGCGCTAAGCCAAGCGTGTCGACGAGTTGGAGCGTGGCTCGTCGTCGATGCGATTCAAGGACTCGGTGTGCTGCCGTTCGATCTGCTGGCGATGGGCGTCGATGCCGTCTGCGGAGGCTCGCACAAGTGGCTGTGTGGTCCACTCGGGCAAGGAGTGCTGGCGCTGGCACCTGGGCGTGCGACGGAGCTTCAGCCGCTTTTGCACGGAGCGATGACCTATGGCACGCCGGAAGAAGCGGTCGATCCACGACGGAGCCCAAGGCCGGATGCGAAGCGCTTTGAGCCCGGATCTCCGCCACTGCTGTCTGCCGTCGCTGCGGGTGCGTCGATCGATCGGCTGCTGTCGTGTGGAATCGACAACCTGCATCAGGCGGCGCTGTCGATCTCGGACCGACTGATCACCGGACTGGCCACTCGAGGCGCACAGCTTCTGCTGCCGGTCAAAAGTGCGCTGCGCTCGCCAATTGTGACGTTTGTGCCGCGTGGTGATGTCTCTGTGGTGGCGGCTCGTCTGGCGGCAAACAAGGTTGCGTTTGCCCGTCGCGCAGGTGGAATTCGACTCGCTCCGCACGCGTTCAATCAGCCCAGTGAAGTGGAGCGTTTCTTTGCCATCTTCGACGCAGCTTGAGCTGTTTGCGATCGCGGCTCCGTCGCTAGAACCGTGTCTGTTTCATGAGCTGGCGACGCTGGTTCCGTCGGCAAATCCGGTGCAGGTTCCGGGTGGTGTGACGCTGCGCGGCGATCTGTCGACGCTGTATCGGGTCAATTTGTGGACGCGGCTGGCGACGCGCGTGCTGGTTCGGGTCGGAACCGTCACTGCGCTACACTTCGAGGAGCTGCGTCGGAAAACAGCCGCACTTCGCTGGTCTCAGTTTGTCCAAGGTCCGGTTCGGCTCAAGGTCTCTGCGACGGCGCATCGCTGTCGATTGATTCACACCGGAGCGCTCGCCGAGCGAGTCGAAGGCGCACTTGCGGACGCAGGTCTTTCGCTGGTCGCGGACGAAGGTGCACCACTATTGCATGTACTGATTCGCGGCGAGTCCGATCGCTTCACGCTGTCTGTCGATTCATCGGGAGAGCTACTTCACCGACGAGGATATCGTCAAGAAGATGGCGGCGCACCGCTGCGTGAGACGCTGGCTCCAGCGCTGCTTATGCTGGCAGGCTTTCAGCCGACGCAGACGCTGTGCGATCCAATGTGTGGATCCGCGACGCTGGCGATCGAGGCTGCACACATCTTGCTCGGACGCGCGCCAGGCCTTTCCCGTCGGTTTGCCTTCTTTGACTGGCCGGGACATCAGCCGATGCTGTGGCAAGCGCTTGTCGACGAAGCACGCGCGCAGGAAAAGACCAGTCTGCCAAACCCAATCGTCGCCAGCGATCGCGATCCCGACGTGATCGAGCTGGCCCGTCGCAATGCCGAGAGAGCCGGCGTGCTTGCGCAGCTCGATCTGCGCTGCATCGACATTCAAAAGCTGACGCTCCCGAAGACGCAGTCGGGCTTGATTCTGTGCAATCCGCCGTATGGAAAAAGGCTCAAAGAGCCTCGGCTCGTCGGACTGTATCGATCACTTGGCATGCTTCAGCGACGATCACCGGGCTTTGGGCTGGCGATCTTGACGACACAGCGACAGCTGGCCCAGGCGGCAGGTACAATTTCCGACGAGCACTGGCTGCGCAATGGCGGTCTGCGTGTCGGGCTGTTTTCGATCACGTCGAGCCAGCGAGACAAGCACTGGCCAATCACAGCGGCTGCGTCGGAACTGCCCTCGAATCGGTAGACCCAGGGATTTACGCGCAGGCCTTGCGGACAGGTAGACACAGCGACGGGCGGGCTATTCGTCTCGACTGAGCATCTTCACCACGGGCTTGAGCTTCACATCGATCGTGCCTTTCGACGGAACTGCATCGCCCGAGATGTAGCGTGCCGTCACAGCCATCAGCACGTTGAGCGGCTTGGACGGATCACGCATCGCACCAACGAAGACATCGTGTGCGGGCGAGCCATCGGGCACCGGAAGCGGGCTGCCGTTGTCGCTGATCTGACCTTTGCGAGGCAGGGGTCCGACGGTGCCCAAGTAGACAGCGCGCGGATCGGTGGTGCTGCGAATGCCGTCGGGACCGATGTAGGTTTCAATCTTGGTTATGTCGATATCAACGCCGTTTTGCGCGGTATAGAAAAGCTGTACATCTCGCATATTGTCGGCATTGGACTGCGCAAAACCCGTGGTAAAGGCTGGATCTTGCGAGAAATCGACCACAAACAGCACAAGCAGCTTGATGTCACCTGCGCAGAGCATGGTTGGCTCATCGCACAGTCCGGTCACTTGATAGCTGCTGGTCAATCCCAATAGGCCAGGCAGTGCCGAGCACTGGATAAAGCCATTGGAACAAGTAACCTTCACTCCCTGATAGGCAGGCGGGATGCTCAGATTCAGCATCAGATCATAGTGAAGGGTCTGCTCCGCGAGCGTCAGCTCTTGCTCCGTGACCGCACCACAGCCACCAGCGGCAGCACCGAGCAGCGCCGCAGCGCAGACCAAGCGGGAGAAGCGTGACTTCAAGGAAGATAGACTCTCGATTAGATATTTTCTCATACAGAGAAATATATCATAAAAGAGAGCTTCCCCGAAGCCACATACCGATATTGCCTATGCACATTCAGCACATAGAACGCTATCGGTATCGAAAATACGCGATTACAGCTCGGCTTGAATCTGCGGAGCCGTGACGCGAAGCAGATAGCGACCTTTGCCGGTGTTGCCAGAAGGCAGCAGCGCCAGCGCGACGAAGTAATCCTTCGACAGGACGCGAATCAGCAGGGTCAGGCGCTCGGTGCGAATGCTGACTTCTTCGACACCACCACCGTCGATGATGTCGGCAGCTTTTTTGACCTGGGCAAGGATGAACGAAAACTCCATGCCGACGGTCTGGATGTCGAGCTTCTGAGCGTCTTTGGCATAGCTTTCCACAGCGATGCCGTCAAAGCCCATCAGCAGTCCAGCGACCGCGCCATCAGACTTCTCTACGAGGGTGCGCAAGCTATCTCGGAACATACATACATTTTTACCTATTTTTGGGGCCTTTGGTCAATCGCTGTCCTCGCTGCGTCTGGTTCGGCTCGCCGAGCCGCTGCGAGATCGACCGCAAAGTCCCCAGGAATCTGAAACGTTAGGGCTCTTTTTCGCTCGCCAAGCCGTACTCGCGCAGCTTGTAGAGCAGCGCCCGATGCGACAGCCCAAGCAGCTTGGCCGCCGCGGTGCGATTGCCGCGCGTCTTGTGCAGCGCTCTTGCGATCAGCCGCTGTTCCAGACGAGCCGTCGCAGCCTTGACCGATAGATCTGTAACGTCCCCGTCACTGTCCGCCGCTTCATCGGTCGCAGCCACGCGCTGATGATCAAGTGTCAGCGACGGAGAAACAACCGAATAGGGCAGATCCGTCACATCCAGCTGGGTGTGATCGCACAGCACCACGGCGCGCTCGATCAGGTTTTCCAGCTCGCGCGCGTTGCCGGGAAAGTCGAAGCGCAGAAGCGCACGCGCGGCGGGCTCGGTGATTCCAACGATCGGGCGAGCGAGACGCTGCGCAGCTCGACGCAAAAAATGAACCGCAAGCGGCAAAATATCGTCGCGGCGCTCTCGCAGCGGAGGAACAAGCAGCTCGACGACGCTCAGACGATAATAGAGATCGGCACGAAAGCGCTTGGCATCGACCTCTCGACTGAGGTTACGCAGCGTCGCAGCGATCACGCGAACATCGACGGACAGCTCGTCTTTGGCCCCGAGCGGCAGGATCTTCTGTTCTTGCAGCGCACGCAGCAGCTTGACCTGAAGCGCCAGCGGCAGCTCACCGATCTCGTCGAGAAACAGTGTGCCACCACTCGCACGGGCAAAGACACCCTGCTGATCGCGCACCGCGTCGGTAAACGCACCTTGAACGTGACCAAACAGCAGGCTCTCAAGCAGCGCTTCAGGCAGCGCACCACAGTTGATGGCAACAAACGGACCGTCTCGACGCGGCGAGAGCTGATGAATCGTCCGCGCCAGCACTTCTTTGCCAGTTCCCGACTCACCGAGCAGCAGCACCGACGTCGGATGAACCGCAACACGCGCGACTTGCGCAAGCAGTCCGCGCATCACTGTGGACTCGGCAATGACTCCGGCTGGGACAGGTGCAGCGACGGAAGCGATCGGCTCAGCACTGCGAACCTGCGTGGGCGCAAAGCGAGCGGCTCGACGATCTCCGAGGCTGGCTTCTCGGGCTGCGGCTTTTTCGAGCGACAAGCGAAGCTCGGACAGACGAAGCGGCGACGGCAAGACATCGTACGCACCAGACGCAATGAGCCGCGCAGCATCCCCGACGGACAGCGGACTGAGCGCAACAATCAGCGTCGGACAGCGTCGATGAAGCGATCGAACAACGTCATCATCTAGCGACGGAAGCTCGACGACAAGTAGATCAATAGGCTGCGCATCGGTTGCTGCGAGCAGTGCGGGCAGCGACGAGGCCAGACGAACCGAATAGCCGCATTCGCGCAGTCCTTCCGCCAGGTGACGGCCACGCCCAGCTTCAAGACAGCACAGAGAGAGACAGCGCTCCGCAGGCGATGTCGTCCCGTCGCTCACGAACTGGAAGGTCCGTGGGGAACCGGCAGCACACCGAGGATCTCTCGCGCTTGAGCCGCCGTCGCGATCTCTCGGCCCACTTCCCGCGCCAGCTTGACCAGCGCATCGACGAGGCGTCCGTTGGAATCGGTCTTGGTTCCGTCGGGAAGATAGAACGTGTCCTCGATGCCGGTGCGCAAGTGACCACCCAGCTCGGCGGCGCGACGATGAACCGGCCAGACTTCTTTTTGACCGATGCCGATCGTCTGAAAGTGCGCACCTTCGGGAAGCTCTGCGACGATGAGCGGCAGCCACTCGGGCTTACACGGCATGCCCGACGCAACACCCATCACCAGCGAGACGTGAATCGGACCTTTCAAAAGACCCACCTGCCGAAACAGGCCGATCGAGCGAACGATGCCCGTGTCGAAGCACTCACACTCGGGAACGGTGCCGATCTGGTTCATCGCAGACAGAAACTGTTCGATCTTATCGACGGGATTGTCGAACAGCATCGGCGGCCAGGCCCAGCGTCCGTCGCTGCGTGCCCGCAAGTAGTTCAGCGATCCAGCGTTGAGCGCGGCCATCTCGGGACGAATCCGCGCAAGACAAGCCAGCGGCGCGCTGACATCAGGACCGATGACTCCCGTCGACATGTTGACGATGATGTCGGGAACGCGCGCGCGAATCGCTGCGTCAATTTCCGCGACGACATCGGGTTCCCACGTCGGAAAGCGACCCATTCCTGGGGTTTGTTGTCGGTAGTGACAGTGAACCACCGTGGCACCAGCGTCGCGGGCTTCAGCAGCGGCTTGCGCCATCTGCACGGCGGTCACCGGCACGCGATGCTGGGTCGGATCGGTCAGGACTCCGGTGAGAGCACAAGTGATAACAACGGGCTTTCCTGGGTCGCTCATGACCGGACGATAGCAAAACCGCCCGGTGTCTCGGCACAGGTTTTAGATGCCAAGCTGGAAGCGCAGACCGAGCTTGCCAAGCAGGTGGAAGCCGTGGGTGCGGGTCTGTTCGGTATTGCCCGCCATGTCGATGATGACCTGCTCTGCCCCGGCGAGCATGTAGTGGTAGCCGAAGGTGCCGGTGAAGTTGAGGACGAAGAAGCGATTTAGGTAGTACTCGACGCCCGCTTGGCCTTCCGCGCCGAGTCCGAACCACGCGATCTGCTTGCGATCGATCGGATACTCGGTGCGATAGGGAAGACCGAAGATGAGTCCGCCGTAGCCGCCCAGAACGCCACGCCACGCGCCCGAGCCCAGCTCAAAGTCCCAGCCGATCATGCCCTGGATCGTCGAGCCCGAAAAACCCTGCATCGTCACGAACTGATCGAACTGAACGTAGACGTCGGTGTGAAGGACCTCGACGCCGCCGCGCAAGCCCAGCAGTCCGCCGGAGTTGTAGTCGAAGAAGTCGGCGCCCTTGGTGGTGCCCGCTTGCTCGGACTTCTGGGTCACGATCGAGCTGAGCTTGGGCGGAGTGCCGTACATCCCGCCGACGTACACATCGACGTAGCCTTCGAGGATCTTGGCCTCTGCGGGCTGGGCAGCGAGGAGAACTGCTCCGGCGACCGCAGGGGCAGCCGTTCGAAGCAGGCTTGCCATTTTTTTCGTTTTCGCCATGGCTTGCATGATAGCAAATAGCGCCATGTCTAGCGTCTCGCTTCTGCCGAAGGTGGCCATCACCGGACTCGGGCTGGTCACACCGCTCGGCGCTACGCGGCAGGCATTTTTCGCAGGTCTGGCCGAAGGACGCTCCGCATTCAGTCGATCTGTCGAGCTATCGAGCCAGCTTCCGAGTGAGCAGCGAGGTCAGTCGCTCTGGGCTGGCTGCGTCGATGACTTTGGCGCGCAAGCCCATATTGATGCGGGGAAGCGTCGTCGCATGCCACGGCTCGCGCAGATGTGTGTCGTTGCTGCGCGTGAAGCATTGGGTCTGGCTCCCGGTGTCGCTCCGACGGAATCCGCTGCCGTTCGCACCCATGGAGCCGATCGCGTGGGTGTGGTGCTCGGCACTGGACTCGGCGGACTTTCTTCCACCATTGAGTTTGTTCGCAGCTTCATCGCTGACGGAATGGCTGCCGCGTCACCCGCAGTGTTTCCGTATACGGTCATGAATGCGTCGTCGGGACTGCTGGCGATTGAGCTGGGTCTGACCGGACCAAACATCACCGTCAATCACCGCGAGCTGTCGCTGCCCGAAGCGATCGCAACCGGCGCTGAGCTGATCGCAACCGACCGGGCCGATGCTGTGCTGTGTGGTGGCTGCGATGAGCTGTCGCCGTGGCTGGTTCATGGTCTGTCGCAGATGTCGCTGCTGTCGCCGGATCTGGCTTCCGCCGAGCGTCCGCCGATTCATCCCTACGAAGCGCGTGGTCAAGGCATCGTGCCCGGTGAAGGTGCCGTGGTGGTGCTGCTCGAGCGAGCGGATCGGACGCTGAGCGGTCCAGCTCTCGCGTATCTATCAGGCGTGGGTCGAGCGGGTGATCATCGTGCTCGAGTCGGCTGGTCGGCAGCTGGCGCGGCATCCTCCGAAGCTGGCGCGGCGATCACCAAGAGCCTTCAAGCTGCGGGCCTGACGGCAGACCAGATCGACTATGTCGCTGGTGCGGGCAACGGAAGCTCGCTCGATGAGATGGAAACAAGCGCGCTCCGACAAGCGCTTGGACCCGCAGCAGAGCACGTCGCCATTTCGTCGGTCATTGGCCAGTGTGGCGAGTGGCAGACCTCCGCTGGTGTACGCCTGGGTGCGGCCCTGTGGTCGCTCTGCGCACAAAAAGTGCCAGGAACCGTACACTGTGAAGCGCCCGATCCAGGTCGCAGCCTGCCGGGGCTTGTCCTTTCGCCGCGTGACGCGCTGGTTCGTCATGTGCTGCTGCCCACGCTCTCGCAAGGCGGCGCAAACGTCAGCCTGGTCCTTCGCAAAGCCTAGTCGAACCCAAGGTACAATGAGCCCGCCTATGCATATCCTTCGCAGCGAGTTTGTCGCCAGCGCACCAACCCGCACGCAGTGGCCGTCGCCCACCGTGACTGAAGTCGCCATCTGTGGTCGCAGCAACGTGGGAAAGTCGACGCTGCTCAATGCGCTGCTCGGTCGTCGCGGTCTGGCCAGGGTGTCGAAGACGCCGGGACGGACGCGACTCATCAACTTTTTCCGTGCAACGCTAAGCGGTCCCGAGCGTCCCGTCGACGTGCTGCTCGCGGACTTGCCAGGTTACGGCTACGCGGAAGTCAGCCGCACCGAGCGCGCCAGCTGGCAAAAGATGATGGAAGAGTACTTAAGTGGCCGGGAAAACCTGCGCGCGGTGGCAATGCTGTGCGACGCACGCAGGGTGATGTCTCCGCAGGTGGAAGAGCTGCTGTTCGACGAAAGCGAGCTGGCAACGTACCTGCGCGGGCTCGGTCGCAAGGTGATTCCGGTGCTGACCAAGGCCGACAAGCTGGCCAAGTCCGAGCGAAAGCCAGCGGCGCAGATCCTGTCGCGGGTGCTGGGTGGAAAAGCGCTCGTCTGCGCAGCGGAGCAAGGCGAAGGCATCGGTGAGCTGTGGCTGCGACTGCTGCTCGCGGCTGGAGACAAACCCATCGCGTCGGGAGACTCGCTGCAAGATCGCGTGCCGTAAAGGGGGGGGAACATCATGAGCGAACAAGAGCCAACAGGCCACAGCGGCGGACACCGCGTGGTGGTGGTGGCGCTGATCATCAACCTGCTCATCGCAGTGTTTAAGTTTGTGGCCGCAGCGATCAGTGGATCGACCGCGATGCTGGCGGAAGCGGTCCACTCGCTGGCGGACACGTCGAACCAGGCGTTCTTGCTCATCGGAATGCGTCGCAGCTCGCGACCGCCCGACGCGCTTCATCCGTTTGGCTACGGCACCGAGACGTATTTTTGGGCGTTCATCGTCGCTGGTAGCATCTTCCTCATCGGTGCGGCGGTCAGCATCTGGGAAGGCAGCGAAAAGCTGTGGCACATCGCGCACGGACAAGCGTCCGCACACGGTGATGTGAAGTGGGCAATCATCGTGCTCGGCGTGTCGCTGGTGCTGGAGAGCTGGTCGCTGCGTGCGGCGGTGCAGGAGTTTCTGCACATGACGGCGGGCAAAGGGCTCAAAAAGACCATCGAAGATGCGCGCGATCCGACGGTGCTGACGGTGCTGTTTGAAGATCTCGCGGCGCTGTTCGGTTTGGCGGTGGCGCTCATCGGAATCGTCGCAAGTCACCTGACCGGAAACCCGCTGTGGGATGCACTGGCGTCGATTGTCGTCGGTATGGCGCTGCTGGTGGTGGCGATCTTCCTCGGAAGAGACTCGATGAGCCTGCTGATTGGCGAAGCGGTTCCAAAGGAAGAACACGAGCAGATCATCGCGCTGGCCGAGCAGCAGCCGGGCGTGCTCGCGGTCATTCACCTGCGAACCATTCACATTGCGCCGCAGGAAGTGCTGGCCGCGATCAAGATTCGCTTCGCCCGCGAGCTGACGATGGATGCGCTCGAGAGCAAGATCAACGATCTGGAAGCGGCACTGCGCGCGAAGTATCCGCACCTTCGTCGCATCTACGTCGAGCCAGGCTTTGACGAAGAAAAGCTGCGCAAAGATCGCGGCCTACAGTACTAGCGGCACGCGACGCTCCGTCGAGCCAACATCCCAAAGACCTGATCCGACGCGCCGTCCCCTCGTCAGCGCGTCACAACCGCTCGACTAGCGACGCAGCGCGCTCACTCGCACCGCCGAGTCTTTGTAACCCGGCTGCGTCTGCTGCGCCTGCTGATAGAAGTAGATCGCTTCTTTGTTGTTGTGCAGTCGCTCATAGCACTGCGCGAGCTGATAGTTCAGCTCTGCCAAGTCTGCGTCGGACACCGACGGCATGTAGAGACCTTCTTTGAAGACCTCGACGGCTTCACGAAGCTGCGACAGATCGCGATAACACTGCCCGAGCATCAGCGCCGCCCGACCAGCCAGCTTGCGCTCTTGCATCGCAACCTTGAACTCGCCAATCGCCAGCGCGTGCTGACCTCGGTTGCGATGGGCGATGCCACGCTGATACGACTCACTCGGATCGCGTGTCTCGATCGGTCCGCTCTTGTCCTGCGCAGCCGGCTGCGGCGTTGTTCCCGACGGAGGAACCGGAATACTACGCGCCGAAGCAAGCGGCGGCGCCTTCTTGCTCGCGGGCGGCAGCGCGGGACTGCTAACCGGCGGCGTGCTGTCGGGCACAAGCTCTTCGGGCTCTAGCTCGATCAGGTTTTCGTCGGATGCAGAGCTACTTCCACTCAGCTCGGCCAGCTTGTTTTGAACGGTCTGACTGTGCGGATACCGCGACGACAGCAGGCGCAGAAGCCGCTTGGCATCGTCGAACATCCGCTGCTGCATGAAGAACTCGACCTCGGCCAGCTCTTCTCGCAGCGTGCCACTGCGCTGCGACGGCGACGACTGACGCGACGATGGCTTGTCTGACACCGGAGGACGGCTTGGCGGCCCCGACGGAGCAGGCGGCAACGGCAGCGGCTCTCCACGGGTCGACACCACCGGATTGGGCGAAGTCGGACCGTCATCTTCCGACGCTGACATCTCGATCACCGGCTCATCTTCATCGACAGACGGCGACGAGACCGGCTTAAACTCACCGCTGATTCGACGCAGACGCTCCGACGCGGCTCCATCGCGGTTATCCAGCCGCAGGATCTCTCGCAGATAGCGAGACTGCTCTTCGTGGCTGACGGCGCGATCGGCCAGCGTTCGCAGCTCGGCAATCGCGGGACGAAACTGACCCAGCGATTCGTAGACCTTGGCCAGCTTTTCACGCACTTTGTGCAGGTGCGGTCGATGCGACAGCGTCGCGCGCAGCGATTCCAGCGCCTTGCCTTTGAGCCCAAACCGTACAAACGAGTCCGACTCGCTGAGCACGCGATCTTGCTCTTCTTCATCGCTCAGCTGTTCGACGGGACGAGTCGTCGGCGGAACCGTACCATCGAGACGAACACCCACCACCGGCGTGATGTCGGAGCTTGTACGTGCTTGCATGGCTGGAACCACCAGTGGCGTCGGACGCCCCGCCGAAACCACAGAACCAGGAATCGGCGACGACTTCGACGACGGCACCGGCCCCGGACTGGGAGAATTGAGAATCAGTGCAGACGTAAAGTGGGTCTGCGCAGCCGAAGCAGCCGGCAGCGAGCCACCGCCCACCGCGCCCTGCGCATCCACGTCGCTGGGATCAATGGCCAGCACCTTGCGATACACCGACTCAGCCGCTCTGCGATCGTTATGAAGCCGCGCCAGCTCTTTCAACACAGCAATCGCTTTGTCCGGCTTTTGCAGCTTCACAAAGGCTTGCGCCAATAGCTCAAGCAGCTCTTTGTCGTTACGATGTTCTTTAAAAGAAGTCTGGAGCCGTGACAGTGCTCGCAGGCTATCGTTCACAGACAGATAGTACCGAGCCAGCTCGTTGGATATCGCAACATCCGACGGAGCGTGGAACAGCAGACGTTCCACCACCTTCGCCCAGTCGTCCATGCGATTCTGGCTCTTGAGCAGCAGGCTCGCCTGACGAAACTCGCGGGCCGCTTCCGTCGGTAGACTTTCCTTCGAGTACAGCTCAGCCAAGCGAATCCGACGCGGCAGGCTCTCTGGTGCCAGATCCACCACCGCTTGTTCGGCACGCAGCGACTGCGCGTGCTTGCCAACCCGTGAATACAGCTGCGCCGCCAGCTCGAACTGCTGCATAGCCAGCGGAACTTTGTTCATGTCGCGATACAGACCACCTAGCGACATATAAGTATCAGCGGACTTCGGATCGAGCTGAAGAATTTGCTGATAAACCGAAGTGGCTTTATCAGGCTGACCGCTGGCGATATAGAGCTGCGCAACGCGCTGATAGTTGGCGATTGCTTCGCTCTTTTGACCGAGCTTGACGTACAAGTCGCCGATCCGCACCCAAACGAGGACATCGTTTTCGTCCTCGGCGGCAACCTTGAGATATTCACGAAGCGCTTTGTCAAACTGGCCTTTTTCAGCCAATTGCTGCGCTGCTTCGATGAGCTTTTCTTTATTTCCAGAATTGGCCACGAAAGCAAACCGCTGTTCAGAGGTTAGTAAGCGTCCTAGTGTAGTTTCTGCCCACGGAAGACGTCAAGCGGCGCCCGTGACGAGCTACTCGGGCGGCAGTAGCTCACTGTCGTCGGAAGCCGTGGATCGGCTCGCACCAGGGCTCTTCCGAGGAGGAAGCGGCGCAGGTGGCGGCAAGTCGCCAAACGCAGTGCCGATGTAGTCGAGGAAGATCTTGGCTTGCTCGATGCGGTAGTCGTCGGGATGCTCGATCACCAGGCGACGGAACGCATCGCGCGCATCCTTGGGCTCCCCTTGCTTCAGATACACCTGCCCGAGCAGCATCAGCACTTCCGCATCACGCCGCGCCCGTGGATACTCACGCACCACGAATTCCAGTCGACCGATCGCGGCCTTGGTTCGGCCTCGCTCCAGGTAGTAGCGAGCGACGTACAGCTCATGATCCGCCAGTCGCTGAATCACGTCGGCGAGCAGCTTGCGACCCGAGTCGGCATACGCGCTCTGTCCGTAGCGATCAAGGAAGCTCGTCAGCTCTCGCTGCGCATCAATGACCGGGCCTTGATCCTTTTCGTACGACGGTGGCAGCACGAAAAAGTCCGACGGAATCTGCTTGAAGTACGACTCACCGATCTTGAACGCGCAGTAGCCATCGACCGTCTTGGGATGACGCGGATGGCTGGCGATGAAGGTCTTGTAGCCGTCGATGGCCTCGATGTAGGCCTCGCGGGAAAACGCGGAGTCAGCCAAGCCCAGCTCCGCCCACGGCACCCAGCGTGACGTCGGCCAGTTTTGTCGGACGTAGTTGAAGTACTTGGCTGCGTCGAGACTGCTTTCGCCCTTCATCGAGCGAATGCCCTTTTCGTAGTTCTCTTTGGCGGTCTTGCCGTAGATCACCGGACGAAAGTTTTCGACGAAGGCCGCACACCCAGCCAGATACAGCACAGCGACAACCAGCGAACATCGCAGCAGCGTCTGTGGGACCGAGAGCCTGCGAAACAAAAAGTGCATGTGGACGCTCAATGTGGTCTGCGACAGGTCGATCTGTCAACTCTGACGACGAAAAACCGTCATGATTTGGCCCACTTACGGCTGGGCCGCTGCTCGGGTTTTGGTGGAGCGGGCGTTGGCTCGACGGGTCGCGGTGCGGGTCTGCGCACGCGCAGCTTCGTAGGTCGCGACAAACTGCTCGGCGCTGACCTTGGCGATCGCTTGACCGACAATCGGCAGCGAGATGTCGTCGAGATTCCGCACACGCAGACACGACTTGCCCATGTCGAGCACCTTGCCAAGCTGCCGATGCGCGTCGACAAACCACGTTGAGAGTGCTGGATCGCCGTAGATCGACATCAGGTACAGCGACACATAGCCTTTCTGCGACGCGAGCGCCGCCACCGTCAGCGGCTGACCGTTGTAGGTGTTCGGATACACCGACAGCGGAATCACGTAGCCAATCATTCCGTAGACCATCGTCTCGGAAAAACCGGGCGGCAGGTTTTCGCAGAGGACCGAGCGAATCGCCGAGACGATCTCGCGACGCTCGACGGGAAGCTCTTCCAGATAGGCGGAGACGTTCGAGGCTTTGCTCTGTGCCATGCGTCGCACAGTAGCGCGAAGCAGCGAGGGTGCAAACGAATCGAAGCGGCAGCACGGGCGACACAGCCAAGCGCTCCGCCGATCGGGATCGTGACCGACGGAGCGACATGGGCTAGAAGGTCAGCTTCAGCTTGTACGGGTTCACCTTCGACGCGCCCGAGTAGTACTTGACGTAGACCCAGAAGGTTCCGGCGCTGGCGGCCTTGTTGGTGGCGCTGGCGGAATCGACGAGGCCGGCATCTTTTTCGCTCTTGGCGACGAGCGCCTTCGACTGATCGTAGATGTACACGTCAAAGTCCGAAGCAGACGGCGGCGTCAGATCGGCTTGTAGCGTCTTGCCCGCGCCGAGCGTGACCTTGAAGTAGTCGTCGTCTGCGCTCGACGAGATAAAGCCGTTCACCGTGGTTCCCGAGGTCGAGACGACGTTGCCCTGGTTAAACGATCCGTTTGGCTCGGCTTCGTTCTGGCTGGTGCCGGTGCCGCTGTTCGAGACAGTGACCGATACGCTCGTCGAGGTTCCGACGTTGCCTGCGCCATCTTTGGCCTTGGCCGTGATGCTGTAGGTTCCGTTTGCGACGGTCGTGGTGTTCCAGCTGATCGAGTACGGCGCGGTGTTGTCGCTGCCAATCAAGGTGGTGCCCGCGTAGAAGTCGACGCTGTCGACGCCGATGTTGTCGCTGGCAGTGGCCGAAACGGTCGTCGATCCGGTCAGCGTCGATCCAGCGGTCGGGGCCGTCAGGCTGACCGTCGGAGCAACCGTGTCTCCGGTTCCGCAAGGCGTCCAGGTGCCGGGAACTCCGACGGCGTCCCACGACTTTTGGGTATTGACCCACTCTTCCGAGCAGCTTCCGTACAGATCCTTGGCAGCCTGCGCGGTGGCATTGCGTGCATCTTGGAACTTGGCCGAGCTGGTCAAGATCGCGGTGTTGGCCTTAAAGAAGATCTTGGTGGCCTTTTCGATGCCGATGCCGGTGACGGACACTGTGGTCTTGGCGCGCGGATGTGTACCGCCCTGCGACAGCAGATAGAACGCCAGGTTGGCGATGCCGCTGTTGCCGTGAACGCCGCCGTTGTCCGAAGTGCCGGTGATGCGCTCGGGGTAATAGTCTTTGCTGTAGGCGTCGGCGGTCGGGTTGTTCATAAAGCGCAGCGCACCGCCGGCAAGTCCTGCCTTGGCGACCTCTTCACCGATCTTCCAGGTGTTGGCGGTCGCGGTGATGCTGGCTGGATTGCCCGACGAGCTACCACCAGACGCAACCCACGCTTCCGCCGCTGCGCCGAAGATATCGGACATGCCTTCGTTGAGCGCGCCAGACTCGTTTGAATACACCAGGCTTGAGGTCTTATCGGTCACAGCGTGGGTCAGCTCGTGCGCGGTGACGTCGATGGCAAGCGAGAGCGCCTTAAACGTCGTCGAGTCTCCGTCGCCATACACCATCTGGTTGTAGGGATCGCCAAGCCAAGCCGCGTTCGCGCCAGAGCACGAAAATCCCGTCGAGAACGTGAAGTGAACCGACGACTTGAGCAGCGCGCCCGCGCCGTCATACGAGTCACGGTTTAAGAAGTTCTTATAGAACCAGTAGGTCGAGCCGGTGTTGGTGTACGCGGCGTTGGCAATGGTGTCGGTGCTGGTTCCGCCCTCGTTGTAAAGGAGCGTGCCGGGAAGCTCGCTGCCGGTCGAAAGGCACTTGCTCTTGCCGTCATAGATCGATCGGCTGAGCCCGGTGTGAATGCGCGAGACCTGCGACAGCACGCGAGCGCTGTGCGCATCGATCAGCAGATCTTCAAACGCGTGACCTTCTGCACCTTGGTATTCGACGACCGCGTGATAGGCGAGCGCCAGGTTGCCGGACTCCTCATCCCCGAAGATCACCAGCGTGGGAGCCTTGTGCGTCAGCGGCTTTCCGTCTTTGACAAGGCCCGCCAGCGCCGTCGAAAGCGCAGCGTCTCCGCTCAGAGAGGGTCGCGTTCCGATTCGCAGCGCAGGCAGCGTACGTCCCAGCACAGAGTGAACCGCGCCATCTTCGGCCACTTGCAGGGTCAGCTCGCCACCGAGCACAGGAATGCCTCCGTGCGTCTGACCCAGTCGCAGATAGCGATAGCCATCGGGCTCGCGCACTTCCCGCTGGAACGCAAAGTCGGACTCTGGAGCGAGCCGCAGCGAGCGCGAAAGGATGTTCATCGCAAAGTCGCGCGCTTCTTCTCCGCTCCGAACAGAGGCCGCCACCCGACCGGACAGAAACACGGGCTGCTTGCTCACTGAATCGAGCGATGCGGACTCAAAACCGAGCGTACGCAGCGACGAGCCTTTCGCAGTCACCGCAGCGGCAAGCAGCTCCTCTTCCGTGGACGCGGCATCGGGCTGGTTCTGCGCACAACCAGACACCAGCATCGCAGCGGAGCAAGAGAAGATCGCCATATGGGACAGAAACCGAAGCGTACGAGTACGAGTCATAGGAAGACCTCTGTCTGCAAGGGGGAAGGAATCCGCGAAAGAATCCGTCTTGGCCGCACGACGCGACCGCCATCTGTACAGAGTTATGACTGCGCTTTTTCCGTCGCGAAAGTGGGAAAACACTCATCAGGGGGTGGGATTTTTTCCCCAGTCCGGGGTCTCCGAAGCAGAGCCCCCAACAGGCCGATCAATCGAGCGGTTCCAAGACCCCAGTGTGCGCGTGTCCATCGTGACCTTGATGAATCACTCGAGAGCCGCTCAGCGTCGAAGAAATCGCATCTGAAAGATCGCTAAGGTGCGCGCGCGTATCGACATCCAGCGCACTGCGTTTGGCCTTCTGTTCATCCAGCTTGCTATCCAGTAGCTGAAGCTGATAGCGCGCTTGCGCACGCGCGTGCATGCGTTCCGGTGACGTGTGCAGCACCAGCTGACTCAGCCGCTCTACGTAGCGAAGCTGAAGCTCTCTGCGCTGTGGAGAGATCGGTGCAGAGGGTCCACTGAGCACATCGGAACAGATCGACTGGGTCAGCTGTGACAGCAGCTCTCCGACGGTAAGTACCGCGTCACGTCCGAACGCTTGCTCGCCATCGATCATGCGCCGTACGCGCAGAGGATCGAGCAGCTCTTCCAGCGTGTGAAGCCGCAGCTCGAGCACTTGTCGCCACAACGGAGTCATCACTTGCCGAGCACCAGCCAGTCTGCGCGGAGTCAGATAGTCTTCCCCAAGCTGCTGCGCCAGCATCGGAGTGATCGGCAGCGTACTTTCCGCAAACACATCACTTAGCAGAAACGTCAGCGCCGCACTCTGCTTGCTCTTTTCGACGGGACGCGCAGCGGGATGAAACGATGCATCCCCGATGTGATCACGCGATCCGTAGCGACCCCCAATGTAGGAAGGAACCGATCCGACCGCGCTGCGATAGTCATGAAGCAGAGAGCGCGCAAGCTGGGTCACATCCGCCGGACGCTCACCTGGACGAAGGCTCCCTTGCGAGAGCTTTTGCCACAGCTCTTTGATCTTCTGCGTACGCTCTTTGGCCCAGACAAGTGGCTCACTTCCCAAGTCCCAGCGCTGCACAGAGGGGTCCGCATCCAAGTTCGCTTCTTCGTCGCTGCCAAAGACATAACCCCACTGTGCGGCCTGGCTTGCAAGCGATGCGGCATACAGCGGATCAGGAGAGTACGCATACGCAATGCTCAGCAGATCCGAAGGACCAATGCTAAGCGGATAATAGGGAAAGTCCGGCAGAAACTCCGATCCAGATCCGCTGGGCAAGTTGATCGCTGGATAGTCCATCACCGACGCGATCGAAGGACTCTGTTTCAGCCAGCTTGGATCACCGAGCTTATCGGACGGACACAGCGTGCTTGCGCGAAAGTTGTGACGAAGTCCCAGCGCATGACCGGCTTCGTGCATCGCGATATAGCGCAGCTTCTGTCCAATCAGCGGATCAGGAAGGGAATCGCTGGGAAGGATCGCTTTTTGACTCAGCAGCAGCGCGCGCAGAACGTCTCCCTGCTGACCCAGAACCGCAGACAGCTCCTCTTCATCCTGACTGAGCGCCGTGCTGGGTGTCTCTGCATCGGTTGGACTCAGCCACTTTTGACGCTGACGCAGACCTTCGCGCACCGGACTGCTCGACAGAATCAGGGACGCTGTCAGGATCTCTCCCGAGCGCGGATCAACCACCGGAGAGCCTCTTCCCCCAAGCGAGTGTTCCCCCACATCCCAGTGAATCACCGCGAGGCGCGGATCATCCAGCGCGGTCTTGCTCGGAAGCACCGCCGCACGAATCGCATCCTTCCAGCCCGCAGCTTCGAACGCACGATTCCACTGACGAACTCCGTCCAAAATATACGGCTGATACGCTTTGGGAGTCGCCGGATCCAGATAGAACACAATCGGACGAACCGGAACGATCAGGTCTCCTTCTCGATGATGAGGTTCCAGTCGCCAGCGCGCCACCGCGTGCGATTCCTGCTTGGGATTTTTGCTGTGAAAGTCCCGAAAGGACTTCACAAAGGTGCCCATCCGATCATCGGCGGCCCGACGCTGCATCGGAATCTGTGGGAGCTGCAAAAAGGAATACGTGATCCCAACCGAGTTGACCTCGTGACCCAGATCCGTAACGGTCGCAGCTTGATATCCCAGACGAACCCGCAGCGATGTACTCTGCGAGGTTCCGTTCAGTCCTTCCACATAGCTAAGCTTGCGTGATGCCTTCTGATGATCGCGTCCAATCGCAGCACCCGCCAGCAGATCTTCCAGCAGCAGCTCATCCAGTCCCACCAGCACATCGCCGGTGTTTGTCGGTTCTTTCGTTCGACGCTTGCTCCGCGCTGCGTCTTTTCCTGATTCCTTTGCTGCGTCTGTTTCCGATTCCTTTTCCGATTCCTTTTCCGATTCCTTTGCGACTGCGCGGTCTTCTGCCAAGATCGGAAGAGACGCAATCACCGTCGGAGAAAACGTCCGATGAACCGCCGACCAAGCGTCCTTCTGATCCAAGTACGCATGCGGCTGCTCGATCAGATACAAGCGATTTCCGTGACGCACCGGCATGATCATCCGCTCTTGCAGCATCATTCCGGTCAGCGTACCCAGCACATCCGAGCCACGCCGTCCGGTTCCTTGACTGACTGCGAGCGTCATCAGAAACGGCTTCCCCAGCTGCTTGCCCTGCACCAGCATGTACGTCTTGGTACGGTAGGAGTAGGTGACAAACAGACCCGGTGTGGTCTTCACTTCCTTGTCTTTGAGGAAGTTTTTCAGCGCAGCCGGCTGCGGAGCATCGCGACCTTCCCGAGGCAGCGCCGATTCATCTGCGGCACCGATGCTCCGCTTCATACATCCCGACAGCGGAACGCAAAGGGACAGACATCCCAGCGACCAAAGCCAGCGGCCTTGCGTCATACGGTCTAGCATCAGACTCCCTCCACAGACCTGTGCATAGCTCCCGATCATCGCACAGTTTTTTGCGTCCGTGGTGCGTCTTCTTTGGCGTTGTACGTGTATTCGCTCCTTTCGCTGATTCTGTGCAACACACCATGCAGACCTCGCGCTACAGTCAGCGCAGGAAAGGCACCATGAAGAGAGTCTTTGTGTCTCTGTTTTCGTCTCTTCGTTCGTGGATCAACTCGATGGCTTCATCGAAGCGTCTGCTGCTGTGGATCTGTCTGCTGACGTTTGTGCTGATGATTCCTGCGCTCAGTGCCGGCTTTATGCTCGATGACTATCCGCAGCGACTGACGTTTTGGCCACAGTTCCGCTTTCCGGGCGGTCCACGCGGAGACTGGGATCTGTTTCACTTTCAAGGTCCAGATCGCAGCTACTTTCAGCATCACCTGCAGCAAGGTCTGTGGCCGTGGTGGACGACTCCCAACCTGCGGCTCGCGTTCTTTCGTCCACTTAGCTCTCTGCATCACGCGCTGGATTATCGGCTGTGGCCCGATGCCGCGTGGCTGATGCATCTGGAAAGTCTGTTTCTCTTTTTTGGCATCGTGTACGTGCTGGGAACCCTGTATCAAAGACTGCTTGGTGTGACGCTCACCGCCGCGCTCGCAGTCCTGATGTTTGCCGTCGATGATGCGCACTCCATGGTGGTGATGTGGATTGCCAATCGCAACGCGCTGTGGGCGGTTCTGTTTTCTGCCATGGCCCTGCTCTGCTTCATCCGCTATCGACAAGGATCCTTTCCAAGCGGCAAGCTTGTCGGTCCGCTGTGCTTTGCGCTCGGACTCCTTTCCGGGGAAACTGCCGTCGGAGCTGCCGCATATCTGTTTGCCTACGTGGTGTGGATGGAACAAGGACCCCTGCGCACGCGACTGCTCAGTCTTCTTCCCTACGCGCTCATCGGAGTGCTCTGGGCTGCAACCTACAAGCTGCTAGGATATGGCAGTGCCGGAAGCGGAATGTACATCGATCCGGCGAGCGAGCCGCTGCACTATCTATCGACGGTGCTGATTCGCTTGCCGCTGCTCCTGCTGGCGCAGCTTGGACTGCCGCCCGCTGATGTCTGGATGCAGACTCCGACTTCGATTCTGCCTGCTGCGGCGTTCGTTGCTTCGCTGTGTCTGGGAGTCTTTTCCCTGCTCTGTTATCGCGTCTTGAAGTTGCAGTCCCACACGGCCAAGACGGCTGCTTTTTTTGCGACCGGAATGACGCTGTCTCTGCTGCCCGTTTGTGCGGTATGGCCCGGAGATCGACTGCTGCTCTGCTCAGGACTTGGCGCGTTCGGACTGCTCAGTCAGCTCATCACCGTGCTGTGGCAAACGCGCGCGCAGCACCACGGAATCCGACGCGCACTACGAAGCACCATCGCGATTGCACTGCTGCTGATTCACATCGCACTGGCCAGTGTCCTTCTGCCGCTGCGGATTTCCTTTTTGGCGAGCACCTTTGGATCGATCGTTCCGCGCGCAGCAGCCACACTGCCCCCAAGTGAGCTGTTTCCTGATCACACCTTGGTCATGCTCAACGCGCCCGATCCGCTGGTTGCGGTCTATTCGGTCAGCTATCGGTTCTTGCAGACCCAGAAGCTGGGGGATGCGATTCGGCTGCTCTCTGTGGTGCAAAGGGGATCGCTACTGGTCACGCGTACCGACGAAAAAACCCTGGTACTAGAGCCCAGCGAAGGATTCCTTCACGATCCGCTCAGTAGTGTGTTTCGGAGTCCGTCTCTGCCCATGTCCGTGGGTCAGCAAGTGACGCTTTCCAACATGACCGCGACCGTGCTTTCCGTCAGTCCGCAAGGCATTCCCACCCGTGTGGCGTTTCGCTTTGAAAGAGTCCTCGAAGACTCCTCTTATCTGTGGGTGATCTGGAAAGATCGCGGCTTCGTTCCGTTTCCGCTGCCACGCATCGGACAGATTCAGCTGCTGCCTGCGATCGACTATCAACTCGCGATGGGAATGAAGTAGCGACGAAAAAGAGCAGCAGACAGAGATCTCCGCAGCTACCCGCGAAGGTGAGACAGAAGCAGTGCGTTCACTTCTTCAGGACACTGAATCGGTGCAGCATGCGCGGCATCGGAAAGCTCTACGTAGCGACCATTTAGACCCTCTGCAAGTCGCTTTCCTTCCGACGGTGGCGTCAGCAGATCATACCGAGCGCTCATCACCAGCGTAGGAATCCCTTTCAGCTTCGGCAAAAGCGCTGCGGAATCAAAGCGACTCATCGCCGCAATCTGTTTCATCGCCACGCGCGGCAGCGTTCCTATCTCGCGACCAAACAGCGCGCTCACATGCTGCGCCAGCTTGTCCACGTTGTGCTGCGCCAGATAGGACGCTGGCATCATCAGCTCCAGCAGCGCACGTCGACGCATCGACAGCGTTCCGATCATCGATCGCAGGTTCTTCCACAGCAGCAGTGGATCCAGTCGCAGCGGCGTTTTTCCTGACACAAACGTGTTCAGCAGAGACAGACTCAGCACGCGACTTGGCGCTTGGGAAGCTGCACTGACCGCAATCGCTCCGCCCAAGGAATGACCGATGAGGTGCGCGCGATCCATCGACTCTGCATCCATCAGCGCCAGCACATCTGCGCCCATGTCTTCGACGGAAAGAGCCGCAGGAATCGGCAGACTCTGTCCATACCCGCGATTGTCAAACCACAGACAGCGAAAGTGCGGAACCAGCGCATCCAGCTGAGGACGCCAGGCACTTCCTCCTACCGACGTTCCGTGAATCAGCACCACCGAAGGACCCTGTCCTTCCACGTAGTAGCTAAGCCGACAGCCATTCGAACGCAGTGTCTTGTGCATCATGACGTTGAAAAGGTAGCGCGGAAGAGACGTCCAGGTGAGCGGAGCGCGATGAAGTCACCGCGCATCCAACAGCGCACGCAGTCACACCAGCCAGCTTACGCGCAGGTGTTGTCCATCTGGCAGGTCTTGCCACCGTTGCAGTGTGCGTCCATCGTGCACTCTACACACATGTTCATGGCGGGGTTTGCGTTCACCAAGCAAGCAGCCGTCGGGTTCATGCAGCCGACGTGAGGCACCGCACCGCTCGCACGACAAGGCACGCAGGTCTTGGTCGCGATATCGCACGCCGGTGTTCCAGCGCCGCAGTCCGCATCGTTTCGACATGAGACGCACTTGTTCAGCAGCGGGTTGGCGTTCGTGATGCAGTACTTCCCAGCGCCGCAGTCGACGTCCGCAAGGCAGGCCACGCACTTGTGCGTCGTCGTCATCTCGCAGATCGGCGTCGGGTTCATGCAGTCTGCGTTCATCAAGCAGCCCACGCAGGCGTTCTTGGTCACGTCGGTGTTATCGACCAAGCACTTGGGAGTCGACATGCTGGTGCAGTCCATGTTGACCAGACACTCGGTGCAGCGATTGCTCGTGACGGTGTCACACAGTGGCTTTGACGTTCCGCACTGCGCGCTGGCCGTACACTCGACGCACTTGTTCTTGTTCGCGTCCAGGTTGGTCAAGCACTTGGAAAACGGAGCGACGCACGCCATCGTGTTCACCGCCGTACAAGCCACGCACTTGTTGATTCCCAGATCGCACGCCGGAGTCGCCGGAGTTCCCAAGCAGTTTCCGTCTGCCAGACACTGCACGCACTGGTTCATCGCCGAGTTTGCGTTCACCTTGCACTGCGCGTTCGGCGCCGTACAACCAAAGCCCGCCAAGCACGGCACGCACTGATTCGTCGTCGTATCGCACGCTGGCTTGCCCGCCACGCCCGCGCAGTCGGCATTGGCCAGACACTCGACACACTGGTTCATCGCCGGGTTCGCGTTTTCCTTGCACTTCGGCGTCGCACCGTTGCAGCCAAACGCCGCCGTGCACGGAACGCAGCTATCGGTGGTGCCGTCGCACGCTGGCTTGGCCGCATCCGCACAGTCGCCGTTTACAACGCACTCGACGCAGTGATCCATGCCTTTGCAGACCG
>CALMML010000071.1 GCA_937868485.1 uncultured Myxococcales bacterium | reverse complement strand
CTGTGGGGGCTGCGGTGGGGCGACGTCTCGATCGACACGGAGCGCCCCGAGTGCGTAGCGCGCCACAGCTACGACGGGCCGACCAAGGCGGGCAAGGTCCGAAGGTTCCCACTGCTGCCACGCGCCGCACAGGTGCTCCGCAGGGTGCGGGAACGGTCGCTCGATACGTCCCCGCAGGATCTGGTCTTCCCTTCCCCGCGCGGCGGGATGCACAGCGAAGGTTACGATGCGGGCTGGTCCACGCACAGCCGGGACAAGGCCGGCATCCGCCACGATGTGAAGTTCCACTCCTTTCGCCACACGTGCGCCTCGCACCTGCTGCAAGGCACCTGGGGCCGCGCGTGGAGCATCACCGAGGTGCGCGACTACCTGGGGCACAGCTCCGTCAGCGTGACCGAGCGCTACGCGCACTTGCAGCCCGGAAGGCTGCACGAGCTCGCGAGCGCAACATCCAGCGGTGTGACAGTTCGTGTGACAGAACCAGGAACCCCGGATCCATCAGCGACGGAAAAAGAGGCGAATTCGCCCCCGTTCCTAAACAGTAGGTCGCGCGTTCGAACCGCGCCGCGGTCACCGAGGGGGATGTTCGGGGGTTTTTCGCGCCAGTGGGTGGGCGCTGCTGCTAAAATCTCCCGGCAGCTCTGCGTGGTGGGTGATGTACCTGCACGGGGGGCGCAACGGGAGAGGGTCGTCATCGTGAACATCTTGCGCTGTGAACACTGTGCCAGCACCGATCTGACGCGACTGTCTGACGGCGAGTATCGCTGCAACCACTGCAAAGCCAGCTTGCACATCACCGCGCCTGCGCCGGTGCGTCCAGCGGCAAAGCCGTCGCCTCCTTCCGCGCAGAGCACTGCCCGAACCGTTGCACTGGCGGTGCTGACGATCGGCGGTCTGGTCGCGCTGGTTACGCTGCGCGTCAAGCTGTCAGAGCAGCGTCGGCAAGCAGCTCGGTCGCGGATGATTCAGCGCAGCGTGGCGGCGAGCCTGGAGAAGCGGTTTGGAACCAGCTCGTCTTCGGGCCGGAGCGCAGGATCAGACAGCGAAGCACTGCCGAAAGCGTCGTCGCCGCAGGAGTTTGGCGGTGCCGAAGTGGAAGCGCCCAAAGTGGTCCGAGGCACCTTCGATCAGGCCACCGAGCTACCCGATCGCGTCGGCAACCTGTACATCGTCGGTCTGGTGAAGAACACCGGGGAAGCGCCGATTGATCATCCTCGGGTGGAAGCGACGCTGTGGGACGCACAGCATCACAAGCTGGCGGTGGGAATGGGCTTTACGTCCACCATGAACCTGCTGCCCGGTGAGGAGTTTCCGATCAAGCTCCTGGTGTCGCGTGCGCCGAAGTATGCGTCGGTCAGCTATCAGTTTGCGCCCAAGGCGATGACGTACGGCTCGCCGCAGCGCTTTGACCTGGCGGTCGAGTCGGCCAAGCTGGCTCCGACGTCGCTCGGTGGCTACAACCTGACCGGCAGGCTGCGCAACAAAGACAAGGCCGATGTGCAGCACGTTCGCGTCGTCGCACTGCTGTTTGGGGCGGATCAAAAGATCGTCGGCATGCAAGACGGAATCTTGTCGCAGCAGACGCTGCCCGCCGGGGATGAGTGTCCGTTTTCGGTGAATGTGTTTTCGGTCGCGGCGACGCCCAAGACGTTCCGGGTCTACACCTCTGCGATGGCGGCTCGCTAGCCCATCGCCTGAATCAGCGCTGGCATCGTCTGTCCGCTCCCAGCATCCCAAAAGCGAAGTGGTTTCTATCGGTTGGCAAACGGTCTGTTGCAGCCCGGGCGGGACGCCTATTCTTCTAGTCGAGGGGCCCGAGCGAAGGGACGACGGGTCACGCGGGGGGATTTCGTTGCTGCATGAAGATCTGGCCGAGATTCAGTCGCTGGTGTCGGCGGCTCGATCGACGCAGGATGTCTTTCCGTCGCTTCTGCTGCGGGATCTGAGCGTCGATGAGCGGCTGCTGCTGATCGAAGAAGAGTACGTGGTGCTGGTGCGGCGGCTTCGGCCCGAGCGCTTTGGCTCAAACGTCTTGGCACAGAACAGCGCGCGGCACCTGCTGAGCAAGCTGTACGACTGGCATCAGCGCGCCGTGCGTGAGCTAGAGAGTCAGCGCGTAAGCCCGGAGCCTACCGAGTCGGAGCCGACGTCATCGCCTGCGCAGGTGGTGCGTCCGCCGCCTCGGCTGCGCAGTGTGCCGACGCCATCGCCGACGTCAGAGGTGGACTTTTCCATTACCACTCCGTCGGGGAGCTATCGGGTTCATCGCATCATGGCGCAGGGCGACGTGGCGATGCTCTATCGCGGGGTTGGGACGCAGGGACCGCACGAAGGACAGCCCGTGACGGTCAAGGTTGCGATGCAGCGCGAAGACAACGATCTGATGATGGAAGAGGCGCGGATCGTGCGCTCGCTGCAAGGCTGCGACGGTCCGCAGCGCAAGCACCTGCCGACGCTGGTTGATCAGTTCATGGCGCCGTCGGGACAAGCGGGCAGCATCTTTGCCTATCTGGACGGCTACGATCTGGACGCAGTGCGCGAGCGCTATCCGTCGGGACTGAGCGCTGAGCATGTGGCCTGGATTTTGGCGCGCGCACTGTCGGTGCTCGGCTTTGTGCACCAGCAAGGAATCATTCACGCCAACATCGAGCCCGCGCACCTGTTGGTCCGTCCCGAAGATCACAACGTCTTTCTGATCGACTGGACCTACGCAGTGGTGGCACCGGAACAGACGGGGCAGGGCTTTCGTGCGCACAATCCCGACTTCAGTCCGCCGGAAGTGATGGCACGCAAGCCGCCGCTGCCAGCGTCGGACTTGTACTCGCTCGGCAAGACGATGGTGTATCTGCTCGGTGGGGATGTTCGGCTCGGGACGATTCCGCCGCAGGTCGATGAGCGCTTTGCTCGCTTTGTGCAGTTTTTGACGCGCGACAGTCCTCGGCAGCGTGCGCAAGATGCGTGGGAAACGGCGGCGCAGCTTCAGACGCTCCGCACCGAGGTGTTTGGTCCGTCGCGCTTTCTGCCGCTGGAGATGGATGAACCGACTGGGCCGTGACGACGGCTTGGCGAGACGCTCGCACAGGGAGGACTTCGATGGGTGGTGGTTTTTACGATGAAGACGTTGCGCTCGATGCCAGAGCCAACCAGCGAGATGTGTTTACCTATCGTGGCTATGGCTCGGCTGCGGAAGCGTCGGCCCGTCGCGGAGTGCATCCCGAGCTCAATCCGCACGGCAAGATCCGTGAGTGCAAAAACGATACGCCCATCGTGGTGGCGATGGATGTGACCCGCTCTCGTGGCAACGACACCCGCATCATGTATGACAAGCTGCCGAGGATGCGGAAATCCGCTGGATGTTTGCACGG
>CALMML010000070.1 GCA_937868485.1 uncultured Myxococcales bacterium | reverse complement strand
ACCGTGGCTCCTACGACGGCTGGAAGTGCTGCTGCAACAAGTGGCTTGTAGATCTCGCGCAGCGGCATGTTTTCGAAGTTTTCGATTTCGCCTTGAAACAGTCGCAGCACCATCAAGCCGAGCCCCGCACCTGCCAGCGCGCCGCCCACAATCATGTCGGTTCGACCGCTGGGCTCTAGCGTCAGGTGAAAGCGCAGCGTGCCGGTTCCTGCTGCAAGCTCCAGCGGTCGCTGCTGCGTCAGGTGAAACGGCTTTTCAAAGCGCAGGCGGTGGCTGCCTAGCTCCACGGCGCCGGAAAATGGCGTCATGCCAAGCGGGCGGTCATCCAGAAACAGCTTCGCTGGCGGCGTCGTTTCAATCAGCAGCGGGCGCGGACGGGCCTTCAGCTGTCGCGAAAACAGCAGCGCTTGGCCGATGTGCGCGTCAAAGTCCACTTCGTCAGGAAAGTAGCCATCCCGGTGATAGCGCAGGCGATAGCGTCCAGCGGGCAGGGTGAAGATGCCAGGCGTCTGGCCTTGCGCCATCGCTGCGCCAGGCTGTCCATCGGCCTGGATTGGATGAACCGACACCGTCGCAGGATCTGGCACTGCCGATGCCGAGATCCGCGCGGGTAGGTTGCGTAGGCGCTTGATCGACCGCTCCGCCAGCCGCTGCCTGGTCTGCTGAAGTCGCGCCGACTCAGGGTCTTCGCTGAGCGGCATTGCCAAAAACTGCTCGAACGAGTGCGCCGCCGCTTCGTAGTCGAGCAGCCGCTCTTGGGTGAGCGCCAGGTTGTAGAGCGTGCTTGGGTGCGGCAGCAGCTGATACGCCCGGCTGTAGTGCTTTTGGGCGCGCTCGTAGTCGCCGATTTCAAACGCGCGGTGTGCGGACGCAAACTCGGTGGCGGCAGTCTCGCGCGGGCTCGCCTGTGCTTCGGCTGCATGGGGCGCTTCGGTTGGACGCAGCGATTCCTCTCCGTGTGCCGACGAGGACATCACGGACCAGACAGCCAGCAAGCCTAAAGCCAAGCAAACAGACAGCGAGCGCACGCAGACCTTTTTGTGGACGGATTCCGTCGCGACCAGCGTGGCGCCAAGCTAGCAGGAGCGAGCCGTTTTGGGGAAGTCACCTTCCGCATTTGTGGCGTCAGGTGTTATAAGCGCCGGGTGTCTGCGTCTTCGGAACATGAGGATCTGCCAGTCCTAGAAGGTTATTTGGGCCACACATTCTCGGACCGCTCGCTGCTGGCCAACGCGATTCGGCATCGCAGCTTCGTCAATGAGCGCGCCCAGCACCTGCCTGACAACGAGCGGCTGGAGTTTCTGGGCGATGCCGTGCTGCAGCTTGCTGTGACGCACTTGTTGATGGAAGGTGGCGCGGAGCTGTCTGAAGGCACGCTGTCGCTGCTGCGCTCGCAGATTGTGAGCGAGACGATGCTGTCGAAGCTGGCGCAGCAGATTGAGCTGGGGCGGTTTTTGCTGCTCGGTCGCGGGGAAGAGCTGAGCGGTGGTCGTCAAAAGCCATCGCTCCTTGCCGATGCCTACGAAGCGGTGTTCGCGGCGCTGTATCGCGATGCGGGCTTTGCGGCGGTCTTGCGTGTGGCGCGACGACTGCTTCAAGACGAGGTGCAGCGCGTAATGGTTCATCGCTCGCTCGACTACAAGTCGGCGCTGCAAGAGCTGCTACAGGCGCAGCGGCGCTCGCGGCCTCGCTACGAAGTGATTTCGACTGAAGGCCCAGATCACGAGCGAGTGTTTGAAGTCGCGGTTTGGCTCGACAACGAAGAGCTGGGACGAGGCAAAGGACGCAGCAAGCGCGAGGCTGAGCACCAAGCCGCACAGGCAGCGCTTACGCAGCTCCCTGACCGGATGGCTTCTTTGGGGATACACTGAGCGTATGAGCGCGCAATCGCAATCGTCGCCGCTTTTTTCGGGTCTTCCATCGCGCGTCACCGTCTATGAAGTGGGTCCTCGTGACGGACTTCAGAACGAACAACGGATGGTTCCGACGGCGGACAAGATTGCGCTCATCAATGCTCTGTCGCAGACGGGTCTGCCGCAGATTGAAATCACCAGCTTCGTCAACCCGAAGTGGATTCCGCAGCTTGCGGACGCCAGCGAGGTCGCACGCGGAATCACTCGACGGGCCGGTGTGGGCTATTCTTGCTTGGTTCCGAACCGACGTGGACTCGACTCGGCCCTGGATGCGGGGATGAAAGAGGTCGCTGTCTTTATGTCGGCCTCGGAGACGCACAACAAGAAGAACATCAACAAGACGATGGCCGAGACGCTGGTCGCGTTTGAAGAAGTCGTCGCACCGGCCAAGCAAGCCGGCGCGCGCGTTCGGGCCTATATCTCGACGGTGTACGGCTGCCCGTATGAAGGCAAGGTCGATCCAGAGTCCACCGTGCGGCTGGTCGATAGGCTGCTCAACCTGGGCGCGTATCAGATCTCGCTCGGTGACACCATTGGTGTGGCGACGCCACGGCAGGTAGAAGATGTGCTGCTGCGGCTGGGCAAGCACTGCTCGCTCGATCAGCTTGCGCTGCACTTTCACGACACCCGTGGCACGGCGCTGGCGAACGTGCTGGTCGGGCTTCAGCTTGGTATTACGACGGTAGACAGCGCGCTCGGTGGGCTGGGTGGCTGTCCGTATGCGCCCGGTGCCAGTGGCAACCTGGCAACGGAAGACTTGATCTACATGCTTGATGGAATGGGCGTGGAGACGGGCGTGAACCTGGAAGCGCTGGTGGACTGCTCGCGACAGGTGGGAACCATCATCGGACGCGAGCTGCCTTCCAAGTATCTGAAAGCGCACTTGGCCGCTTGTCGTCGCTGATTGCTGCCATCACACCCCTTTTCGCAGGCGCCAAAGCGCGGTCTTGTGTTCCGTGTGCCACGCAGCCAGCGCGGGCAGCAGCGCTTAGAACGCTGAGAGTCGCGCTTTGGAAGCTTGGAGTCGCGCTCTGGAAGCTTGGAGTCGCGCTCTGGAAGCTTGGAG
>CALMML010000069.1 GCA_937868485.1 uncultured Myxococcales bacterium | reverse complement strand
CGAGAGGGTGTCGTGGACGGCCATCGAGTACAGCCGTCTGTCGTCGGCGCTGCTTGGGCGCGTGCGTCCCGACATCCAGGTGCTGAACAGCAGCTTCGAGGAGTGGTTTGTCAGCGTCGGCAGCCGGGCGCGGGGCCGCTTTGGCCTCGTCGTCAGCAATCCGCCCTACGGTCAGCGCGGCAGCGAGGCGGCGATCGATCCCGATACCGACCACAAGGACACGCGCGCCTATGTCTACTTCATGCGTCGCTGTCTGGAGCTTCTCGCCGAGGGCGGCATCGGCGTCTTCATCATCCCGTATGGCTTCATGTCCGCGACGACGCCGTACTTTGAAAACCTGCGCTCGCGGATCTTGCGTGAGGCGCACCTGCGGGTCGCGTTCCGTCTGCCGTCGAACCTGTTTCCGGGCGCGCAGATTGTCACCGACCTTGTGATCTTGGAGTCGCGCGGCGGGCTGCTCGACGAGGTGCTCCCCGAAGACGTGGAGATCGCAAAGGGTCGCTACTACGAGGCGTTCCCGACGCACATCTTGGGCGAGGAAAAGGGCAAGACCCGCGACGAGGACGAGTATCGCTACACCGTCAAGGGCGACTACAGCGGCTTGCCTGCCGTCGATGTCCGGCCTCGCTGCATCAACTGCGCGCCGCAGCGGATTACCTACACCAGCCCGCCCGTCGTGCAGAAGCGCGCCATCGAGGCCGAGCTGCCCGAGCATGTCCGCACGGCAGCGGTGCTCGGCGAGCGCGTCGGTGTGTATCTGGATCTGCTGGCGCGGGGCGAGTCGTCGACGATTGCGCGAGCGGCGGCGCTGCATCAGGAGCTTTACAGCGCGGTGCTCGACTGGGCAGCGGCGAACAACCTCGCGAGCCTGACCGACTTTCGAGAGAGCACGGGCATTGCGTCGCTGCTGTCGGTGTTTGGGCCAACGGGCGAGATCCTGCCGACGCTGGCTCAGCGGCCCGCGTACACCGAAAAGTACCAAGGCGGCGACAGCATCCCGGCGATGGCGAGCTGGCTGTTTTCATCGTCGGGGCCTTTTACGGTCACGGCGCTGCTCACCTTCCGCAGCGGCCTGGGCCTGCCCGGCATGAGTCCCGACGAAGCGGAGTCGGAGCTGGTCAAGGCGGGCTGGGCCAAAGACTTCGACGAGCCGCCGGTCTGGATGAGCGCGGACAGCTACTTCAGCGGCGCAATCATGCCGCGCTATCGACGGGCGCTCGCCCAGGCGAAGAACTCGACGATTGCGGCGGCCCAGACGGCACGGCTGCGGGAGCTTGTGCGCTTTGCCCGCATCACCGAGATGGACCCGAGCCCGCGCCTCGGCTGGATACCGATGGAGCTTCTGCGCGAGTGGATGTCGACGTATCTGCGCGGTCCCGTCGGTCAGCTCAGTCGCGACAGTGGCCTTGTGACGCTGGAGGGCACGCCGTATCCGAACCTGGAGGCCAAGCTCGGCAGCAAGTCGGAGCTGGCGGTGCTGATTGGGTTTCTGAACTACGACCTGGCGCTGTTTCGGCCACCGTATCGCAAGCTCGTCGATGAAGACGGCAACGAAGAGTCCGCCGAGGAAGCGCTCGACCGTGCCCGCGTCGCCTATTCGACGGCAGCCATCACCCACTTCAAAGCCTGGGTCACTGCCGAGCAGTCGCGCATCGAGCTGCTCGAAGCGGGCTACAACGAGGCGCTTGGTAGCTTTGTCCTGCCGACGTTCGAGAGCGGGCCGATTGCGATGGCGCGCTGGGGCAAGCAGATTGTCCTCGCGCCGCATCAGAACGCGGTCGTGCGTCGGATGTGTCACTACGGCGGCACGCTCAACGCCTTCGATACCGGCGTCGGCAAGACCTTTTCCGGCATCGCCACCATCGCGGTACAGCGAGAGCGAGGACTCGCCAGGCGACCGGTTGTCGTCGTGCCGAACACGCTGATCTGGAAGTGGTATCGCGACGTGAAGCGCTGTCTGCCCGACTACAACGTGCTGGTCGTCGGGGCCAATCGCTACTTAAACCGGCGCGGCGTGTGGGTGTCGCAGGTGGACTCTGCCGAGGAGCGCATCACCAAGTGGCGACGGTTTCAGTCGGGCCAGTACGACGTGGCGATTGTCTCGTATTCGATGTTTGGTCGGCTCGGCGTGTCGATGGATACCTGGCGAGAGTTTGCGCGCTCGTCGCCGGTGCTGATTCGCAAGCTTCAGCTGACGGCGCGCGACTTTGCCGAGACGATTGCCCGAGCGGAAAAGCGCGAGAGCGACGGGACCGACATGAAAGCGCCGACGGTGTCCGATGATCGGGCGCAGCGGCTGCTCGGCGAAGAGGAGTGGCAGGCGCTGAGCGAGGAGGAGCGGGAAGCGGCGAAGGAGAAGATCGCCGAGGAGCTGCTTGCGCAAAAGCGGAAGGAAGAAGCGCTGCTGCGCACGATTGCCGACAAGTACAGCACGCTGTCCGAGAGAAACCGCGCGCTCATCGACGAAGCGACCGACCGCTGGGCGGGCGAGCGAGCGGCAGCCACCGACGAGGGACTGACCTTTGAGCAGGTGGGCATTGACCTGCTCATGATCGACGAGGCGCAGAACTTCAAGAACATCTGGCCGATCACCGGGCTCGAAGGCGGCACGCCGAAGTATCTGGGCGCGATCGAGGACGGCAGCGACCGAGGCTTCGACCTGGCGGTGCGGCGCTTCTACGTCTCGAAGGCGAACAAGACACCGGGCGGAACGTATCTGCTGTCGGCGACGCCAGCGAAGAACTCGCCGCTTGAATACTTCACGCTGATTGGCCTGGTCAATGAGCGCGCTTGGCAAAATGTCGGTATCTACAGCGTTGAAAACTTCATTGATCGATATCTGCGAATCGAGCGGCGCGAAGTTGTGCAGCCAGATATGTCGGTAAAGAAACAGCCCATTGTGGCAGGCTTTCGCAACCTGATTGAGCTGCGCGACATCATCTTTCGCTATGCAGAGTTTCGGACGGCGGAAGAAGTCGGGCTCAAGCTGCCAGAGTCAAAGGTCGATCAAGTCTTTGTCGATATGGATATGACGCAGTCGAAGGTCTATTACCGGCTGGCGGCGGAGTATCAGGCGACGCTGAAGGCGATGGGACGGATGGCTGGCGGCGGCAAGAACGCCAAGTCGGTGAAGGCGGCGAAGAACAAGGCGCTGTCGCTTCTGTCGCGGCTACAGCTGGTGACGATTCATCCCGAGCTGGCGTCGGGGCCGAACACCAAAGAGCTGCGCGCCTATGAGTCGCTGCCCGCCGAGCATCCCGATGTGCCAAAGCCCGAGCTGGAGCGACGGCTGGCGCTCGTGGTGATGACGAGTCAGCGCGAAAAGCAGGGCTCGCTCGATGACCGCTATCAGGCGGCGAGAAGCGAGGCGACGCCGGACGTGATGGAGCGGTGGGAAGCGGAGACGGACGAGCTGCGGCGGCTCGCGCGGGCGACGTGGGTGCGCAAAAAGAAGCTGCGCGACCAGTGGACGTGGAACAACGCGACGACGGTGAATCGGCCTGGCTCGGCGAAGCTCGACGGAGTGGTGGCGCTGATCATGGCGATTCCCGACTGCGGGCACATCGTGTTCTGCGACAACATCGCGGTGCATCGCTGGCTGGTGATGCTGCTGGTGGCGGCAGGCTTTCCCAAGGAGCGGATTGCCATCATCAACGGCTCCGTCGCCAAAGACCCGGTCAAGCGACTGGCGATTGCCGACAAGTTCAACGGCACGCCTGCGGTGATTGCGCCCGACGGCACGGTCGAAGTCGAAGCGCAAGACCCCGAGTACGACGTGGTCATCTGCAACATGGCCGCGTATGAGGGAATCGACCTGCACCTGCGGACGTGTCGGGTCTATCACCTCGACCTGCCGTGGGAGCCGAACACGCTGCGGCAGCGCAACGGGCGAGCGATTCGGCAAGGCAATCGGCAGGCGGTCGTCGAGATCAAGTTCCTGCTGGCGCGAAAGAGCCTCGACGTGGTGCGGCTGGAGTATGTGCTCGGCAAGCTGCGCTGGATGTCGGATCTGATCCAGAGCGCCGACAACCAGACGAGCAATCCGGCGGCGCAGAGCGAGCTAGGCGCGGAGCAGCTGGTCCTGTTTTTGGCGAACGACCCCGAGGAAGCCAAGGCGGCGATTGCGAGCCTGCGCGAGCAGCAAGAGCGGCAGGCGCAGTCGCGGGTTCGCCATCGCTGCTGGGAAGACGTGCGCGCCATCATCAGTCGCGAGGCGGCGATTCGTCGCTCGGGCGATGACGAGGAAAAGCGCGCCATCTTGCAGCGCGAGCAGCAGGAACTGGCGGCGCGGCTTGGGAAGGTGCCGGACTCGACGTGGCCGTATGGCTGGCTGCTTGGGCATGCGCTGCGCGGTCACGCGATGACGTTCGA
>CALMML010000068.1 GCA_937868485.1 uncultured Myxococcales bacterium | reverse complement strand
CCTTTGCTTTGGGCTGCGGCGCTTTGGCTTTTTCGATGTCCGCTTTGAGCTGCTCCAGCGTCTCGCACGACTTCTTGTTGCCCAGGTCACAGCCCTTTTGGAAAAACTGCTGCGACTTGTCGATGTCCTTGGTGACGCCGTTGCCGCTGCCGTACAGAACGCCCAGGTTGAAGCAGCCGTCCGCGTTTTTGCCGTCGCAGGCTTTTTCAAAGTAGGTCTTGGCCTTGGCCTTGTCTTCCGCGCCGCCCTGGCCGCCCAGGTACATCGCGCCACCGGCCACGCACGCTTGCAAAAACGCGCCCGAGCACGCCATGTCAAACAGGCTGCGCGCCTTCGGCTTGTCTTCCGGCCCGCCATCGCCGCTCGACATCATCGTCGCCGCGTTGTTGCAGTTGTCCAGCATCTCCGGCCCGCAGGTCTTTTCAAACAGCGCCCGCGCCCGCGTCTTGTCGACCTGCACGCCGCCTTCACCCGTGTAGCGCAGGCTCGCTTCGTTTGCGCACGCGACCAGGATTCCGCCATCACAGCCGCGCTTGTAATAGTCCGCCGCCTTCGGCTGGTCTGCCGCGACGCCTTTGCCTTGCGACAAGATCTCTGCCGCGATGACACACGCCTTGCTGTCGTGATCACACGCGCCCGGCAGAAACTTCAGCGCCTTGACATTGTCTTTGGCCTGCAGCGCCAGCGCCGCCTTGTTGTAGCAGTCCTTCGGAGCCGCACACGAGTCGGCATCCTTGGCCGCCGCCGCTGCCTTGGCCGCATCGTCCGGCACGGTCTGCGTCGCCGGTCCACACGCAGCCCCAAGGACCGCCATTCCCAACAGAAGTGAGCGAAACGTAAGCATCGGTTCTTCCTTGTCACCAGAAGGTGGATTGAGACGGCGGATTTACGACCCGCGCCCCGCTTTTGTCAATCGCGACAGCCCGCATTTGTACGAGCATCAGCCCGCAAAGGACGCTTTATGGACCCGTCGCCCCCTGTGCCCGCTCCGCCTTCGCCTGTTTCGTCCCCCGGTAGCAGCCTGCCCAGCTCCGATCCGCTCGTCGAAGGCCAGACGCCCTCCAGCTTGCTCACCAAGCGGATTGTCGTCGCTTCGATGGTCTCGATGGTCGCGCTCGCGATTGTCTGCGGGCTTGGGCTGGGCTCGCTGCGCCGACTGTCTCTGCAAAACGATGCCGAGATGGCCCAGCGCCTCGCCCTTCTCGATGAAAGCGAGGTCTTTCAGCTCCTTCTCTACCAAAAGGGCTTTGCCGTCGACTTCATGTTTACCGGCGATGAGCGCTGGCTGCGCGAGCTGGACCAAGGCCGCCGCGAGTTCGCCGACTGGCTCACCCAAGCCGACCGCACCGCCGACACCGCCGAAGAACGCCACCTGCTGGAGCGCATCCGTCGCGACTACCGCCAGCTAGACGCCGAGCACACCGCCATGATTGCCAGCTTCCGGCGCGGTGAGTCCAAAGAAGTCCGCCTTCAGCATCAGCGCATCTACAGCCAGCTCAACGATCTCGTTCACCTGTCCGAAGAGTTTGTCCGCACCTCTGCCGCCCAAGCCCGCGAGGAGCGCGCCCGCGTCCAGCACACCTTGCGACGCGACACCACGCTGCTTGTCAGCAGCAGCCTGCTTGGCATGATCACCAGCTTGCTCGTCGGCTTTTTGGTCGCCCGCCGCGTCGCCCGTCCGATCTATGAGCTTCAGCTTCAGGTGGCGTCCGCCGCCCAGCGCATCCGCATCGAAGTCCCGCCCGGTCGCGCCGGCTTTGAAGCGCTCGGTGAGCACATGAGCGCCATCTTGCGAAAGATCGAAGAAACCGACGCCGCCATCGCCGAGCAGCGCCGCCGGCTCATCCAAAGTGAAAAGATGTCCGCCATCGGCGAAGTCGCCGCCAAGCTCGCCCACGAGATCCTCAATCCCCTCACCGGCATCAAGGCCGCCGTCCAGCTGCTCGCCCGCAGCCGCAGTGACGACGACAGCCCCAGCGCCCAGGCCGCCCGCGACACCGCCCAGGTCGTCAGCCAGGAAATCGCCCGCGTCGAGCAGCTCGTCCGCCGCATGCTCACCTACGCCCGCCCGCTCGCCCCGCGCCTGTCGTCCCTTTCGGTGCCGTCGCTGTTGTCCATGGCCCACGAAGCGTCCCGTCCCGCGCTCGCGACCGCCGACGTGCAGCTTGTCTGCCAGCCGTCGTCCGCGCTGCCCGCTGTCTCGGTGGACCCGATGCTCATCACGCAGGTGCTGTCCAACCTGATCATCAATGCCGCCCAGGCGAGTCCACCCGGTGCCACCGTCTTGGTCCAAGCCGCCCTGCGCGATCACAAGGGCCAGTCCATGCTGGCTGTGTCGGTGCGCGATGAAGGGCAGGGGATCTCGGACGCGGTCATGCCCCACCTGTTTCAGCCCTTCTATACGACCAAGCCGCGCGGCAACGGCCTGGGCCTGGCCCTGTCCCAGAACATCGCCCGCGAGCACGGCGGCCTCATCGTGGCGACCAACCGCACCGATCGATCGGGGGCCGACTTTACGCTGCTCGTCCCGCTCCAGCCGCAGAGTGACTCTGCCGATGCGCTCGCTGCCGTCACGCTGAGCGACACCGCCCCGTCCGCGTGATACAAGATCGCCATGTCTGCGCATGTCCTGGTGGCCGACGATGAGGCCCTTATCCTGTCCTCGCTTCGCGGCGTGCTCTTGCAAGAGGGCTTCGAGGTCACGGTCGCCAGCAGTGGCGAGCAGGCCTGGCAGCACTTTGTCAAAGCCCGTCCCGATGTCGTCCTGCTCGACCTCATCCTCGGCGACATCACCGGCATCGAAGTCCTGCGCCGCATCCGCCAGCTGTCCCCCGAGACCAAGGTCATCCTGATCAGCGCCCACGCCACGCTTGAACAAGCCGTCGAAGCGATGAAGCTTGGCGGCTACGACTTCATCCGCAAGCCCTTCGAGCTAGAAGAGATCGTCACCACCGTTCGCAACGCCGCCCGCACAAGTGAGCTAGAAGGCCGCGTCGATTACCTGGCCCGGCGCTCCCGCCAGCAGGGCGACAGCGGCGGGATTCTCTTTGCCTCGTCCGTCATGGCGGCCAAGCTGCGCGAGATCGAGCTGATCGCCCGCAGCCCCGTGCAGACCGTGCTCATCCAGGGGGAAAGCGGCACCGGCAAGCAGCTCGTCGCCCAGCTCCTCCATGAGCGCTCCGCCCGCCAGCGGGGTCCGCTCGTCGAGCTAAACTGCTCCACCTTGCCCGAGACGCTGGTCGAGAGCGAGCTGTTTGGCCACGAGCGCGGCGCCTTTTCCGATGCCCGCGAGCGCAAGCTCGGCCTGGTCGAGATCGCCGACGGCGGCACCTTGTTTCTCGATGAGATCGGCGACCTCAGTGCCAGCGCCCAGGCCAAGCTGCTGACCTTCTTAGAGCAGCGCACCTTCCGCCGCGTCGGCGCCACCGCCGTGCGCAAGGTCGATGTCCGCGTCATCGCCGCCACCCACCGCGACCTGCGCGCCATGGCCGCCGACAAGACCTTTCGCGGCGACCTGCTGTTTCGCCTAAACGCCATGACCGTCGAGCTGCCGCCCCTGCGTGATCGACCCGACGACATCTTGCTGCTCGCCGATCACTTCCTGCGCAGCGCCAGCCAAGAGTTTCGCCGAAGCTGGCAGGGCATTTCCGCCCCGGCCCAGGCGCTGTTGTGTCGCTACGGCTGGCCCGGCAACGTCCGTGAGCTCAAGGCCATGATCTCCCGCGCCGCGCTGCTCTACGACGACGCGCTGCTTTTGCCCGAGCACCTGCCGTCCGACCTGCACCCGCGCGCCGTGGCCGCTGCCTGTCCGGTGCCCAGCGCATCCCCCGACGCCCCGATTGCCACCTTGGCCGAGATCGAGCTGTCCCACATCCGCCGCGTGCTCAGCCTGTGCGGGGGCAACCGAACCCTTGCCGCCCAAAAGCTCGGCGTCACCCGGCAGACCTTGTCCCGCAAGCTGGAAGAAGCCGGGCCCGCGTAGCCAGCTTGTCACGCGCAATCGGCCAGAGCTTGCGCTGCAGATCCACTATGCTGCGCGGCCCATGTCACGTTCACTTGGACTCGATTTCGGAACCACCAACAGTGCGATCGCCGCCGCTGTGGGCGGGCAGGTTCAGCTTACGCGCTTTCCGTTTGGCCCAAAGACCACCGAGACGTTTCGCTCGGTGCTCTACTTTGATCCCGAGGAAATGGGCCCCGATCGCAGGCCGCTGTCGATTGCAGGCCCCGAGGCCATCGAGACCTACCTGCAAGCCGATGGTCACGGGCGCTTGCTTCAGTCGCTCAAGAGCTATCTGGCCAGTCGCCTGTTCAAGGCCACCCACGTCTACGGCCACAAGTTCACCCTCGAAGCGCTGATCGGGCTCATTGCCCGCGATCTGCGGCGTGGCGCGCTTGCGCAGTTTGGGGATCTACCCGAGCGCATCGTCGTCGGGCGTCCGGTTCGCTTTGTCAGCGGTCGCGAAGACGACAGCGAGGTCGATCCTTCTGCCGAAGAAGAGATCGAGCAGTACGCACTCGGTCGGCTGTCCCACGCGCTGCGCCTGGGCGGCTTTTCCGATGTCGTCTTTGAATACGAGCCGGTCGCCGCTGCCTACCACTACGAAAGCCGCTTGTCTCAAGACGAGCTGGTCTTGATTGCCGACTTCGGCGGCGGCACCAGCGACTTTTGCTTGATGCGCGTCGGGCCCGGTGTGCGTGCGCGCGGTCGCACCCGCAAAGACATCCTGGGCACCGAAGGTGTCGCCCTGGCCGGAGACGCCTTCGACAGCCGCATCATCGTCAACCTGATCGCGCCGCTGCTTGGCAAAGGCTCGCACTACGTCACCCAGGGCAAGCGCATGCCGGTGCCACCGTGGCTGTACCTGCGGCTCGCGCGCTGGCACCACATGTCCTTTCTCAAGACCCGCGACACCATGCACCTGTTGGAAGACATCGTGCGCCAGGCCGAGCGGCCCGCCGCGATTGAGGCGCTGATTCACCTGGTCGACAAAGACCTCGGCTATCGGCTGTATCAGGCGGTCGAGCGCGCCAAGGTCGAGCTGTCTTCTGCTTCGCACAGCCGCGTGGTCTTCCAGGACGGACCGCTGCGCCTTGATGAGCCGGTGAGCCGCACCGACTTCGAGTCGTGGATTTCGCCCGAGCTGACCGCCATTGAGCAGGCCGTGACCGCGCTGCTCGACAAGACCCAGGTGCGACCCGAGCAAGTCGATGCGGTGTTTACGACCGGCGGTAGCTCGCTCGTGCCTGCGGTGCGGCACATCTTTGCGCGGCGCTTTGGGGAAGACCGCCTGCGCAGTGGCAGCGAGCTGACCTCGGTGGCGTCAGGCCTGGCGCTGTGCGGAGGCTGATCAATCGGTAGCAGCCAGCCAGCCCGCGAAGCTTGTACGAGCACGATCGGTACATGGCAGCCTGCCAGTGCAGTTCGTGCGCGCTACTTCGCCGCCCGCTCCGCGTACCACTTGTCCCGCGCTTCGATCCAATCGAGGATGAGCTTCCGCGCCTCCGCAATCGTGATCACAACCTGCGGCGGGTTGTCCTGCTGGCTTTCATCCAGAAACCGCTCCGTCTGCTCAATCACCACTCGCCCGTCGGGATACATGTCAAGATACACCCGGAGGTCGCCCCACCCCAAGACCGGCGTTCCGCCTTCTGCGCGTTCCAGCGCCGCGAGGACCAAATCTTCGTTCCCCTCCGATTCGTAGAGGAAATCGTACAGCAGATTGCGTCGCTGTTCATCGGGGACATCCTCAATCACCACGTCCGGTTGTCGCGAGCCTTCCATCTCAACTGGACGGATTCTCATGGCTTTGGCCCTTGGTATCTCGGGCCTTTATACACTGGGTATGCCGACTCTAACTTCCCGGTTCCATCGAGACGCAGGGTGATGTCCATGCCGTTTGATGTGGTCCCGCGAAACTCTCCGCCTCGCTGTCTGGGCTT
>CALMML010000067.1 GCA_937868485.1 uncultured Myxococcales bacterium | reverse complement strand
GCCGGTGCCGTCGCTGCGGGAGCCGCCGCTGGGGCTGGTGCCGCCGCTGGCGCCGTCGCTGCGGGAGCCGCCGGTGCCGCTGCCGCTTTGGCTGGTTTCGTCGAACGAATCGCCGCGCCGCCTTGGTTTACGCGCTCCTTGAGCTCCTTGCCGACCTTGAAGAACGGCAAGCGCTTGGGGTTTACTCCGACGGGATCGCCGGTCCGTGGATTTCGCCCCTCATAGGCCTTGTAGCGCCGGATCTCGAAGCTGCCGAAGCCTCGAATCTCGATCCGGTTCCCGTTCTTGAGGGAGTCCTCCATGGAGTCAAATATGCAATTGATGATCAGCTCCGCCTTCCCTTTGGGCAGATTGAGCTGAGCAGCTACCTTCTCGATAAGATCCGACTTGGTCATACCTACTGGCCTCGCTACGCCTGGCATAGACAGAGTCAATTCATCGTAAGCGAATTTTCAAATTGGGATCAACAGCTTTTCTACAAAATAGAGGCTGCCTCGGAAGAGCGATATCTGTTGATTTTTCGAAGCACATCATCCGTCGCACAGAACCCCCGAAAGCGAGATTGTGAAGACAGCTACCCAGCCGCTTTTTGAGCGATTAAACCCATATTCTCCGATATCAAAATAATTCTCAATCAAGCGTTTACTCACTTACCTATCCACTGACAAGTAATGACATTTTTAAACAGACACAAACGCACACACGAACCGGAGTGACTGCTCAATCTACGAATTCAGCCAAGCTGCGTGTTATCCACATTTGTAGGGAAATGCGAGCAGACGGCGGAAATTGCGCGGTCACGCACGGCGATGGGCTTGGCAAAGCGACGGCGGAGCGCAAGGATCAGGGGCTCAAGGCAAGCCATGACCAACACGTTTCAAGTTCGTCCGCTCTCTTTAGTGGCCCAAGAAGTTGGGCTGTCCCCGAGTGACCTGATCCCGTTTGGCAAGGACAAAGCCAAGCTGGATGCCAAGCTCTTGACCACGCGACCGCAGCCGTCGGGACGACTGATTTTGGTATCAGCGATCAATCCGACTCCGGCGGGAGAAGGCAAGACAACGACCGCGATCGGACTACAGATGGGACTGCGCCGAATCGGCAAGCGCGCGATGCTGGCGCTGCGAGAGCCGTCGCTCGGTCCGGTGTTTGGCGTCAAAGGTGGTGGCACCGGCGGTGGTCGCGCATCTCTGTATCCCGCCGACGACATCAACCTGCACTTTACCGGCGATCTGCATGCGATCACGACGGCGCACAACCTGCTCGCGGCGCTTACGGACAACGCGATCTACTATCGGCAGCGCTTCGGCGACAAAGGCGAACTCGACGGAAGGCAGGTGATGCTGAGTCGAGCGCTCGATATGAACGATCGCTTTCTGCGTCGCTGCATCATCGGTCTGGGTGGCAAAGCGCACGGCTCGCCGCGAGAAGCACGCTTTGACATCACCGCCGCGAGTGAAGTGATGGCCGTGCTGGCGCTGTCGAGCAGTTACGATGATCTGCGCGCTCGGCTGGGACGCATCGTGGTGGGCGCGACGGAAAGTGGTCAGCCCGTGACGGCAGATGATCTGCAAGCGACGCAGGCGATGGTGGCGGTGCTGCGTGATGCGCTGCTTCCGAACCTGGTTCAGACGATGGAAGGCGGTCCGGCGCTGGTTCACTGCGGACCGTTTGCCAACATTGCGCACGGCTGTAGCTCGGTGCTGGCGACGGAGCTTGGGCTGGGACTTTCGGACTATCTGGTCACGGAGGCGGGCTTTGGCTTTGACCTCGGCGGCGAAAAGTTCCTGGATCTGAAGTGTCGACAGCTTGGTGTGTGGCCGCGCGTGGTGGTGCTGGTGGCGACGCTGCGAGCGCTCAAGCTTCATGGTGGAGCCAAGCTTGCGCAAGCGGCAGCTCCCGACGCAGGCGCGCTGGAACGAGGCATGGCGCACCTGGGAAAACACCTAGACAGCTTGAAGCGCTTTGGCCTGCCCGCCGTCGTCGCCATCAATGCATTTCCCGACGACACCGAAGCAGAGCTTCAGCAAGTGGAAGCCGCCGTCGCACAGCTTGGTGCCAAAGCAGCCCGAAGTACGGCGTTTGCTCACGGTGGTGCGGGCGCAGTGTCGCTGGCTGAAATCGTCGCGGATCTGGCCGAGCGGAGCGACGCACAGCCGCCCAAGCCGCAGTATCTGTACGAGCTAGACGATTCGTTTCAGGTGAAGCTCGAGAAGATCGCACGCACGGTATACGGCGCGGCGTCTGTCAATGTCTCAGCGACGGCACAAAAGGACTTGGATCGACTGTCGGCGTGGGGCTATGGAAAGCTGCCGATCTGCGTCGCCAAGACCCAGCTTTCGCTGTCGGATGAGCCAAGTCGTGTTGGATTGCCGACGGGACATACGATCACCGTGCGAGAAGTTCGTCTGTCTGCGGGTGCTGGCTTTTTGGTCGCGCTCACCGGAGAGATCGTGACGATGCCCGGACTGCCGCAAAAGCCCGCTGCGTGGAACATCGCGCTCACCGACAGCGGAAAGGTGCGCGGGCTGATGCAAAACGACGGCTAAGCGAGTAGACTACCGCCCACATTTTTTCGACCGAAGGAGTTTGACGTGACGGCAACCAGCCACTACCGCAGCAACCTGCGTGATCTGTTCTTCAACCTGTTCGAGTTCAACGACATCGGCAACCGCACGCTCGGACGCGGACCGTTTAAAAACCTGGATGTAGCGACGACGAAAGAGCTGCTGGTGCAGCTGGAAAAGCTGGCATCAAATGAGCTAGCCGCCAGCTTTGCCGCCGCTGATCGTCAAGGCGTTACGCTTGGCAGCGACGGCGTGGTTCGGCTTCCCAAGGAGCTTCGCGCGTCGCTCGATGCGTATCACGATCGCGAATATCACCTGCTCGAGATGCCGGAGCACTTGGGCGGAATGAATGCGCCTCCGTCGCTGAACTGGGCAGGTTACGAGCTTCTTGCAGGCAGCAATGCGACGGCAGGCTTCTATGTGACGACGCAGTTCATGCTGCGAATCATCGACAAGCTGGCGACGCCGGAACAAAAAGCACGGTTTCTGCCAGCGGCGCTCGAAAAGCGCTGGAACTGCACGATGGTTCTGACGGAGCCCGATGCAGGCAGCGACGTAGGCGCAGGCAAGTCCAAGGCCCGTCACATCGCCGACGACGAGTGGCACATCGAAGGCGTCAAGCGCTTCATCACCGGCGGCGACAGCGACTACTTCGAAAACGTCATTCACTTGGTGCTGGCTCGTCCCGAAGGTGCAGCGGCGGGAACCAAAGGTCTGTCGCTGTTCCTCGTTCCCAAGTTTTGGGTCGAAAAGGACGGATCGCTCGGAGAGCGCAACGGCGTTCGCACCACCAAGGTCGAGCACAAGATGGGCCTGCGCGCGTCTTCGACCTGTGAGCTGGTCTTCGGCGATGAAACCCCGGCACGCGGACTGTTGCTCGGCAACGTTCACGACGGCATCCGTCAGATGTTCAACGTCATCGAGCAAGCGCGCATGGCGATCGGCGTCAAGTCGATGTCGACGCTGTCGACCGCGTATCACAACGCGCTGGCCTATGCGCAAGAGCGAATCCAAGGACCGGATCTGCTGCATGTGATGGACAAAGCGTCGCCGCGCGTCCCGGTTCTGTCGCATCCCGATGTCCGTCGGATGCTGATGCTGCAAAAGAGCCACGCCGAAGGCATGCGCGCGCTGTGCTTCTACGCCGCGTCGCTGCAAGACCAGCGAGAGCTGCTACACGACACCGATCCGAAGACTGCGCAGGCGCTCGATCGTCGCAACGATCTGCTGCTGCCGCTCATCAAGGGCTACTGCTCGGAAAAGGTCTACGAGCTGCTGGCGGTGTCGCTGCAGTGCTTCGGGGGCTCCGGCTATCTGGAGGACTATCCGATCGAGCAGTACATCCGCGATCAGAAGATCGACTCGCTGTATGAAGGCACGACGCACATTCAGGCGCTCGACCTGCTGCTGCGCAAGATCGGTCGCGATGGCGGTCAGATGCTGCGTGAAATCCTCGCAGAAGTGCAGGCCACGCTGGCTGAAAACGCGGGCGGTGAAGAGCTGGCGGATGCGAGAACGTCGCTTGGAAAGGCGCTGGAAAACGTTCAGGTGATGCTGATGGCGCTGCTCGGCAAGATGGGCGAGTCGCTCTATCACGTCGGTCTGCAAGGCAACCGCGTGCTGATGTCGCTGGCGGAAGTGATGGTCTCGTGGCTGCTCATCAAGCAGGCGGCGCTTTCGCAGACCAAGCTGGCCGCGCTGCCCGAAGGAGCCGAGAGCGAGCGCGCGTTCTACACCGGCAAGATCTACGCGGCACGCTTCTTTGCGACACAGGTTCTGCCGCATATCTCGATCGAGCGACGACTGGTGGAATCAAGCGAGCTGTCGCTGATGTCGTTCCCGAACGAAGCGTTCTAGCCGCCAAGCATCGCGCTAGACATCGATCGCGTGCGCTTCGCTTGCGTGTTCCATGATGAACCGGAAGCGAGCGCTCGGATCTTTGCCCATCAGATCACCAAGCACGCGATCGGTCTGTTCTTTGTCGACGATCTGCACACGCAGCGCAATCCGTCGCTTCGGATCCAGCGTCGTCGCCCACAGCTGCTGCGGCATCATCTCACCCAGACCTTTGAAGCGCTGGATGTCTACTTTCGCGTTCGGCTTCTGCTTGGCCAGCAGATCGTCCTTCTGCTTGTCGTCGAGCACCCAGTGCGTCTCTTTGCCAATGTCGACGCGATACAGCGGCGGCTGCGCGATGAAGACATGCCCGTTTTCAATCAGCTTGGGCAGATAGCGATAAATGAACGTCAGCAGCAGCGTCGAGATGTGATGTCCGTCGCTGTCGGCATCCATCAGCAGAAAGATTCGTCCGTAGCGCAGCTTGCTCTCGTCGTACTTGTCGCCCATTCCGCAGCCGAGCGCCGCGATGATGTCTTGCAGCTCGCGGTTCGACAAAAGCTTGCTCATCGAAGCCTGCTCGGCGTTGAGCACTTTCCCTCGCAGCGGCAAGATCGCTTGGGTCTTGCGATTGCGACCTTGCTTGGCCGATCCACCTGCTGAGTCACCTTCGACGATGAACAGCTCTGCCAGCCGAGGGTCCGTCGCCGTGCAGTCCGCCAGCTTGCCCGGAAGGTTCAGTCGCTGACCGACCACCGACTTACGTGGAACCGCCTGGCTCGCCGCCTTCATCGCTTCACGAGCCCGCGCCGCTGCGATGATTCGCGCCACAATGGCTTCCGCCGTCGTCTGGTTGTTGTTCAGCCAGCTCTCGACGAAGGTTCGGATCGCGCCATCGACTTCTGCCGTCACTTCCGGGTTGTTCAGACGCTCTTTGGTCTGACCTTGGAACTGCGGCTCATGCAGATAGCACGACAGCACCGCGAGCAGACCTTCGCGAATGTCCTCGGCGGTCAGCTGCAAGCCTTTCGGCAGCAGTCCGTGCGTATCGACGAAGTTGCGAACGCCTTTGTTGATGCCCGACTTCAGCCCGTTTTCGTGCGTGCCTCCCGACGGAGTCGGAATGCCGTTGACGAAGCTCTTGATCGTCTCGTCGGTGCCTTCGGTCCACACAAAGGCCACTTCGAAGCGCAGACCGCCTTCACCGCCTTCGCGCGTCGAATACACCGGCGCACACAGCGTCGGCTTGCCACGATCGGTGGCCCACTTTTGCAAGTAATCGGCGATGCCACCTTTGTGCGAAAGCTCCTGCGTTTGCCCGCTCTCTTCGTCGGTAAATAGGATGCGCAGACCCTTGTGCAGGTAGCTCTTGGCTTCCAGCCGCTCCCGCACGAGGTCCAGATCGAAGGTCGCTTTTTCGCCGAAAATCTCTGGATCGGGACGGAAGAAGACCTTGCTGCCGGTTCCCTTCGCCGATCCAACTTGCCGCAGCGGAGTCACTGCCGCACCACGCTGATAGCTCTGCTCGACTTCTTTGCCTTCGCGACGGACATTGACGCGAAGCTCTGCCGACAGCGCGTTTACCACCGACGCACCGACACCGTGCAGACCGCCCGAGTGCGTGTAGCTGCCTTGCTGAAACTTTCCGCCCGAGTGAAGCGTCGTCAGGATCACTTCGAGCGCGCTCTTTCCGTACTTTGGCATGATGCCCGTCGGAAAACCGCGTCCATCGTCTTCGACCGTGACGGACCGGCGATCGCGATGCAGCGTGACCTTGATGCTTCGAGCGTGGCCGTTTATGACTTCGTCGACCGCGTTGTCGAGGATTTCCCACAGCAAGTGGTGATAGCCCCGACTGTCGACGCCGCCGATGTACATGCCGGGGCGCTTGCGGACGGGCTCAAGTCCTTCGAGGACAACGATGTCTTCTTCGCTATAGCGGGGATTCGGTGGATTCATGGTGCCGGAAAAGGGCGCTCACCGTAGCACGCCTTTTGGCACCGTCAAAAATGCCGAGACAGATCGCCTCGGCGGCGGAAGCTACTTGCCCATTCGGAACAAGGCCGGATCGAGCTTTTCGTCGAGAGAGGCCTGCTCGACATCGATCG
>CALMML010000066.1 GCA_937868485.1 uncultured Myxococcales bacterium | reverse complement strand
GTTCACCATCATCGTAGACCCGATAACGCAGCTCGGGTGCCCGAGGAAATCCCTGAGAAGAAAACAAAAGTGCAGCAAAGTCCTCAGGGCTTCCTGCCTGAGCGGGTGAGGTTCTTCCAAATGGCAGCCTAAGCTGGGCGAGCATTTCCGCGCGATGCATGGCCACCCCAGGAAAGGGCAGGCTCTTACCAAACAGCCCGGCAAAAATCCCGATGGTCTTCGCATCGGATTGGATCAAGCTTGCGATCACATGACCCGCAGTGACCATCAAGCGATGGTTGATGAGGAAGCCCGTTCCGACAAGCGTAAACTCGTTCTGTTCGCTCAAGCTGCCGATCGCACAAACGGCCTGTCTGACCGGAGAGTCTTGGGTCACCGGCTGCAAGTCGTTGTACCCAACGACCGACCGGAAGATCGGCGCAACAGGGCGATACCCTAGCCGCTTCCAGACATCATCAAACTGAATTCGATGTGGGGCATCATGTAATGCCCATAGACTCGAACTGCCCTTGTCTGTCTGCCTGTCGGTCGTCATCGAGTGCATTCCTTGTAAACGAGCCAAGTATTCTTTCTACATCTAATCTAATCCTGAGACAGTGTCTAGCATTCGCCAAAATGTACCAGCTCTCTACTGGCAAGATTCATCACCATGATTAAATAACGTTTGGGATACATCTTCTGAAGGATCGATTTTGTATCCTCGCAGGAACTTGCCAGTATAGTCAGTTCTCAAACCGACGAGGAAATCGCATGCGTCCCAGCAAGAACACCCCAACCTATCTGGTTAACAGCAAACTGTTTGTACCAGCGCTTACATCTGTCTTTCTGTGCACAGGCTTGGCAAGCGCGCATGCGGAAACGCCGATTGTTCCAACCGGGTTCGCGGTCGGCCCAGTAACTCCCCCTGCTACCAAAACAGCGCCATCATCGCCACCAGCCACGAAATCACCCGGCACCACATCTGCAACCACTGGTTCATCAAGCAGTAGCACCGCGGGTCAGCGCACACCGTCCCAGACCCCCAAACCCGATGAACCATCAGCGAAGCCTGCTGAGGCACCGCAGTCCATTGATGCACCAGGCGATGGGGCGGCGACAAAGCCCGTATTGCTTCCCCTGAGCCCGGAAGAAACCACACCGACCGAAGTGCCCTGTCCCGGAAACAAAGATGTGTTTGTGATTCGCTTCGATGCGCGCAGTGGTCAACTGCTGCTGCCGTCTCATCGCACCTATGCCGGGACAGCGGTGCAGGTCTGCATCCAAAACCCAGACTATCGAATGTCGTACTCGGTCACGACAACGGAAGTGCCGCTGACCAAGACTGGTGGCGAGTCGTTGCTGGAGGTGTTGTTCCCCACAGGCAAGCCCAAAGGAGAAAGCGCGGATTCAGGAAAAAAGGGACAGACCCCGTTCCAGAAGGACATGGCACGCCTCAATGAGCAGATCCAGCGGTGCGAACAAGCCACAACCAGCACTGCGCAGCGAATACGCGGTGTCCTTGCTTATCTGTCACCCAGCCATGCAGGCGCGGTAGAAAAGCTCAACCCAAAGGCGGTGCGTCAAAAGCTTCAAGAGAAGGTAGATGCAGCGCTGAAGACATGCGAGCCCTTCACCAGCGACCAAGCCCAGAAAACGAACGAGAAGCTCACCCAGGATATCTATGCGCTGTTTACAAATGACACGGAGCAGAAGACGCATCTCGCGAGCGTCAAGGAGTCGTTTGGTTCAGCGCAAGCGCAGGTGGATACGCTCGCCAAGCTACAAGCCATCGCAGCCCAGCTTGATACCCACCTGGCTCCGTTTGACCGGTCCGTGATTCCGGTCGCGACCCGAGGCAACACCGAAGTCGAAATTGTGGTGCACGCCAAGCCACTGAAAGCAACGGGCTTGGAGCCACGCGCGGCGGACGACCTCCAACCAAGCGCGCTGACGCTGAGCTATGGAGCCACAGCCACGCTGGCAAAGACCAAGCTGGAAGTTCGCAGCCTGTCCTATGTCCGCGTTGCGGTCGGCTTGGGATTTACCAGCCTCCGCAACGACACAGTATCAGAGCAGAGGGATGCCCAAGGCCAAGCGGTGCTGCGAACCGGTCACGACGAAGGCATCGCCGGCATGATTCTGCTTTCCCATTACTGGCATGGTGTGGACGAGCGAGAAATCCAGCCATGGTCGGTTCCCTGGGACAGTGGCCGCAGCAAGACCAGCCTAGTGAATCTGATTCCGAGCATCGCAATCGGTCTGCCGCTGACCCAGCAGAACACGCTGCAAAACTTCTTCTTTGGCCTGCTGTTTCAACCGATTCCGGCAGTCGGTCTGGTCTTCGGTGGCCACGTCGGTCGGATCAACCAGCTACGACCTGAGTTTTCGGATGGCATGCAGCTACCCAGCAAAGAGTCAGGCTTTCGTATTGACGCAGATACGCTGGAACCCGTCACCAAAATGGGCTGGTTTCTGGGCGTGATGGTGACTGACAGCATCTTTGCAAAGCTCATCCGGGACTCGTTTAGCAAGTAACCGTTCGCAAGTAACCGTCGGTTCCGCGAAGCGGCAGGACACAGCGGCCCCACGAGCAGACTGGATTTCCAATGTCTGGGCTCGGTATTGTGCCGCATCCAAGATGAGCTTCCGCGCTGCTGACTCCGGTTCTTTCAGTCCTCGGCTGTTTACTCCTGGTCCGTTGTCGACGACAGCAACCGTCAAAGCGGCGATGCTCGTGGACTTGGGATCTCGCGATCCGGCCTTTTTGGAAGCGCTCGCCGAGCTGCGGACTGAGCTTCTAGCCTTGGCAGAAGTTGGCGAGCCTTCCTACGCAGCCATTCCGATGCAAGGCAGCGGCACGTTCGCGCTGGAGTCCGCGCTGGGATCGGTGGTGGACAAGCCAAGTCGGCTGCTGATTTTGTCCAACGGGGCCTACGGCGATCGACTGGCCGAGCTGGCCGAGCGACTGCGGCTTGCGCCCGTGGTGCGCCGGGTTCCTGAGACCGCACCGCTCGACCCAGCCGACATCGCCGCCATCTGCAATGAGCAGCCGCAGCTGACGCACTTGGCGTTTGTTCACTGTGAGACCTCGACCGGGCGCATCAACCCGCTGCCCGCGCTGTGCGCAGCGGCTCGCCAGGCTGGGCTGTCGGTCCTGGTTGATGCAATGAGCAGCTTCGGCGCGACGCCAATCCCCATGGCCGCGCTGGGCATCGATGTGCTGGTGACTTCACCGAACAAGTGTCTGCAAGGCGTACCGGGCTGCGGGCTGGTGGTCGCCCGTCGCGCCGCGCTTCAGCCGGGGTTGAGCCCAAGCGTCAGCCTGGACCTTGCGGCCCAGCTTGCGGGGCTCGATAAGACCGGACAGTTTCGCTTTACACCGCCAACGCATGTGCTGCTGGCGCTCCGTCAGGCGATCCGAGAACTACGCAGCGAAGGCGGTATTCGGGCGCGGCAGGCTCGCTACCAGCAAAACGCGACCATCCTTCACCAGGGCATGGCCGAGCTGGGCTTTCGGACCTTGCTGCAAGGCCACGAGCAGAGCCCGATCATCAGCGCCTTTTACTACCCGGACGATCCACGCTTTGACTTTCAGCGCTTTTACACCTCGCTGAGCGGCCGCGGACTGTGCATCTATCCCGGCAAGGTCAGCAGCGCCGCCTGCTTCCGAATCGGCACGATTGGCGACCTGCATGAAGCGGACTTTGTGACGCTGCTTGCCGCCATCCGTGACGTCCTGTCTGAGCAAGGCGTTGCGGTGCCGCTTGTTCCCCCTTCGCGAAAGACCCCATGACCACAGCATCCGAACCGTCTTCCTTTGTGCCGCTGCGTGCGGTGATCTTTGACTGGGCTGGAACGGTCTGCGACTTCGGTAGCCTGGCCCCGGTGCTGGCCTTGCAGAAGCTGTTTGCCACTGCCGGGGTTCCGATTTCCATCGAGCAGGCACGGGGTCCGATGGGTCGAGCCAAGCGCGATCACATTGCGGACGTGCTGGCGCTGCCCGACGTCTCGACTCGCTGGCACGCGGTGCATGGTCACCGACCCTTGGAAGCGGATATCGACCACCTGTATGCGCAGTTTCTGCCGGTACAGCTGGCCGAGCTACGCACCCGGGCGACGCTGATTCCGGGCGTACTGCCGATGGCTGCCGCGCTACGGCGACGCGGCATCCTGATTGGATCGACGACGGGCTACACCCGCGAGCTAATGGCCGAGCTTGCCCCACTGGCCGCGCAGCTTGGCTATTCACCCGATGCCATCGTCACGGTGTCGGATGTGCCAGCGGGTCGGCCTGCGCCGTGGATGGCGCTGCGCTGTGCCGAGCAGCTGGGCGCGTGGCCACTGTCCGCCGTGGTCAAAGTCGGAGACACCGTCGCCGATGTGCAAGAAGGTCTGAATGCTGGCATGTGGACCGTCGGCTTTGCGCGCTGCGGCAACGAAGTCGGGCTCGATGAAGCGTCGCTAGATGCCCTACCTCGCGAACAGCAGCAGCGCCTCTGCGACGCAGCCCGCAGCCGCCTGCGCCAAGCCGGAGCCCACTTCGTCGTCGATGGCCCCGCCGAGCTACAGAGCGCCCTAGACACCCTAGAACTCCGCCGCCGCCGAGGCGACCGCCCCTAGGAAGTGCGCGCCGCTAAGGGGGTTTCCCGCCTTGCGCAAAGGGGTTGCGTAAGCCCGTCGGTAGCTTCGTATACGGAAGAGGGGGTGTGGCGACCGCAGACGGGCTGGCCATATCTGGCGAACCGGAAGCGGCGACCGGACTGGAACTGGATGGTCCCGATGAGGCCAAACCAGACGGACGCATAGACGCAGCGGGGACAGCCTCTAGAGTCGGTGTTGGAGTCGAT
>CALMML010000065.1 GCA_937868485.1 uncultured Myxococcales bacterium | reverse complement strand
CGTGAACGGCTCATTCACGTTTACAGAGCCTGCGCTCGCCACTCCTTCTGCCACTAGGGATTGTCCCGCAGCGCCAGCAGGACCGACAGCAGAGAGTGGCAGTGCTCGCTCACCAGCTCTGCCGCTTCTCCGTCATGACCGCTCACCGCAACCAGCACGCGCCCCGGACGTAGCTCGACCCGAATCGGCTCCCCTGCGTACGGCAGCGCGCGCGACAAGGCGGACAGCAGCATCGGATCCACATCCGCAAACGCTTCCAGTCGATAGGAAGCCGGCAGCGTCTCTGTTTCCTTTTCCACATATCCCAAGTGACGCGGAACATCGGACACCGTACGCGGCAAGATCCGCAGATGCGGCAGCCACTCCGGCGCCGACAAGACCCCCAGCAGCAGCGTTTCGGGACGATGTCCGCGACCACAGTGGACCAGAAACAGCGCGGCTTCGGACTCTGCGCGGGCTGGCAAAAAGCGCTCGATGCCAAAGACATCGGGCAGCAGTGCCAGCGGCTCTACTTCCGACAGCAGCGACAGCTCGACTTCGCGAATCAGCGGTCGGTTGTGACGCTCTGCCCAGCCATCCAGGCTCAGCACCTTGGACTTCTGTCTTCGATCGAGCAGAAGCGCCACCGTCGCCCCCGTTGCAGCCACCAGTATCCACAGCACCGGACTCATGATGACTCACTCTACCGCGACGGGCCCGCAAATGCTTGCAAAGAGTTTGCAGACCTGGCGGCTGATTCCTGTCACTTCCGAGCGTACAAGTAGATGGGCTGACTCTGGCCTTCGCTGACGGTGAAATAGCCTTTGCGATCCAGCGCAAAGCCGAGCGCTTCCCCTTGAAGTTCCAGCTTCAGCGGAATCTGACAAGGCGCGGACGTCAGCGCATCCCCGATCGACTGACCAGGCGCACGACGCCACAGATACGCGGCGGTGTAGCTGCGGATTGCGATCTCGTCTCCATCAGGAGAGATGTCTCCGCCCGTGGTGGTCGCAGCCCCCAGCAAAGGAGCCGTCCCAAAGCGCAGACGGGCCACTTGCTCTAGCTTCATCGCTGCGCCGGTAGACAGCGGTGCAGCGGCCCGAAAGACCGGAGAGTCTCCGTCACTGCTCTTTACGACAATGTAGAGATCTCCGTTCTTCGGATCGACAAGCAGCGTCTCTGCATTGTGTGGCTTGTCGGGATAGTTCAAGGTGATGCGCTCGACCGAAGACAGCTTGGTCGGCATCGTCGGAGACCCAGTCTTGGCATCGGGCTCTGGCACGCGATAGACCACGATGTTTGTGCGTGAAGTTCCGTTGTCTCCGATGTCGCCAACATACAGATAGGAAGTGCCCGCAACCGGACCCGGACCGATCGCGATGTCTTCCCAGTCTTGGGCGCTGGCTCCGTCGAGGTTGTAGATGGCCTGCATTGCTCCGGTGGAAGTCAGGGCATACAACGTCGCGCTGGCTCCAGAGTCATTGTGAACCCACAGCGTTCCGGGACTGCGACGACTTGCGACGATTCCGCTCGCTTCCTTGATGTCTCCCATCGGCGTCTTTCCCACGGAAACGCCGGTCTCAAAGCTGGGACAGACACTGGCTGCATCAACCGGAGGCAACGCATCCACTGCGGCATCCACAAGCGCGACATCAGGGGTCGCATCCATAGGCATCCCAGCGTCGGTCAAGGACAAGTCTTGGGGATCGCTTCCTAAGTCGATGGGAGGCTCTTCAGGAACGCAAGCAGACACGGTCAGTAGTGCCACAAACAGAGAGCGAGACAGCACGCGCATCAGTGCTCCAGTGAAAGTTGTTTGCATCGCTGTATCAGCAAGTCCGCGACTACGCAAACGCGGAAGACGCTGCGCGTGGAACATACGAGTGAGGGGATTCAGAAGCGTGTGACAAGTTCGGAACAGCTGGCGCCAACGTGGCGCGCGCACGGCTGGCTACTGTTTCTGAAGCAGCATCAACGACATGGTGTTTTTAGACTCTGGACCGTAGTCGATGCGCTCAATGGTCTTCCAGCCAATCTCGGCCAAGCTCTCGCTGAGCAGCTTCGGATCGTAGCGACGAACACGGAACATCAGAAAGCGCCGCTCAGGACTCCCATCGCGCATCTTGACGCGCGCAATCGCATCGAATCCGTAGCTCCCTGGAACGCCGCCGGTGGGAGCCAGTTCCCAGCGAATGTCGATATCCTCTGCACCATGACAGTAGCGACGAATCGGACCACTTAGGAACGTGACTTGTGACGCGCGCGGCTTGCTGCTGGGAACCGGATCCAGCTTCAAGATCTTTTGTCGATCACTAGACGGTGCCCGCGCAATCTGGAGATCAAACAGAAACAGCTCACCGGGAGAGCAGCAGGACAGCGTGTCCCGAAAGAAGCGCAGCTCGTCGTTTAAGTTGATGAGCGTATAGCCCAGCATTGCAAACAGACGCGTGCGTCCGCGCAGCGGATTGACCAGCATCGACATCTTGGGCAGATCCAAAAAGCTGCCATGAACGGTGTACGTTCGGATGTCAGGAATCGTCTCGCAGCAGTGTCTGTACGCGGTGTTCAAGAGGGAATGACTGACATCCAGCAGAAACAGCTCGGTCTGTTTCGGCATGCGCAGCTGCGACTGAAGGTGCTTGATAAGGAGCGCCTCTGTTCGTCCGTCTCCCGGTCCCAGTGCGTTGAGCGTCAGCGCTTGCGATCCAACCAGATCGGCAATGCGGCGCGACATCGCAGCAAGCGGAAGCGTATCGCGAAACACCGGCCCATACTCTGGCGAGTTACACGTTGTCAGCCAGTCTTTCGCGCTCTGATGATCGATGTAGACCAGAGTCTGTTCGAGCTGTCCGCTCTGTCCGTTTAACGTATCTGCAAGCTGCGTCACCATGCCCACGGGATCGTAGGTCATGCCGAGCCATGACGTCGGTGACAGCCGATAACCCGCACTCATCTCTGCGGACAGCTCAATGTCACTCACGCGCAGGTTCAGCTCGGGAACCGCCAGCAGCTTTAGCATCAGACTACGTCGCGCTCTGCGGGTGTGATGTTCCAGCTGACGAATCGTGGTGGCGGTGACTCCTACGCGCTCAGCCAGCCATTCCTGCGTCAGTCCGGCAGTGGTTCTGCGCTGATGCAGTCGCTCGCCAAACTTCACCCAATCGATCGGACCGATCGCTTCGCTTCCGTCGGTGTCTCCCACCAGCGTCAGCGCTTCCTGAACCGCACGGACTGCGCGATTGTGATCTTTTACAAGGTGCGTAGGCAGAAGCTGAAGCGCATGCAGCGTATCGACCAGCTTGCTCTGCACGCGAGAAAGCTGACCCACAGGATCTTCCAGTAGCGATTCCTGATTGGAAGTCTGCGGCAACATGACATGTTCTGGCTCTGTGCTGTCGTGCTCGCTACTTTCTGGCTGTCTCAGCATGGATACATCCTTCATCACGGTCACAGATAACACAGTCCGTTTCGAGCGGAAGCGTTTTCAGCGACGGAACGAAGAAGTTTTGTGCGGCGCAACTTCTGTCGACTCTGTGCGCCCAGGAAGGCCAGAGGGAGAGCGTTGTGAAATACCTAAAATCACCAGGAAATGAATCCTAGGAATTACCTATTTGTGACCCACTGACTGATGACTGCGCGGAATGCGCCAAGCAGAAGGGAGGACTAGCGAACAGAACGCCGAACGGACTACTTCACCCAGAGCGTGCCCTGCGTACAGTTGCGACCACACGCGCCGCTCTGCCAAAAGGAAGCGCCTGCTCCGCACGAGCGCGCCATGTCGCTGCACGCAAACAGACCGAATCCCCACGCGGAGTCCGTGGTTGCGCAGTCGTTTTCATTGTTGCCAATCAGACCGAAGCGCGCGCCCGAATACGTACCCGGACCGGAGTAGTCCTTGTAGTTGTTGATGCCGGTTCCGTTGCAGTAGGGCTGCGACGTGTCATCGCCCCACAGCGTGTTTACCAGCGCACGGGTGGGACCGCCCGTCTTGAACGTCTCTGTGAAGACCTGCATAAGCGTCTTGTTGCCGCCGAGCGTCTGCTGAAAGCACATGCCAGGACCGGGGACTCCCTTGCAGCCACGCACATTCGCGCCCACCAAGTTCACAAACGCCATCGTCTTGGCATTGGCATTGAGCGATGGATCCACCGATCCGCCCGCGTCTTCGTTCAGGACTTTGTTGTCCGTCCAGTAGGTGCTCGAGTAGCCAAAGACACCGTCATTTTTGAAGCGCATCGCCATCGTCCAGCCACCGCCGTCCGTGGTCATGTCGCAGTAGACTTGATAGGGAGTCTTGCCGTCCGGGCTGATGCTGTACGCGCCATCTTTGGAAGACGGAACCTTGGTCAGCCAGTCCTGACAAGAAGCAGGGGTTACGCAGCTGATGCTGATGTTGCTGATCGCAGCGTTTGTGATCGTTCCGGTTCCTGAAGTCACGGAACAGAACAGGTTCGCAGGCTGTGTCTTGATCGTGACTGCGTAGCCTGCGCCAATCGCCACTGGGGTTGCGAACTCAAACGCGCCATCTGCGCCCACCGTGACGTCATCGCCACCGTTATTTTGCAGCACCAGACTGCCGGTGAGCCCCGTAACAGAGCCGCCGACTTTGTATGCGCTCGTGTTGCAGGCCACCGCGACATTGGTCACATTCGCAGTGCCCATCGTTCCCGATCCTGACATCACCGTACAAGCCTGCGCGGGCGGAGTGCTCTTCACCGTCACGCTATACTGCGCGCCGGTTGCGACCTTGGTGCCGAACACAAACGGACCGAACGCAGAGATCGGCAGATCCTCTGTGCCGTTTAGGGACAGTACCAGCCCCGAGCCCGTCAAGCTGGTCACGCTACCACCCACCGTAAAGGACTGCACCGACATGTCCATCACCTGGGTCATTCCCGTTTCCGTTCCTGATGAACAGGCCAGCAAAAACCCCGACATCGCACCGGACGCAATCCACACGAGCGCAGAGATCTTCTTCATGTTCTCACTCCTTACGTAGATCTAATCGCCAAAAGAGGAGTGTTCCAGCGGCTCTCTGGGTGTGCGCAGCTACACCAAGTAAGACACGTAGGTGCAAGGAATCATCAAGCGGCGCAACATCCAACCAAGCTGGATTCCCCCGACGCAATCATAGCAAAAAGGAGAGCCCCTTTTGCGCGACTCTCTATGCAAGTCCCAGCTGCGCGGCTGTGAGGATCGGACTGCGCACGCAGACTCATTTGCGGGCATTGGCCAAAAGTCGGTTGTGCTCGCGTACTTTCTGCCAGAATGTCCAGTGATTCCAAGGGACTACTCATGAGCTCTTCCGTGTATCCGACCGCAGATCTGGCCCCCACCGGGCGCGCAAAGTGTCTTCACTGCACACAGACCATCGACAAAGGGAGTGTCCGCATCGCGGTCTTGCGAAACATCGACACGGGATCCTTTATCACCAGTGGTCCTGGCTATCTGCATCCTGCGTGTGCCCAGACGTGGGCGGACACAAACTGGGAAGATGGCTTTGCAGATCTGCGATCCGGTGTCCGAAAACATACACTCATGCCGACGCTGCCTGCGCCATTTTGGGGTGAAGCAGGAAGCGATGAAAAGACCGCAGCACCAGCGGTTCCCAAAGAAGCTCCGCCACCTCCGTTTGGACAGCTTGGCAGCCAACAGATCGAAGCGCTGGTCGTTAAGCTGCGCTCGCTCAAAGATGAATACAAGACAGACTCTGCGCTGGAAAAGGCAGGGATCAACTGGGCGGACCGTGATGAGCTGCGCTGGCACCTCGCACGAAACGGACTGATTCCACCGACGCACGTTAGCTTGCTTCGCAGGCTTGCAGAGTCCGTCCTGTCCCAAGCAGCGGATGCAGTGTTTGCGGTGATTCCCAAGCTCGGAATCGTGACCCGCGATGTCTGTGAAGTGATGCCAGGCTGGTCGACCAGCGCCGATGAAATGGTGCTGCGCGCGATGCAGCTTGATCCAGATCGACTGGCCTTGGTGCTCGATTCTGCCAACTCGCTGCTACGACTCGGCATTCAGCTGGTTCGGGGTCGCAGTGGCGTAGAGATTCCTGCATCCGATCGCGCACGCATTCTGGATTCACTGGCAGAGATCGAAGCCAAGCAAGCGGGTCTGCCACGAACCTACAGCGCGCAGGGAGAGCGACTCTCGATTCAAGCGCTTGGCATCACGGGAGAGCGCAGCGAACCGTACGACTCTGCGTGGTCGCTCGCGAAGCACTTTGGAACACAGACAGAGTGGCAACAAGCGCTGGCCAAGCATGCACGGAAAGCGAAGTTTTCTAGCATTGCGCACCTTCACGAAGGACTCTGTATCCTTCCACTTTCGCAGCTTGTCACGACGCTGTCCAAGATCGATTTTCACCGGCATGAGTCCAGCTATCGCGCGATCTCTACGCTTCTGTCTGCGCGTGGTGATGATCCGCTCCAGCTTGCGGATGAAGCCAAACAGATTGCGCGCGATGCCTACCCTGGACGCGACATGCGAGAGATCTTGCTGCTGTCTGCGCTCTCGCTGCTCGGACAACAGCAGCGCGAAGTGCCAGAAGGACTAGAGCTCGAGCTATCGTGGGAGCTGTTTTCGTACTGCGTCTCGCCGTGGCGCGGCGAAGCACTGGAGCGCTCGCTCTATCAGACCGCACTCCGCGCGCTTCCCAAAGAGCGAATCTGGGGAATCATTCGAGCGCGCTTTCTTCGCGACTACACCCACAACTATGCGCTGGCGCTCTTGTCTGCTGCGTACGATGAAGCGCTGTTTGTACAAATTCTATCGAGCATCAAGGATGCAAGCTCGCTCGATGAACTGGCGGTGGCTTCGCTTGGAAACAAGGCGCTGCCCACGCTGCTTTCCCATCGACAGAGCCTGGCGGACAGGCCGCTCACGGAACGTCAAACCGCAGAGGACAAGACCAAGAGCCTGCGCAACCTGGATGCCTGCGTGCGCGCAGTCCTGGGAGCCATGGGAATCGACGGACAGATCTTTGATGGATCCCACGATCGCTGGCTACACATCGGTGAAGAGGAAGACTACTGGCCGGAACATCGCCGTCAGATCTTTCTGTCCATGCTCAGCGGAATGACAAGCGAGCGACGAAGTACAGCGCTGCGAAGACTGCTGGAATGCGGATCCTATATCGAGCGTGCATTCCTCGGCGTCCACACCGTGGCAGATGAGTCCTTCCGAACCCGTGCAGCCGCGCTGCTGGTGCGTGCGTACGGATCGGTTCATGATCACAGCCTGCTTCAGCGTGGCATTGCAGCGCTCGGATGCGAAGGACTTGTGTATTTCCGCGCCGCACTCCTTTCCGAAAAGCCCGATGCCAAGCTGTTCGAGCTACTCAGTCAGCTCTTCGGTCGAGAGCCCGTTACTCTCATCCAGCAGCAAGCCAACGTAAAGACAGAGCGTCCGCTTGATCGACTGCTGCGTCTGTCCAAAGAAGCGCCTGGTCCCAAGCAGCGCATCTATCTGCTCGAACCCATCGATCTGTACGAACATCAAGAAGCGGATGAGGAGATCTCTGTAACCAAGACTCCGCTCACTGTGCCACATGGAAGCTTCTCTGTGAGCCGAGGCAAAGGGCCCGGAATCCGTCCTGCGCCCGCAGCGGAACCAGGGACAGATTCCCAACCAGACAAGATCAGCGTACGCCGCAAGCATCGCAGCAGCACAGGGGAACAGGAACACATCCTGACCATCGATCTGCGAGACATTCCAGAGCTGACCCCAAGCCATCCGGGTGCCCGCGCTCTGTCTCTGTTTGCCGCAAATCCCGATCACGGAGACGGCTGGGATGCTGCACGCCTAGTGCCTGTTCCCAGCGACGCAACACCACCGTCCGATGGCAGTCCCATCGCAGTCATTCCGCTCCAGATTCCCAGGGCGGCCTTTGACTCCGCAAGCAGCAGCCACAGTCCGCAGATCAAAGAAATCCGCAGCCTGCTGTTCAATCGTCCAGGCTGGGCGCTCGGTGAGCCGATCTACATCCAGAGCGAAGACGACGGCAACTTCCTGGGTTCGTTTCTGTTTCAGCTCTCCGAGCGAATGGGAGATCTAAACCTCGGCGACAGCGGCTCTCTCTACGTCTTTTCCGGCGGCACCTTCATGCAGTGCTACTAAGGAATCCCACGCAGCCGACTCCGCAGTCGGCGCAGCCCTTCCGAAGACCCTCTTTGCGCTCGCTTCCGAACGGACTTACCGCAGCCGAAAAAACGACCACAGCATCAGGAACAGACACAGCACCGCAAAGATCGCCGCGCCCAGCCACAGCGCACTCCGCATCCGGTTTATCGCCAGCGGAGTCGCACGATCGAGCGGCAGCATGTCGCCACTCAGCGCCGCATCCAGCACCTTGTCCGCCAGCCGCAGTCGATGCTGTCCGAGCTGCTCGATGCGACGATCGACCTCACGCAGCGCCTCTTGTTCCCCCCGACAGGGAGGACACACGGCCAGGTGTTCTTCGACCTGCGCGACGAGCGCG
>CALMML010000064.1 GCA_937868485.1 uncultured Myxococcales bacterium | reverse complement strand
GTGGATACTCCCAGCGTTCTTGCAGTTCCCAGCCTTCTCGGGAGAGCCAGTCGGCGAGCTTGGTGATGTCATATCGCTTGATGTAGCCAAGCGAGAATTGACAGCGACCACCAGATAGCAGTTTCGCTGCTGCCGTCATATGAATGGCGTAGCTTCCAGGAATGACGCAGCTTGTCGTGTCGAGTCCGTACTGGAACTCGAATTCGGCGATGTCACGGCGGTAGCGCAGAAGAGGACTGATGTTGAAGCGCTCCTGAAGTGTTAGCTGACGCTGAAGTTCTTGGGAGCGCTTCTTCCGCAGCACCGGCTCGGCAGCAAGGATCTGGTCTGGTTGGTCAGCGGACGCTCTTGCCATGCTGATTCCAACGAGGAGCAGGTCGCCACTCTGCGCGCACGACAGACTGCTTCGCATAAGATCACGCCCGTCGAGAAATGACAGTCATTCTTCCGCAGCCCGAGTGAGAAAGCTGCGGAAGTTTTTGTGACCCATCTGTGCTGGGCGAAGCCTTCCGAGCGAATCAGTACGCAAGCTCACTACGCTCGGCACTCTGGATGATCGCCATCATCTGGGGATGCCACGTCTCAGCTTGGTTCATTCCTGGTCCTGTTTGCGTAGCTGATCCCGCGCGGGAGCTTCCGCCCACAGCGCTCCACGCAGATCACCGAGGTGATAGCCGGTTGCTCGATCGTGAGGATAGTGTCGTTGGAGCGCGCTGCGTACGTCAGGCGGAATGTTGGCTTCCTCTCCGTGACAGACTAGGCACACTCCTTCGATCACAATCGGCTTTAGGAATCGAGCGGAACCAGACTCTGTCTTGGCAAAGCCAGAAGGAGTCTGTCCTTTGTTCTGCGCCGCCAGCCAGTCCTGTACCCACACTGGTGCTGCATCCATCGGATTCCGTAGCTTGTCAGATGCACGTCCAACGCGGACTCCCGATTCGTTGGTCACTTCCGCGCGGATGAGCTGGGCTTCTTTGGTACAGACCTCTACGGCTGCGACGGGACCGCCTTGCTTCATGGCTCCCGACAGCTTGTCGCGCAGTCGCGATCCGAAGAGCTGTGCCGCAGCTTGGGCTCGCTCCATCGCCGCCTGTCTCATCGCTACACTGGGCTGTTCTGTTTCCGCAGACTGCTTGCGCGAGCAGCCCGCCATCGACAGCACTACACAAGCCGCAAAAACGAGAGAGCGAGGGTCAACAAGTCTCATGTGTCTATTCCATCTCACGTTGTAGACAGCTGCGAGCGTTTTTTGCTTTCGGTTGCGCACGATTCGATCGCGGCCCCCAAGAAAGTCCGCAGACGACAGACCCCGGTGCGCTTGATCTTCTTGGGTAGGGTGCGCGAACATAGGACCTGTATGAGCAGCCTATCCGATATCACGAGAGGGGCAGATGGTCACTTTCTGGCCGCACGGTTCGCGGATCTCGTCTGCTATTACTACGTGAACCAGGAATCAGAGGCCAACTTTCGGCATTTTCGCGACTGGACGGCACAGCTAGAAGTCGAGTGTCCACGCGGCACTGGCTCGCTGATCTGGGTTGATGCGATCGCGGCCCGCCATCCTCCGTCGGATTTGGTGCGTCAGCGCTACGCAGATCTGTCTGCGCAAAATGAGAAGCGACAGTTTGCGCAGGTGAGCATTATCCAGGCAGAAGGCTTTGCTGGAGCCACGGTTCGCGCTGTGCTCACCAGCCTTACCCTCATCCGTCGCGTATCGTTTCCTCAGTATGTGACCCAAGATGCCCTCGACGGAGTTCGCTGGCTGCTTGGCAAAATGCCGCCAGATCCACTGCGTCCTTCGGTCAAAGAAGTCCGCTACTTCTTTCAGCAAACCCTCAGTGAATACCGGCAGACACATCCTCAGTAGCGATTGGGGAACTGCGGCGCCGAAGGTTCAATAAGCCCATCCTGCGCATGCTCCACGGGCCGCGAGCATCGACATCGACCTCCGCAAAGAACGAGGGTCGCAGAACCAGTCATCCGAGGGTCTGAAGGAAGTAGGCTCGGACCCTTTTGGCATAGAGCATCGAAAAGACACCGATATCGAGCAGAGACTGCATCGCTGGCACCGTCAGTCCTCCTTCGCCAAATCGCCGAAAGACCGAGGGAACTCCGGCAATGTAAAACGCTGTCATCGCACTGGCGTGGTCGAAGATCGAGAGAGTCAGCCAGACGAGAGCGTAGACCCACGTTCCCAGCCGAGGGCGAGTCCAGGCAAGCGCTGCGAGGGGCAGACCGGACACGGCGACCACAATGTCGATGAGGGCCGGAAAGAGCCAGGCTGAGGGATCGCTTCCGGTGACAACGCTATGGATGAGCGGCCATGCGATAAAGCGTGGAAGCTGAAGGAATATCCAGATGGTAAGGACAGCAAGTGGGATACGCGGGCGAACAACCGTTTGGTTCATGAAGCAGTCCTTCCCTGTTGAAGACAGCGCCGCAGCCAGATGCTCAATCTGTCTGTGCTGCATTGACTGACAGTCAGGATGCGTGAAGCGTCCATTGTGAACAATCTGCTTCCTATTGGAAGAATTGTTCATCTAGAGTGAACAATGATCCGTGCAGCCATACGGCAGCCAATTGGCGGCAATTGAGGTCTGGAACAAGTGGTATTGCTGGGCGCGGCGGTGCCGTCTGGAACCGATGAAAGATGTCGCACGACGGCTCTGTGTACGGCTGTACAACATCCTCACCTTCATCGCTGAGCCTCAGCATCGCGCTGACCGACGCAGACGTGACCGCTTTCTTGGCGAATGGAACTGGTGGATAGCTCAGTAGTGCGAATGTTCCAACGGCGATTACCTAAGCACAATCGGTTTCCCGCAGCTGGGTTTTCGTGGGATAATGTCAGCGTGTCGGTCTTAAAAGTTACTCGTAAGTCGTCCGTTGGCTGGATCGCCGCCGCGCTCTTGCTTGTCTCTTTCTCTGTGGCGCAAGCGGCCAAACCAGCGTCGGTGCCGCCAGCTCCTCAAGGGCGAGAAGCGCTCGATGCTGGCCTTGCTGCGGCGCAAAGCGGAGATGCAGCGCAAGCAGTCCGGCTGTGCGAGAAAGCGTATCGAAGCGTGGCGCATCCCATCCATGGAGCGGGGTCGGTTGCCTTCGCGGTCGGCAGGAATGGCACGATTGTGAAATACGATGGGAGTTCGTGGTCTGTCGTCGGCAGCGGAATCAGTGAGACGCTGAACGGGGTGTGGGTTGGGAGTGGATCGTTGGCGTGCGCGGTGGGGGAGAAAGGGACCATCCTTCGCTACGACGGTACGAGCTGGTCAAAGATGGAGTCGGGAACAACCACGAACCTCAAGGACATCTGGGGAAGCGACCCGAACGATGTCTGGGCGGTCGGTTATGGTGGCATGCTGCTCCACTTCGACGGCAGCAAGTGGTCCTGGGTCAACAGCGGCACCTCGCATAATCTGAACGGAATCTGGGGAACCGACGCGAAGAACGTCTGGACGGTCGGTGACGCGGGGGCGATCTTGAAGTGGACGACGCCGTAGAACTGGGCGCTAGATCCTTGCAAGGACGCCCTTCTGATGCGTAACCCGCTTGCGCTGTTCATGCCCTGATGATCTGCCTCCTATGCGGGACAGGCTGTCATTCCCTGTGGTCGCCGTTTCTTGGCCTAAATCCGGCCTGCGAGACCGAGCAGTTGTTAGACTGCTTAGAAAACCACCCTG
>CALMML010000063.1 GCA_937868485.1 uncultured Myxococcales bacterium | reverse complement strand
GCCGGCTTCGCTGCCTCAGGCGGTCCTGACGACCATCCTGCCAAGCCTGCGCAAGCCGGCGCTTCCGTGTCCAAGCGGGGTCGTGGTGGCGAATGTTCAGCTGGCAGCGGTGCGAGTACTCGGGCAAGTGGCGCTGTCGGATGCGGCAGACGCGGGACGGGCGGCGGCGATGCTCAAGGATGTGATCGAAGGCGGGACGGGCTCGCAAGTGCTGCTGCTGGCGGCTTCGCTGTACGCACAGCTTCCTGTTTCGCTGCGAGAAGGACAGCCGCTCGATCGGCTGCTGGCTCATCCCGAGCGCTGGGTTCGACTGCAAGCGCTGAAGCTCGCGGGACAGCCGAGTGCGCGCGCGCTGCTGTCTGCGGCGATGCTGAGCAAAGCCAGCCAAGACAGCGATGGCTTCATCCGAGAAGCCGCGCAGCATCTCAAGTAACCGCTGTTCCACGTGGAACAACGTCGCGTGGAAGAAGATGCGAAGGCTGTGAAACGTTCCACGTGGAACAACGCCGCGTGGAAGAAGATGCGAAGGCTGTGAAACGTTCCACGTGGAACAACGCCGCGCGAGTGGCAGCGTAGTGCGATGTAGGGTCAGCGCTGGCAGCTTGGGCAGAAATAGGTGGCGCGAGCGGCTTGAACGGTTCGCTGAATGGCTGCGCCACAGCCGCGTGTCTGACATGGCGCGCCTTCTCGATCGTAGACGGCGAAGAGGTTTTGAAAGCTGCCCAGCTCGCCGTCGGCTTGAACGTAGTCGCGCAAGGTCGATCCGCCCGCTTCGATGGCGCGCGTAAGGATTGCGGGAATGCTCTTGCACAGCGCCGAGTGCTCTTGGGTCGTCAGGCTGCTCGCTGGTCGCAGTGGCGAGATGTGCGCGCGAAACAGGATCTCGCTGGCGTAGATGTTGCCGATGCCCACGATCAGCGCTTGATCGAGCAGCGCGACCTTGATTGGCACCTGCTTGCGCGACAGCTGGTCTTTCAAAAAGCGCGGCGTCAGATCGGTCGAGAGCGGCTCAATGCCCAGGTCTTTGAGCAGCGGATGACTCGCGAGCTTTTCGCTGGGACACAGGGTCAGCAGGCCAAATCGGCGTGGATCGGTGTAGCAGAGCAGCGTGTCTTGTTCGGTGCGCAGCCAGACGTGATCGTGCTTGGCGGGCTCGGTCGGTCGCTTGGGATCGTCTGCACGATAGCCAAACAGTCGGCCTGACATGCCCAGGTGCGCGATCAGCACGTCGCCGCTCTGAAGATACCCAAGGATGTACTTGGCTCGCCGCGTGAGCTGCTGCACCGTCTGCCCGCTGAGCCGCTGCTCAAAGTCGGGTGGAATCGGTACGCGCAGGTCGCGGCGGCGAACCAGCACATCGGTCAGCGTGTGATGTTCAAGGAAGCCGCGCAGACCACGGCAGACGGTTTCAACTTCGGGAAGCTCTGGCACGCGCCGATTCTATGCAGCGTGCCGAAGGGGAGGACAAGCGAGATGAGCGGCGCTTACTTGCGTGCAGCGAGACGACGACGGAAGCCCGCCGCGAGCAGCATCAGCGAGGCAAACAGACCGAGGCTTCCCGCGATGTTGCGAGGCGACTCACCGGGGACGACCGCGCAGCCTGGACCACCCGCGACGCCCGGCTGGCACACATCACCGATGCCATCGCCGTTGGTGTCTTTCTGATCCGTGTTCTTGTCGGCGAAGCAGTTGTCGCAGGCATCGCCCACGCCATCGCCATCCGAGTCCTTCTGATCCGCGTTCGGTGCATCCGCGCAGTTGTCGCAGGCATCGGGCGTGCCGTCGCCATCGCGATCGTGACGGTTGTCACCTACGCACTTGTCGCACAGATCACCGACGCCATCGCCATCGCCGTCTTTCTGATCCGGGTTCTTGACGGACGGGCAGTTGTCGCAGGCATCGGGCTTGCCATCGCCATCGGTGTCGGGCTGCATCGGGTTCGGCATGCCGGTCATGCACGCGTCGCACGCATCACCAATGCCATCGCCGTTCGAGTCCTTCTGATCCGGGTTCGGCGTAGACGGGCAGTTGTCGCAGACATCGCCGATGCCATCCAGGTCCGCGTCTTCCTGGCCCAGGTTCGGCTTGTCCGGGCAGTTGTCGCACGAGTCGCCGCGACCATCACCATCGCGATCCGAAGCCAGCATGCTGCTACAGCGAGCGTTGGTGCCTGGGCCCGGTGCCACGTAGTCGTCGCAAGGACGCTTGGGCGGGAACTCGTCGATCGACTTGCAGCTGTTGCCGTTGGCGAAGTAGTCGATGCAGTAGCCCTCGAAAGGACGCGGCACACCGTTGCAGTTGACGTCTTTGTCAGCGGCCAGCGCTACGCCCGAAGACAGGCTCAGCGACAGCAGCAAACCAGCGAAAAGGGAGCGGCTCACGCGCTTTTCAGACAGCGCAAAGCCCTGGCGGTTCATACGGTAGGTCATCGGTTCAAGCTCCTGTTGGTTCGTCGAGTAGTTAACGAGAGATGAGCGAGAGCGGGCACTTCGGGGGGTCCAGTGTGACGCCCTCTTGCTCTGTAATAATGAAGTCTACGCGACGATTCTGTGCACGCCGGTCAGACGTGTCATTTGGCATGATCGGACAGCGCAGGCCAAAGCCCGCTGAGCTGAGTCGCCATGGCTCGATGCCATGCTCGACCAAATACACCATCACCGACTGAGCGCGCCGCCGTGACAAGTCCAAGTTGTACTGGTCGGTGCCCTTGTTGTCGGTGTGGCCTTCCACGCGCATGCGCTTGATGTCGGGACGCGCCTTGAGCACGCGCACCACTTCATCCAGCACCGGGAAGCTAATCGGCTTGATCGTGTCGCGGTCGAAGTCAAAGAAGATGCGCTCGGACAGCACCAGCTTCTGACCTTTGACCTCAACGTGCGCCGGGCGTCGCTGCTGATCCGGGCAGTCTTCGCCTTCGCAGCTCGGCGGCAGCTCGGGATCGGGCGGCGGCGGCGGTGGCGGCTCCACCTTCGGCGGTGGCGGAGGTGGCGGCGGAGGTGGCGGCGGCGGAGGTGGCGGCGTCGGTCGCTTCACGTACACCCCGGCATAGCTCACACCCAGATAGGCGCGACCATCGGGAACACCCACGCCCGGACTCAGTCCCGGTCCACCGCCCACAAAGAACGTCAAGCCGTGATAGCCCGCTTTGAACGCGGCGGTTAGCTCGGCGGGCGTGTTGGTCAGCCGCTCGCCCACCACATACGGCGTGCTGCCCCACGCTTCGGTCACAAAGTAAATCGGCGCGGTCTTCGACTGCTTGAGCGCAACCTGAAGTCCCAGCCCGAAGGTGAAGCTGTGCGCTGTCTCGGCGTTGTAGAAGCGCTCATTGGACGAAAAGATGCTGCCCACAAAGCCCGCGACCTGGAGCCGCTGCCAGTCGATGTGCGCCAAGATCCGGGGCGCAAACGTCGGCAGCCGCGAGCCCATGAAGCTGTCGGCATCGCCGGTCGGCACCGTCAAGTCACCCGCCAGGCCGAGCTGAAACCCAACCTTGCTCGGATCGTCGTCCTTTCGGTAGCGATACAGCACCGCCTTCACCGCAAAGCGCAGATCTTCTTGTCCCGCTTGCGCCAGGCCGTCTTTCGCAAACGCCGGGGTGACGCGCCGTCCTGATGTCGGATCTTTCGGGTCCAGAAAGCCGTTTTCGGGAAGCTCGCCGTTTTGGAACAGCGTCACCGGCAGCGCCAGCGAGATCTGCAGCCGCTTGAGCAGCGACAGCGACAGCGAGACATCTCCCGTCAGCCGGTTTTGCACCAGATCCGCCACCGGCACGCCACCTTGGGTGTAGGTAAGCGGCCTGCGCGCGTAGTGAACAAACAGCTGCGGCACAAACTCCATGTGCGGACCGACTTCGGCCAGATCGAGCGTCACCAGCTTGGCGGTGCCCGGCGCAGGATGGAACTTGTTGATGTCGATCGCGGCGGACTCCCCGATGGCCCACGCTGCACTTGTCCACGACAAGGCGGCCCAAGCGCAAGTGGCGACCAGGGTTTTTCGGCTGGCTGCGGAGCGGTGCGGCTGGGTCATGGCGGTCCTGCCCGCGTCGGCTCTCCAGCCAGCGTCGAGCAGCCGGAGCCGAGCATGCGGGTGGGTCTACTCTGACACAAAAGGAATCAATCGGATAGCCCGTTTTCAGTCGGTAGTGCGGCTCATGTTCTGGGCGCACAGTCTCGCTCTTCGACGACAAATTTGCCGCGATGGCGCGCTGTGTGGTAGTGGCAGCCTATGAATCCGTCTCCGTCTTGCAGCGACGCAACCAAGAGCACTCTCCCTGAAAAGTATGACCCGCAGCAGGTCGAGCCTCACTGGCAGTCCGCGTGGCAGTCGGCTGGTGCGTTTCTCGCGCCGCCAGCGGTGAAAGCCGACGGTCAGCCCGATCCTCGGCCCAAGTACTTCATCATGGAGATGTTTCCCTATCCGTCGGGACGGCTCCACATGGGTCACGTTCGCAACTACTCGATAGGCGACGTGCTGGCCCGCGCGTTCCGCATGAAGGGACACCGCGTGCTGTATCCGATGGGCTGGGATGCCTTCGGTCTGCCAGCTGAACACGCCGCCATCAAGGCCAAGGTTCATCCGCGCGACTGGACGGTCAAGAACATCGAGTCGATGAAAGGACCGCTCGGGCGGCTTGGGCAGTCCTACGACTGGACCCACGAGCTATCGACCTGCGAGCCCGAGTACTTCATCCACGAGCAGCGCATCTTCATCGAGATGTGGAAGCGCGGGCTGGCGTATCGCAAAGGCGCGCTCGTCAACTGGTGCGCGTCGTGTGCCACCGTGCTGGCCAACGAGCAAGTCGAAGACGGCCTGTGCTGGCGCTGTCAGTCGGTGGTTCATCAGCGCGAGCTGACCCAGTGGTTTTTCCGCATCACCGAGTACGCACAGCAGATCCTCGATGACATGGAGCAGCTTCGCGGCAAGTGGCCCGACAAAGTGCTGCACATGCAGGAAAACTGGATCGGGCGCTCCGAAGGGGCCCGCATTCGCTTTCCGCTCGGTCAGCCGCTCGCCGATGTGACCGAGATCGAGGTCTTCACCACCCGGCCCGATACCCTGTTTGGCGCGACGTTTCTGTCGATTGCCGCGGAGCATCCGCTGGCGCTGCGCTTGTGTGCGGGCACTCCGCGTGAAGCCGAAGTCACCGCCTTTGTGAACAAGGTCCGTGCCGAAGACAAGACCCGACGCGGTGCCGACGACTACGTCAAGGAAGGCATCTTCACCGGCGCGTACGTGACCAACCCAACCAACGGTCGCCGCATGCCCGTCTACATCGCCAACTTCGTGCTGATGGACTACGGCACCGGCGCGGTCATGGCCGTTCCTGCCCACGATCAGCGCGACTTCGAGTTCGCCAAAAAGTACGACCTGCCCATCGAGGTCGTCATCCAGCCCGCCGCCCAGACGCTCACCGCCAGCGAGCTGACGGCGGCCTATACCGAGCGCGGCACCTTGGTCCACTCCGGGGACTTTTCCGGGCAGGAGAGCGAAGAGGCCAAGAAGAACATCACCGCGTGGCTCGCGGACAAAGGGCAGGGCGGACAGACCGTGTCGTTCCGGCTGCGCGACTGGCTGGTGTCTCGGCAGCGCTACTGGGGCTGCCCGATCCCAATGGTGGAGTGTCCCGCGCACGGCTATCAGCCCGTGCCCGACGCCGAGCTGCCGGTCATGCTGCCCACCGACATTGAGTTTGTGCCCGGTGGACAGTCTCCGCTGGCGACCCACCCGACCTGGAAGAACGCGACGTGCCCCATCTGCGGTGGTCCGGCTCGCCGCGAGACCGACACCATGGACGGCTTTA
>CALMML010000062.1 GCA_937868485.1 uncultured Myxococcales bacterium | reverse complement strand
GGCAGCGCTCAGGAAAAGACGCCACGCCGCCGAAGGTCAGTGACAAGAAAGCCTCTGATATCGTCGGCGAAGAGGTCTGGGAGAAGGCCGACGACGAAACCAAGGCCCAGATCCGTGAACAGATCGCCGCCGAGCTGCTGCGGCAGCAGCTTGAGGAGGAAAAGAAGCTCCGCGCCATCGTCGAGAAACTCAGTTCGCTGAGTGAACGCAACCGGGCGCTCGTCGCCGAAGCGACCGAGCAGTGGGCCGCCGAGATGGCCTCGGGCGGCGAAGGGCTGACGTTCGAGGAGATCGGCATCGACATGATCCTCGTCGACGAAGCCCAGAACTTTAAGAACATCTGGGCCGTCGGTCAGCTTGAGGCAGGCAATCCCAAGTACCTCGGCGCGATTCAGAGCGGCAGCGATCGTGGCTACCACCTCGCGGCGTATCGTCACAACCTGTCGCAGCGCACCGGCTCGCCAGGCGGCACCTACCTGCTCAGCGCGACGCCCGCGAAAAACTCCCCGATTGAGTATTTCACGCTGATCAACCTCGTCAGCGAGAGGGCCTGGGCGGACATGGGGATTCCCACCGTCGAAGCCTACATCGATCGCTATCTGTACCTGGAGCGGCGCGAGGTCGTGCAGGCGGACATGACGATGAAGGAGCAGTCGGTGGTGGCGGGCTTTCGCAACCTGCTCGAGCTGCGCGACGTAATCTTCCGCTACTCGGAGTTTAAGACCGCGCAAGAGGTCGGGCTGCAAATCCCCGAGAGCAAGACCGAGACGATGCTCGTCGACATGGACGAGGAGCAAGCGCGGGTCTATTACCGACTGGCCGGGCGCTACACCGCGACGCTCAAGCAGATGGGACATGCGGAAGGCGGCAAAAAGCTGAGCACGCTGCGGAATCGGGCGCTGTCGCTTTTGACGAGGCTTCAGCTTGTGACGGTGCATCCGGCGCTGGCGGAAGGCCCCGACCTGCCCGAGCTGACGGCGTTTCAGCGCGTGCCGATGAACCACCCAGACTTGCCGAGCGAGGAGAAAACGCGACGGCTGGCACTGCTCGAAATGGCGGGCGTGGACAAAGCCAAGCTGACGATGCAGACCGTCGACGCAGCCTATGCCGCAGCACTGGAGGGCAATCCCGAAGTGGTCGCGGAGTGGGATCGGCAAACCGAAGACCTGCAAGAGATTGCGAAAAAGAAGTGGGCCAAGAAGCGCAAGCTCAAAACGCAGTGGTCTTATGCGAATGCGGTTCACGTTCGGCGTATCAATTCGCCGAAGCTCGATAAGTGCGTGGAGCTGATGCTGAAAAACATCGGCTGCGGGCAGATTGTCTTTTGTGACAACGTGGCCGTACATCGCTGGCTCGTCGAGTTGCTCGTGCGCAGCGGAGTGCCCAAAGCGCGCATTGCGGTCATCAACGGCGAGGTGGTCAAAGATGCCGCCAAACGGCTCACCATCTCGGACAAGTTCAACGGCGTACCGGCGGTCATCGCGCCCGATGGAACGATCGAAGTCGAGGAGATCGAGCCCGAATACGACATCGTGATTGCCAACCAAGCCGCGTATGAAGGCATCGACCTGCATCGTCGCACTTGCATCGTCTATCACCTCGATTTGCCGTGGGAGCCGAACACGCTACGGCAGCGCAATGGTCGCGCGGTTCGTCAAGGCAACCTGCAAAGCAATGTCGATATCAAGTTCATTTTGGCGCGCAAATCACTCGATGTGGTTCGATTTGAATATATCTTGGGCAAGCTGCGCTGGATGTCGGACATCATCGAGTCCGCCGACAACAACCTGGCCAATCCCGCCGCCGACAACGAACTCGACAGCGAGCAGATGGTGCTGTTTTTGGCGCAGGACGAAGAGAGCGCCAGAGAGTCGATTCGCGAGCTACGCGAGCAGCAGGAACGCCGTCGGCGTGAGGCGATGGTGAAGCGCTGCTGGGAGGACGTGACCTCGCTGTGGAGTCGAGAAAACGCGATCAAGCGAACCGACGACGGCGAAAAGCGGCTCATTTTGCAGGAGGAGCAGCGGCAACTTCTCAGTCGGCTGAGCAAGGTGCCCGACACCGTGTGGCCGTATGCCTGGCTGCTGTTTCACCTGCCGCGTGGCGTCGAGATCACGCTTGACCACGACTACGAAAGTCGCAGCATTCCGATCCTGCCCGACTGGACGATGGGCGGACGAATCGAGCTGGGCCGGGTGAGTGGCACCGCCTACGGCTGGCGGGTTTTCGGGTCGGCGACGTGGAACCTGCGCGACCAGCAGAACCCCGGCCCAACGGACCACGATCTGTTTCCGATTCTGAGCGAAGGCTACCTGCCGTC
>CALMML010000061.1 GCA_937868485.1 uncultured Myxococcales bacterium | reverse complement strand
CGGCGGACCGGATTTGGATGGTCACGCAGGACGGAACCGAGGTCTTTCGCTGCTGGGATTTGAAGAATCAGACCGGCAAGCTGATGGCGATCTGTCGTCGCGCCGAGCACGTCGGCAAGACCGAGACCACCAAGTTCACCGAGTTTGCGGACTCGACCAATCCGCCTCCGCACCCCGACTCGACCGAGATCTGCGCGCAGCCAGCGTCAAAGGATCTCGCGCATCGCTGAGTAAATCACGATCCCTTTGGCAAGGAGTGAACGCTGATGGTACGGACGACGGCGCTTCGGATCGCGCTCGCGATGACATGCCTTACGACGGCAAGCCTGCTGTCTGGTTGCATGAAGCGGATGACGGTGCATGACTACGTGCTGTCGAAGATCCCGCTCGACCACCCAGGCTTCAGGGCAGCACTGGAGGCGGCGGATGCAGGACAGACTGCGTTCAACAAAAACGCGGATACCCCGATCATGGAGATTCGCGATAACAAACAGACCAATGATGAGCTAGTCGCGGTGTTTGCGAAGGCACGCGATGAGTATCGGAAGGCCACCTCGTACCGGATTGAAGGGTATTCGTCCTCGCTTCAGCCGCTCAAAGACAAAGTGGTGTTGACGGATATCGAGTCCACGCGCTCGGAGCGTGTGTCGATTCCTCTTAGCATGGACAGACTCGGCCTTCGCGTCCAAGCCAATCGCGCGAGGGTGGATATTTTGTACGTCGAGAGCGCTCGCGGCCTTCCCGTGCTGCGCTTCGATTCCTCGATGAACCCCACCGTGACCCGAGACTTCTATCCATACCTCGTCGGTGACAAAGTGGACGTTGGCGGCGACATCAAACAGACCATCCGTCGTCCGTCCGCGGGGGAGTGATTTGCTGCGGCCTGACTGCGCTGCGGCAGTGTCGGGTTGCCTAGTGTTTTGACTTTACGGTCGGCTTTGCGGGCTTTTTGGCCGTCGGTTTCCCCTTCTTGTTGGCCGCCGCGCCTCTGCTCGTGCTCTTGGGAACAGCCGGTGCGCGGCGCTTGGTCACCGATTCCTTCTGGACCGTGGGAGTCTGGCGAGGCTCCGATTGGGGAGGGACTTCGCTTGGGCACTCGTCTAGGTCCAGGCCAAACAGCGCAGAGAGATCCTCACTCGCTAGGATCTTGTCCTTTGCCGGTCCCTTCTTCGAGAGTGGCAGGCTCCTACTGGCCTTGGCAATCAGGTCCTTTTCATCGACCTTGCGCAGCAGAAACAGCAGCTCGGGCCTTTCGTCGAGTCGCGCGCCGATTCCGTACAGAACCGCGGCTACGTGCTTGCACATTGCGGCCCAGTCGGGACAGCTACACGAAAACGCAATCTCGGCGGGCGTTGGGAAGAGCCCGGTGCGCTGCTGGCAGAGATGTTCCATCACGCCTTTGGAAAAGCGCCCCTCCAGCAGCTCGACCAGCGAGTCGACGGCCCCAGCGCAGTCCGCACAGAGCGCGGCCCACTGCGCCTGCGGCACGGCCAAGACCTTGACCGCCACCTTGTAGATGGAAGAGCCACTCACCAGCGCAGAGACCTCGCCGGGCGCAATCTGTAAGTCGATGACAGAGCCGTTGCGCACGTATGTTCGCCCGCGGGGCAGGCGGTTTGAAAAGTCGCTGTAGCGCTCTAGGTTGTTGCACCAGGACTTGCCCCAGAACGTGCTGGCAATGGATCGGCCCCGGGTCACAACCGGCGAGAGGGACCGACCTTTCTTTTTGATCTTCTGTGCCTCCCGCTCGGCATTGCGGCGACGCTCGGCGACCGGAACGTAGGGACGAAATCCATCGTACACGTAGTCGCTCATGACTTACTCCTTCATCGCACTTTTGAGATCAAGGGCCACGAGCTTGAGCAGCTCCGTATCCGAAAGCTCGGTCAGGTTCAGCTCGGCACCGCCTTCAAACAGCTCCCGCGTGAGCTGATGTTTCGACTCGATCAGCTCGTCGATTTTTTCTTCCACTGTTCCCCTACAGACGAACTTGTGGACCAGTACGTTTTTCTTCTGTCCGATGCGGAAGGCGCGGTCGGTGGCCTGATTCTCAACGGCAGGATTCCACCAGCGGTCAACGTGGATCACATGCGACGCCGCCGTCAGGTTGAGTCCCGAACCGCCCGCCTTGAGTGACAGGACGAAGAACGGAACGGACGCGTCCTGCTGGAAGCGCTCGACCAGCTCCTTTCGCTTCTTCACATCGATGCCGCCATGCAGCACAAGCCCAGGGCTGCCGAACACACTGCCGAGGAAAGCCGCGAGCGGCGCTGTAATCTCGCGGAACTGCGTGAACACCAGCGCCTTCTCTTGCTTGGCAGAGAGGACCTCGGCCAGCTCGCGCAGACGGGTCCACTTGCCACTGTCTGCCTCTGCCCACCCGTCGTCTGCGAGCCACTGCGAGGGATGGTTGCAGAGCTGCTTGAGCCGCAGAAGGAATGCGAGCACCAGCCCTCGGCGCTGAATTCCTTCGGCCTTTGCGAGCTGCGCGCGTAGCTCCTCCACCGCTTGCTGGTACAGCGTCGCCTGCTTGACGCTGAGCGGGCAGTACGCCTTGACCTCGGTCTTGTCCGGTAGATCCGAGATGACGCTTCGGTCGGTCTTCAGTCGTCGCAGGATGTAGGGCCGCACAAGGTCACGCAGCGGGCCATAGGGGTTGTGCGGCTTGTCTGTCAGGCGCTTGCTGTAGCTCGTGAACTCCTGGGCAGAGCCAAGCAGACCGGGGTTTAGGAAGTCGAAGATCGACCACAGGTCGCCCAGGTGGTTTTCAATCGGGGTGCCGGTGAGGGCGATCCGTGCGGTCGCCTGAAGGCTCTTGGCCGCGCGCGTCTGCTTGGCGTCTGGATTCTTGATGGCCTGGGCTTCGTCGAGCACAACCAAGTCCCAGCGCGTGGTGGCCAGCCAGGGAATGCGCAGCAGCGAGCCATAGCTCGTGATCACCACATCCAGACCCTCCAGACGTGCAGGATCGATCGACTTTAACTCCTCGCTCGTCATGGCCGAGGTGTGGGCGATGAGCGCGCGAAGGTCTGGCGCAAACCGCCGGATCTCGGCAGCCCAGTTGGCCAGAAGCGAAGCCGGAGCCACCAGCAGGCTGGGTCGCCTTGTGTCCCTCTGCGCTCGCCGAATCACGAGCAGCAGCGACAAGACTTGGATGGTCTTTCCCAGACCCATATCATCGGCCAGGCAGGCCCCCAGACCGAGCTTCGCAAGAAGATGGAGCCAGCGCACCCCGACTTGTTGGTAGGGCCGCAGCGTTCCGTGCAGCGCGCTTCCCAGGTCGAGCTTCCCCAGCTCATCGGGTGTACGCAGTCCCTTCAGGGTCTCTGCGAGCCATGGCCCCGCGACGACAGCCGACCAGTCCGCGTCCATCAATGCCGCGCTGTCCTTTTTGATGTCGGCCTTGGCCAGCATTCGCAGCGCTTCCGCAAACGACAGACTCCCATCTTTCGCAAGATGCTCGGCCTTCTGAAATCGGGCCAGCATGTGCTTCAGCCGCTCAGGATCGACCTCGACCCACTGACCCCGCAGGAGAGCCAGTCCATGGGTACTGCGGAGGAGCTGGTTCACCTCGGCGGGCGTCAGCGCCTGGCCATCGAGCAGAACTTCCATCTGGAAGTCGAGGAGTGCGGTTGTGCCAAGCTGCGCGGGGGTCTTGGTTCCCACAACGCCTGTGACCTGCGGCCTCGGCGGGCGTCCCGTCTGCCACAGGGCAGGCATTCGAACCACCACGCCCGCTCGCTCCAGGTTTTCCGAGTCGCCCAGAAATCGGAACGCCTGCTGTGGTGACCAGCGCAGCGGGTGAAAGATCTCGCCGGAATCGGCCAATTCCTTGAGCCAAGCACAGCTCTCCGCCGCGCGCTTCACCGGAAGGAGCAGCGACAGCAGCTTCTCTTTTTCCGCCGCTTCGGCGTACTCGCGCAGGGCATGGCCGAGCGGAAGGTGCTGGGCTTTGCCGTGGCTCGATACGCGATGGGTATACGTCGCCAGAAATGCGAACGGAGTCTGCTCGTCCTTGCGGTTCTCAGCCAAGTGAAAGTGAACCCGGCCCACCACGTTCCACACTGGGGAAAGCCGCTTCAGGAAGTCCGACAGAGACAGTCCTGACTGCTTGTGCTCCACCAAAACCGCCTCCCCGATAGCGGTCCATAGGTCGCCCAGGAGGTCTGCGGTCAGGTACTCGGCCCCCGACATGATGGGAGCAGCCAGCGCCATCGCTTCCAGATCATTCCGCGGCGGCGGCGGCAGCTCAACCCCCTGTCCATCGGCATCCGGTCGCGTACACAACGCGGTGACAAACCGGGTACCCAGGTCACGAAAATACGTGAACACCGGAGGCAGAACCCGTCCCACCTCGGCAGCACCGAGCCGCAGAAGTCCGTGACCGTTCCCTCGCGCGAAGGCCGCAGAGAGCCTGCTGGCAAGCTGTGGATCAAGCCCCGGAGCCTCATCCTGCACCGCGAGTACCAAGCGACCGTGAGGCGTCAGAGACAGCGCCAGCCGAACCCCGCTCGATGGCTCGGTGGTCCGATTCGGGCACACGCGGGCAAGTGTGTCTTGATCCTCTGCTTGCTGCGCTCGCGGCTCGCGCGCGCGAGGGTCGCTGGGAGAGATTCCCCTCAAGGCAGCCGTCCGACTTCTTCGCACTGCGTGTCATCCGCTGCGACATCGCAGAACGCTGTCTGCTCCTGCGTAAGCCAGGCGAGGAGTTCCTGCTGCTTCTTTCG
>CALMML010000060.1 GCA_937868485.1 uncultured Myxococcales bacterium | reverse complement strand
GCGCTTCGGCCAGCAGCTCTTTGCAGATCTTGAGCTGATCGTCTTCGTCGAGGATCACAAAGCTTGGCGGCAGCTTGGCGTAGGAAGCGAGCGCTCGCAGAAGCCGCGCACCGATCGAGTGAAACGTCCCAATCCAGCGCGGCAGCTCAGGATACGGCGCGTCGGGCGGACGATCGGCCATCAGAAGCTGCTCGACGCGATGACGCAGCTCTGCCGCCGCTTTGTTGGTAAACGTCACCACCAGCAGTCGCTGCGCAGGCACGCCACGTCGCAGAAGCTCGGCCAGCCGATAGGTGATGACGCGCGTCTTGCCCGAGCCCGCGCCCGCCAAGATGAGCAGCGGTCCGTCTGTATGAAGCACGGCGTCTCGCTGCGCGGGGTTGAGCGAATCGGGGTGAGACATCGTAGGTCCGAGCGTTATGCCCTAGACCGCACCCTTTTGGCAAAAGGGCCGATAACTGTGACTGAGCATCGTTTGCCGATGCCAAGGTGAAGCGCCGATGTCCCACGACTTTGAGCAGAAAAAGGATCCCAAGGAAAACCCGTTTCTGGCTGCTTTCAAGAGCACCGAGCTGGGCAAAAAGAAGCGCGGCTCCGACGACGATCAGCTCAACATCGCGGCGGCTCCGATTCATCTGGGCGGGGACTCTTCAGCCAAGGTGTCGGACAAAGCAGCGCAGTCCGCAGCGTCGGTGATGTCTCACTGGGCGAGCGACAAGCCGCCGATCGATACGATGACGGTGGCCGACCGGGCGCGCAAGCGAAGCAAAGGCGGTCTCGACGACGGTGAAAAGCCCCAAGACGACAAGCTGGGCAAGCAAGACGACGGCGGCAAGCAGCAAGGCCACGAATAGTCCCCGCTGCGCATCATCCGATCCCGCCGCCTCCGCACTCGGCTCCTTCCCTGCGGCTCCACGTAGCTCCACACCACCGACAAAGCCTTACGCAATCACAACTCGACAACGCGGCAGCTTGTCCAGGGTTCGCCGCTTGCGCACGTCGGAAGCGGTTCCCATAGTGAATGCGCCGACTCATCAATCCAGGAGACATCATGCGCATCCAGCAGGACGTAAAGACGATTGGGCTCATTGGCAGCGGTCACATCGGCAGTACGGTGGCCAAGCTTGCCGTCGCAGCGGGCTTTGATGTTGTGCTCAGCAACTCGCGCGGACCCGAGACACTGACAGAGCTTGTTCAAGAGCTGGGACCGAAAGCGCGCGCAGCAACGCCGGTGGAAGCCGCCGCCGCCGGAGACGTGGTCGTCGTGACCGTTCCTCTCCGCGCCTATCGCAGCGTCCCGGTGGAGCCGCTCGCGGGCAAGGTCGTCATCGACACCAACAACTACTATCCCGATCGCGACGGTCGCTTCGCAGAGCTAGACAACGGCACCGCGACGGTGAGCGGCCTACTTCAGCAACACCTGGGCACGGCCAAGGTCGTCAAAGCCTTTAACAACATCTACTTCAAGCACCTGGAGACGCTGGCTCGGCCCGCTCAAGCTGCCGATCGCACCGCGCTGCCGATTGCGGGCGACGACGAAGCAGCCAAAGCGACGGTGAAGGCGTTCCTCGATGCAATTGGCTACGACGCGGTCGATACCGGCGGCCTTTTCGAAAGCTGGCGCTTTGAGCGCGACATGCCCGCCTACGGTCTGATCTACTTTGCGAAAGTTCCTGTCGCTGGTGAGCCGTTCCCTGACGGAGCCCCGACTTCTGCCAGCAAGGTCGCAAGCGCCGTCGCAGCCGCCAAGCGCCCTGCCTAGTCTTCGTCTGCTGCTAGCGCGAGTAATACTCGATCACCTGCCGCAGCTCGATGGGAAATGGCACGGAAGTCTCGTCGGGCAGCGCGGTCAGTTGCACGCTCTGATCCGAATCAGAAAGCTGAAGCCACACAGGACGCTGCGAACCAAAGCGCCCAAGCGAGTCCGTCACAAGCGGCGACTTCGCCATCTTCGAGATCAGCGCAAACCGATCGCCCACGCGCAGCCGTGCGGACGGAATGTCGACGCGCCGACCGTTGACACCGATGTGACCGTGTCGCACCAGCTGTCGCGCCGCCACAATCGTCGGAGCCAGCCCCGCGCGAAACACCAAGTTGTCCAGCCGTCGCTCGAGCAGCTCGACCAGCTTGGCACCCGTCACCCCGGAGCTTTCCATCGCCGTACGAACCACCGTCCGCAGCTGGCGTTCCGTCAGCCCGTAGTGATAGCGCAGCTTCTGCTTTTCGATGAGCTGGTTGCCGTAGTCACTGCGCTTGCGTCGACGCTGACCATGCTGACCGGGCGGATGCGGACGACGCTCGATGCTCTTGCGCGACAGACCGGGCAGCTCAACACCCAACGATCGCATCACGCGCAGACGTGGACCTGTGTAGCGACTCATGGTTTCTCCTTTTTGAAATTGAAATCCCATTTCATCTAGGTTTGAAACGCTCGCTTGTCAAGACCGAAGCGCTGATCGAGGATTTTCGCGTCGACGCATCGTCAGAACACTGAAGCAGCGCTCAACTCGGCAAGGATTCCTCGTCGAGCATCCGTCACAGCGAAGCCAGCATGTGGCAGAACATCGCTCCATGTGCCGACTGCGCGCGCCCTCGCAGCAGCGCCCACATGGTTTGCCAAAACCGAGAGGGTTTACACGAACTTAACCCTTTACAAGCGATCCCCGTCTAATGCGAAACTAGACGTAACTGTATGGCAAGCAAGCATCCTCGCGGCCTTTACGTACTTTTCTTGACGGAGATGTGGGAACGCTTCGGCTTCTACCTGATGCTGGCGCTCCTCACGCTCTACCTCACCGAACATAAAAAAATGACCGAGGCAGAAGCCTCGAACGTTTACGGCTGGTACATGTTCTTCGTGTATCTGACGCCGTTCTTCGGTGGAATCCTCGCAGATCGAGTGTTTGGATACTCGAAAGCGATCTTGGCCGGCGCGCTGCTCCTCGGTGCGGGCTATCTGGTCTTTTCGATTCAGAACCCCATCGCGTTCTATTCCGCGCTGTTTCTGCTGGTGCTCGGAAACGGCCTGTTTAAGCCCAACATCTCGACGCTGGTCGGCAACTTGTATCCGCAAGGTGATGCCCGTCGCGATGCTGCGTTTTCCGTGTTTTATATGGGCATTAACCTCGGCGCGCTGTTTGGCGGTCCCGTCGGAGAGTTCATGCGCATGACCTTCGGCTGGTCGCTGGCGTTTGCGACGGCTGGCTTCTGCATGGCGTTTTCGTTCGTGATCTTTGCGGCGCTGCGCAAGCACGTCACGGTCGGAGATGCACGCTCGTCGGTGGCCGCCGTGCTGGATGTGCCGCTTCCCGCCGAATACGAAGACCGTCCCGATCCACCCGAGATCGAGCGTCAGCGCATCACGTCGCTGGTGATCATGTGCTTCGTCGTGATGTTCTTCTGGATGGCGTTTCATCAAAACGGCACGACGCTGACCTTCTGGGCGCGCGACAACACGGATCGAATGCTGCGCGTCGGCTCGTGGTCGTGGGAAATCCCGCCCGGTGTGTTCCAAGCGTTTAACTCGGTGTTTGTGATTGTGCTGACGCCGGTGCTGGTGCGGTTTATGACGTGGCTGCGTTCGAAGAACATGGAGCCGAGCACGCCCGCCAAGCTGGGCATCGGCATGCTGCTCACCGGCGCGGCGTACGGAATCATGGTCCTGGCGTCGTGGGCGGGCGGTAACAGCGGCAAGGTCAGCATGCTGTGGCTCATCGCGAGCTACTTCGTCGTCACCGTCGCAGAGCTTCACCTGTCGCCGATGGGCCTGTCGATGGTGACCAAGCTGGCGCCAAGGCGGATGACCGCGATGCTGATGGGCGTTTGGTTTATCTCGACGGCGGTTGGCAACTATCTGTCGGGCTTCCTTGGTCGGTTCTGGAAGCCGTGGAAGCACTCGGACTTCTTTGCGCTGCTCGTCGCGACTTCGCTGATCGCAGCCGTGCTGCTGGTGTCGCAGTATCGTCGGCTCAAGGCCGCCATGCCGCATGAAGGTCCGCCCGAAGAACCGAAAAGCAACGTCGTGCCAGCGTCCGAAGTCGCTGCCGTTCCCGAAGCCGGGTACTGACACGATCCTACGATCGGCCCTGTCGCTCTGTCGCCAGCTCTCCGCTCCCCTCGTCTCCTCGCTTCTTCTTCCTCGCTCGCTTCTTCACACCGGCTGATGTCGCGTCATCCACCGAGGCACACACTGTCAACGCTTCTTGTGTCGCACGGCATCGAAGCTAGGGTAGCCTCTGTCGCGATCATCCGAGGAAGAGCCCGTGTCAAACCGTCTTGCCCATTCGTCGAGTCCGTATCTCCGTCAGCATGCTGAGCAACCCGTAGACTGGTATCCGTGGGGAGACGAAGCGTTTGCTCGTGCCCGTCGAGAAGACAAGCCAGTGTTTTTGTCGATCGGCTACTCCGCGTGTCACTGGTGCCATGTCATGGCGCACGAGTCCTTCGACGATCCCGAGACCGCTGCGCAGCTAAACCAAGACTTTGTCTGCATCAAGGTCGATCGCGAAGAGCATCCCGACGTCGATCACCTGTATCAGCAAGCGCTTCAGCTGTTCGACGAAGGCGGCGGCTGGCCGCTGTCGATGTTTCTGCTTCCGACGGGAGAGCCATTTTTCGGTGGCACCTACTTTCCGCCGCAGGATCGCTATGGACGACCGTCGTTTCGTCGCGTGCTGTCGGCGCTGCTCCTCGCGTATCGTCAAGAGCCGAACAAGGTCCGCGAGCATGGCAGCAAGCTCAAAGAAGCGCTGATCGATGTGCAGCAGCAGGCGAGCGGCGTCGAGACAGGCGCGCACCTGCCGAGCGATCTGATTCAGCGGATTGGCGTTCGTCTCGCGGAAAGCATCGATCGTCGAGAAGGCGGTTTCGGAAGCGCACCCAAGTTTCCCAATCCGACCGCGCTGTCTCTTTTGCTGCGGTCGTACTTTCGCAGCGGAGATCTCGACGATGTTCGGCCCGCGCTGCTGACGCTGACCAAGATGGCAAGCGGCGGCATCTACGATCACCTGGGCGGTGGCTTTGCGCGCTATTCCACCGACGACAAGTGGCTGGTGCCGCACTTTGAAAAGATGCTCTACGATAACGCGCTGCTGCTGCTGCTGTACGGTCAAGCCCACGCGGTGCTGATGGCGATCGGACAAGAGGTGCTGGCGCAGCGCTATCAGCAAGTCATCGACGAAACGGTGGGCTGGCTCAAGCGACAGATGCACGCACCGAGCGGTGGCTTTTTTGCTGCGCTCGACGCTGACAGCGAAGGCATCGAAGGCAAGTACTACGTCTGGAACCCGGCGGAGGTCGCGGCGCTCGTCGGAGCAGAACAAGCGGCGCTCGTCACACGCTGCTACGACGTGATTCCCGGTGGAAACTGGAACGATCCGCACGGACACGGACCGCACGATGCATCGATCTTGCATCTGATCGATCAGCCGCACGACGAGGACGAAGATCGGCTGCTGCACGAAGCGAAAGCGACGCTGCTGTCAGCCAGAGATCGCCGGATCCCGCCGAGTACCGACGACAAGATCCTGACTGGATGGAACGCGCTGTTGATCTCGGCGCTGGCCACCTGCGGATCGCTGCTGTCACGACCGGATCTGACGGAGCTTGGACGCCAGACCGCCGACTTTGTGCTCCAGAAGCTGCGAACAAGCGATGGACGGCTGCTGCGAACGTTCAAAAACGGCGAAGCGAAGCTGGCTGCGACGCTCGACGATCATGCGTTTTTGACCGATGCGCTGATTCAGCTGACCCAAGCGACCCAAGATGTTCGGTATCTCCATGCCGCTGAGTCGCTGACGGAATCGGCGCTGCGTGACCTGTACGATCCAGATCGTCACGCGTTCTTTGTCGGTCCAGTGCAAACCGATGGCGTCGTGCTGCCTGCGCGTCCGGTGAGCCTGCATGACAGCGCGATTCCGTCGGGCATGTCGGTGATGTGTCAGAACTTGCTGAAGCTGTCGGCGCTGCTGCCTCACGCGCGAGATCGCTACCTGGCGATCGCTGAATCGACGCTGCTACGACTGGCGGAACGAGCCCAGCGCAGTCCGATCGGGTTTGGCGGGACGCTTCGCGCGCTCGATCTGCTTCAGCACGGGCTGGTCGTGACGATCGTGGTGCTGCCGCCGGGTGGTGAGCGCAGTCATCCGCTCGTCACAGCTGCGACGACGACCTTTGTGCCCGATCACTTCGTGTGGATCGCGCAGGAAGGACAAGCGCTGCCCGAGCCGATCGCGACGCTGTGCGAAGGAAAGTCCAGTCGTAACGGTGCGCCGACGGCCTATGTCTGCCGAGGCGAGCGCTGTAGCGCACCGATCGTCGATCCAGCCGCGCTGCGCACGCAGCTTCAGCATCCGTAACCCGGACTCGACGTCCTCTTGCGTCCGCACCCGCTACTTCGGAGCGATCGGAACCCGACGAATGTCCCAGCCCGTCTGTCCGATCACCACCTTCACCAGCAGATCGCTTGAGCCTGGAACAAACAAAAACTCTCGGGAGCTATCGGCCACCCAGCGCGCCTGCTTCTGCTGCTCGTCGATGACGATGATGCGATTGTGCGTTCCACGCGGCACCGAGTTGCTCGCCGCCAAGACGCGACCGTCGCCAAGCTCGCCAAACTGCCGGACGTTACGCGCCAGCCGCATCACTTCATCGGTCCTCAACAGCCGCGAGTGAAAGTCTCCCGCGTTGTCAGAGCGCGCCGCCCATTCCAAATAACGAAGCCGCGAGCGATCCGCCGACCACGCCGGACGCCGACCACGCTCGATCACCTGACGATCGCCCAGAAAGCCGCTGCCAATGCCCGCGCCGTACGTCTGGGCTGAATCGCGCGAATACAGGAACTCTCCGCCGGGACCGATCGCCAACAGCTGACCGATGGATTCGATAAGCACCGTCGGAGCCGCCGAGCCATCTTCGGGAACCTGACGCAGTCCGTCGCCGCTGCGATACAAGACCAAGCGCTCGCCTTGAAGCTGCACGATTCGGAACGTGTCCGTCGCACACGGATCGGGATCCAGCAAAACCTTCGCCGAGCCATCGATCGGCTGCCGCGCCAAGCCCGCATCCGAGCACGTCAGCAGCGCCTTGTGCGAACCATCGAGTATCCACGACCGCGACAGCTTGCCCAGGCTGCGCGCTCCGCCACCAGAGCGCGTCTCATACAGCGTGATGTTGTCCGAGGCATCTTGAACGATCAGCTGCTCGCCCGACGAAACGAGCTGATAGCGACCCTTGTCAAACGGCTTTGCGGGATCGATGCCTTCGGGAATCGGCAGCTCGCGCTTGTCTCCCGAGCCATCCATGCGAAACGCGCGCAGGCTCTTCGCTTTGCTGCTCTGCGAAATCATCACGCCGACTTGTTCGTTGCTGCTGACCAGAAGCACCGGCGTGCCTTCGGGAAACGGCTCAAAGAGCAGAGGCGGCTCTCCCGGTCGAATCCGCGATAGCACCACCGACTTGTCTTTGATCGACGGATCCAGCAGCGCAGGCACCACCATCACGTACAGCGAGCGCAGGGTCGCCTGAAGGTACTGCGATGGATACGTCGTCGAGGTCTGCGGATCTTCCTGCGGGTCAAGGCGCACAAGGCGCAGCGTCTCGGGTAGGTTCGGCAGCGTAATGCCTTCAGGCAGACCGACGGGAAGCGAGGGAAGCTCAGGAATCACCGCCCACGGCTTGTCCGCCGCATCCAGCAGCAGAAACACATCGCGTGCGGTCTTCTGGTTGAGCCGAAGATAGCGCTCCATCACCGGCGGATCGCCGACCAGCGGAAGCTCCGGCGCGCTGTCATCGAACACCCAGCTACAGCCGGTCAGACACAGCGCGAGCCCAGCGACTTGCCATCTTGTCATGGCCAAAGTCTACCCAGTGCGAGCCTCGGTTCGCGAATTCCTATCGAGGCGCGCAACAAAAACGCAACCGACGTGCGTCACGCAGCGCTCCATGGGGAAATACAAACGATGCGAGGGGAAACGGAACGACGCGACAGCAGTTGTCGTACGCCCACGAAGGAAAGAACAAGAGGGAGGGGAAAAAAGAAAAGCTCGCTGATGCGAGCGATGTGTATGGAACGCATGGTTCCACACACCTGCCACACCGCGAGCTTTGCTTTTGCTGCGACTGTTTAGCGCTTCGAGAACTGGAAGCGGGCGCGAGCACCACGCTGTCCGTACTTCTTACGCTCTTTGCAGCGCGGGTCACGGGTCACGTAACCAGCCGACTTGAGCGCGCCACGGAAGCCCGCGTTGACCTTCATCAGCGCGCGGGTGATTCCAAGACGAATCGCATTCGCTTGACCCGAGAGACCGCCACCAGCGACGTTCACGTACACATCGAAGTTCGCGGTCTGCGAGGTCAGCGCCAGCGGCTGTCGCAGAACCATCTTCGAGGTCGCGCGACCGAAGTAGGTATCGATGTCACGGTGGTTGATGGTGACCTTGCCCGATCCGGGCTGCAGCCAAACACGAGCCACTGCTTCTTTGCGACGACCCGTGGCGTACACTGCGTTTCGTTCGACGTTCGCCATTTCTTAAAAAACCTTCCTAGCCACGCATGGTCTTCAAGGTGAGCTTGCTGGGCTGCTGCGCGCTGTGCGGATGCTCCGTGCCCGAGTAGATCTTCAGCTTCTTGATGATCACTCGGCCCAGCGGACCTTTCGGCAGCATGCCCCACACGGCGCGACGAATCACCTCGTCCGAGCGCGTATCCAGCATTTCACGAGCTGGACGCGACTTCAGACCACCGAGGTACAGCGTGTGCTTGTAGTACATCTTGTCGTCGAGCTTTTTGCCGGTCAGGTGAACCTTCTGGGCATTGAGCACGACCACGAAGTCGCCGCTGTCAATGTTTGGGGTGTAGTCAGGCTTGTGCTTGCCACGCAGTAGAGTGGCAATCTGCGTCGCCGCGCGGCCCAGTGTCAGGCCAGCCACGTCAACGACGTGCCATTTGCGTTCGGCGTGCGCCTTCTCGGGGTTCTTGAGGTACGTGCTCGGAATCGGAGTAGCCATGCGAGTTCCTTAGAGAGACTTGGAACTATCGGATCACAACAGCAGTGTCAAGAACCTTCTTTCCTTACGCGGACTTAGGCCACGAGGAACCGGAAGCTTCTGCCGGCAAAGCTGAAGTGTTTGGCAAACTAACAGATTCGCGCGCCGAGGGAACTACGATTTATGCGCCTGGCTTGAATTTTGCGGCCAAGTGACGATACGGTAAGGGTTATGCGACGGACGATGCGCGCGGTAGCGATTCTCGGACTGCCACTTCTACTTACAACGGGACACTTGCGGACAGCCGGGGCGCAAGCCGACGATGTGGTGCGGTTCAAAATCACAAACCCTGGACAAGCGCTTTATAAGATTGCGGTGCCAAAGCTCCTGGGGGATGGCGAAAGCGCGCAGGTGATGCAAGACGTCCTGAGCGCGGACTTGCTCGCGTCAGGGCTGTTTAAGACGCTGGATCCGGCTTCGTTTGTGGCGGACCTCGGCAAAGAAGAGCTGTCGATTGCGCCGGACTCGTGGCGAACGGTGGGCGCGGAAGGCGTGATCAAGGCGCGGACGGTCAGCACGGGCGGTGATCTGTCGGTGGAGTTTCGCCTGTACGAAGTCATCAAAGGCGATCGTCCGGTGCTGACGAAGACGTATCGCGCACCGACGGCGAATGTGCGACGTCTGGCTCACATCTTTGCCGACGAAGTGGTTCGCTATTACACAAACGAAGACTCGTTTTTTGGCACGCAGATCGCGTTTGTCCGTCCGAGCGGTCGTCAGCAAGAGCTGGTGGTGATGGACTACGACGGGGCGGGACAGCATGCACTGACGAGCAACGGCTCGCAGAACATTCTGCCGTCGTGGTTTCCGTCGGGAAGCTCGCTGCTGTACACCAGCTTTGTGCGGGGAACACCCGATCTGTGGTCGATTCCGTCGGGCGGAGGAAAGCCCAAGCGAGTCTCGACGCGGCCAGGGCTGAACACGGGCGGAGTGATGTCTCCCGATGGGACGAAGATCGCGGTGACGCTTTCGTTCGAAGGAAACAGCGAGATTTATCTGATCACTCCGGCGGGAGACATCATCAAGCGGCTGACCAACAACCCGGCGATCGATAGCTCTCCGACGTGGTCGCCGGATGGAAGCCAGATCGCGTTTGTGTCCGATCGCCATGGCAGCCCGCAGATCTGGAAGATGTCCGCGTCGGGATCGGATCAGGTCAAGCTCACGCGCAAAGGCAGCTACAACGTCGAGCCTTCGTGGAGTCCCAAGCTGCTCAACGGCAAGTCGCTGATCGCTTTTTCGGGACGTGATGAAAAGGGCAACATGGACATCTTCACGATCGACGCAGCGACGCAGGACTTGCAGCGGATTACGGAAAACCAGGGCTCGAACAGTCATCCGTCGTGGGCACCAACGGGACGAGCGCTGGTGTTTAAGTCGAGCCGAGGTGGCGTCTATATCTCGACGGCAGATGGCAAGACGCAGCGTCCGGTCTTTCGAGGTTCCGCCGAGACTCCGTCGTGGGGTCCGTACGTCAAGCCGTAGCGATCGTCACTCTTGGGCGCACAGCGGCTCGAACAGCCACAGGCCCAAGATCACCGCCATGCTGTCGAAGACGAGCAGGAACTTGATCCAGCGCAGCGCATCGGTCATGGACTCGGCGGTTCCGTACAGCACGCCGTAACAGCCGCGAGCGCCCGCCAGAAGCGCCGGAACCACCAGCGGATAGACAAGGAGCGGCAGCAGCACTTCGCGAACCCTGGCGCGTCCTAGCGATGCGCCAAACAGCGCGGCGACCGCTGCAAAGCCAATGATGCCGAGTAGGAGCAGCGTCACAAAGTACAGCCACGCCGAGCCTGGACCGACCTTCATGCCGAACAGAAGGAGCAGGCCTGGCACGACGACGCTCGCGGTCAGCAGCATCAGCAGCGTGATCGACAGCAGCTTGGCCAGATACAGCGCACTGCGATCAATCGGCGCGAGCAGCAGCGCCCGCAAGGTGTCGGCTTCACGCTCTCGCTCGAAGCTGCGACCAATGCCGAGCATGCCCGACAGCGCAATCGCAACCCACAGCACGCCCGACATCGTCTCGACGGTGGGAGGCGCGCCACCGAGGAACGAAAACGAAAAGAGCAGCACGATGATCGCGGAAAACAGCATCGTCGCGTAGATCAGCTCACGGGCTCGCCACTCGACGCGAACATCTTTCCAAAGCAGCAGGGCAACTTGGCCGAGCAGGCTCATGCGGACCTTCCTGCGCGCTGCTCAGCGGCGCGGGTGTACAGCGACAGGAGCTGATCGCGACTGCACGTCCCAGGCTCGTAGCGCTGCGTCTTTTCGAGGCGGCCTCGTCGCAGGACCGCTGCCGTATCCAGAAGCGACGCGAGCGGCTCGAAGTCATGGCTGATGACGACGATGATCGCACCGCGCGCTCGTTCTTCGGCAATCAGCGACGACAAGAGCCGAACACCTTCTTGATCGAGTCCCGTGTACGGCTCGTCGAGAAGAAGCAGTCCGGGTCGATGCACCAGCGCGCGCGCAATCGCCAGCCGCTGCACCATGCCGCGCGAAAAAGTTCGACTGGGACGATCGGCAGCGCTCGACAAGCCAACGCGCGCCAGCAGCTCGGACACCAGTGACTGACGCGCAGCATCGGACCCTCCGACGCCATAGAGACGCGCAAAAAACACCAGGTTTTCCCGCGCCGTCAGATCGGAATAACAGCGCGGCTCGTGTGACAACAGCGACAGGTTTTGCCGCAGCCACAGGCCATCTAGCTCGCTGACGTCTTGGCCGTCGAACAGAAGCTGCCCGCGCGTCGGTCGAATTTGCAGCGCGAGCACGCCGAGCAGCGTCGACTTGCCTGCGCCATTTTCGCCAAGCAGCGCCAGCACCTGCCCTTTTTCCAAGGTCAGAGAGACATCACTCAGCGCTCGCTTTGGTCCGTAGTCCTTGTAGATGCCGCGCAGCGTCACATGCGACACGGCCCCGCCGTCAGTCGGCATTGGCCTCGTCCAGTTGCCGATAGATCGCGGTCAGCTCGGACATCACCTTCTGTCGAGGACGCGCCGACGCAGTCTGTTCGTCGATCGCAAGCAGCTCGTCGAGCAGCTTGTCTCGGTCGCGAATCAGCTTTCGCTTGGCCAGCACTTGCGTCTCTTCGTCTTCGGAGTCGTTTCGCCACGACAGATAGATAAACGCGAGCGCAATCACCAGCGCCAGCGCTCCACCGACGAGCCGCGTCATGCGATGTTCCGCCGGAAGACCACTGATCGACAGCGAGATCATGCCGCCTTCGCTCGTGCCGGGAAGCTGCGCAAACAGCAGATCGTGACCTTGCCACTTGCGGTCTTGAATGTCGGTGACACCGTCGAGCTTTAGCTCGGGCCGCTTTTCGATGACGACGCGAATGTCCGCCACCTGCAGCGTCGCGGGCTGCTTGAAGTGAAGCTCGCCGGTGTGACGAAGCAGAAAGTGAAGCTGAACCATCGACTCGCCGGGCGGCAGCGGACCTTTCCACACCAGCGCGACGTTGCCGGGAGAGCTCTGATCAATGCTCAGCGTCGAAGGACCACCGGGCTGAAGCTGCGGCGAGACAGCTCCCTCGGGAAGCGGAATGCGCAGACCGTCCTGGCCCGGATCGAACGCTTGCGGCATCGGGTTGTTGATGCGCAGGATTTCCGACACCTGAACCAGATCTTCTTGCAGCTCGAAAATCAGGTGTGATCCCGACGACAAGCTGAGCTTGCGACGCGCATCGTCGCCCGTCACAGGCGGCCTAGCGATCAGCGAAAGCGTCGTGCCCATCTGACCGTCGAGATGAAACGGCTCCGATGGCTGATCGAAGCCAAAGCGCGAGATCGTAACCAAATATTCGGCGGCTCCCGTCGGCATTCCGGGCCACTGCGTCGAGCCTGCCGCACCGGTCGTCTGCGCGGGCAGCTTTTCCACCTGGGCCTCGCTGCTCAGACGGCGATACAGCGTCACCGGCACCCCAGAGAGTGGCCGACTCGCTTCATCGACCACAAACACCTTCAGCGTTCCCGACGGAAGAACCGAGTCCACATGAACTTGTCCGTCGGCAACAGGCGCAGGTGTCGTCGATTCCACGGCAGCCGGTGCGCCAGCCGGTGGTGTCGCAGTCGCTCCCGTCGATCCAGCGGGCGGAATCGGTGTGTCTTTGGGAAACACCAGCATCACGCGAAGACCCGGCGAGGGTGGACCTTGGACCGGAATCGGCTGCGAGGACTTGACGATGCCCGATAGCTCGGTGCTCGCGATATACGCGCCCGTCGGCAAGCCCGAAAACGTCGCCCGACCGGACGCATCACTCTTGGCGGTCTGCTTGGTGCCCGTCGTCGAGGTCAGCGTCACTTCATGATCAACCAGCGGACTTGCAAAGGTTCCGACAAGCAGCCGAACCGTCACAGTTCCCGACGGAACGCCCGCTTCTGGACGGGGAATCCCCGACATCGCCGACGGGTCCGGCATCATCGGCTGACCCAGTGCCGTCGAGCCAAGCCCAAGCAGCGTCACAAACAAAGCAAGAAGGCGCAGGCTCACTTGGCACCTCCGAGCTTGTGACCGCAGTGCTTGCAAAAGCGAGCGTCGATGTCGTTGCGCGTTCCACACTCGGGACACGCGGCGGCAATGACGGTGGGAACTTGGTTGCTCGCGGGGCGAGGCGCAGGTTCCGTCGTCGCTGCCGTATCGGCTGGCTTGGCGTCTGCCTTTTCCGTCACAGCTTCGCCGGACGAAGCCAGCGCTTTCGACGCAGGCTTTTTGCCGAGTGCTTCCCGTCGCGCAGCCAGATCACGCTCGATCTGCTGCTCGTAGCTTTGACCTTGATCAAGCTGACGAAGAATCCGCACGGCTCGCTCGCGATACCGAGAGCGAATTTCCGCGTAGTCATCGTCGGACAGCTTGCCCATCGAGCGATCGAGCTCAAGCTCTTTGAGCGCTCGCTTGAGTAGGTGATATTCACGGTTTAGCTCACGCCGACGTCGTCCGACGGCAGCTTGGGCTTCTATGCGCTCATCATCCGTCGATACTGCGGTCAGTCCACGCGCTGCTTCGACGAGTAGCACACCGGTTGCCCACAGCGCCGAGACCGCGCCAGACAAGGCAATCGCTGGGCCACTGACTCCACCGAGCGCGACCGAAAAACCGATGAATCCGAGCGCGAACGTCAGGCCACTTCCTCCAAAGAGGAGCCGAGAATCAGTCCATGTCATCGAGATCGTCGTCGAGGCGGCGCTCGTAAGAAGCGCGGTCTGTTTCGCTAGAGGTTTTGGTAGAAGCGGCGCTCAGCCTAGCTTGCTGGCTCCAGCGTCGAGCCAGAACCCCAAGCGCAGCAAGTGCCGCCGCGATGATGACCACCGGAAAAATCCACGCGAGGCGGTTAAAGCCAACGTCTTGCGGCACCACCAGCGCGGACTCGCCCGGATACTTGTCGAGAAAGTGACGGATGATCTGCTCGCGGCTGCGTCCTTCGTCGATGAGCCGCGCGATGATGCCGCGCTCTTTGGCCGCAAAGCCGCACGTACACTCGGACAGCGTCTGACGACCACAGCCGCACATGCAGACGATGGTCTTGCGCAGATCGCGCTCTAGCTCGTTGCGAGGCGGCGTCGGAAAGTTCTGACCTTCCGTCGACTGATGCATCGCTTGATCGCCCCCCGTCGCGGCATAAGACGGAGCCGAACCCAGCAGCACCAGCAGCGCCACCGCAGCCATCGCCGCTTTTTTCAGGGAACCCGGAGCGCGCGGATCAGGATCGGTCGATTCGCTGCCTTTTCCGTCGCTGCGATCGGGCAAAAACGCAATCGCGGTTCCAACCATCAGCATCACAAAGCCGAGCCACACCCACAAAACGAGCGGATTGATGATCAGCTTTAGTCCCGCCACCGACTCGTTGTCGTCGATGCCGTTGAGGATCACATAGAGATCCTCAAACAGTCGGTTGTGCGTCGCGACGATGGTACGCGGCGGCTCTTCTTCGTGACCACGATACGCCCACTTGGCGGGACGAAGCTCGACGGTGGACTTGCCATCAATCTTGACGAGCAGCCGTGCCTCGGTGACTTCCTTTTGCGGGTCCGACGTCGAGCGGAAGCTGGTCAGCGTGACTTCGTAGCGTCCAATCTTGGTCGACTTGCCCCGCGCCAGCGTCACTTCGTTTTCCAGCTGAAACGTCTGTCCCGCGAAGCCGAAGAACATCAGGACGATGCCGACGTGAACCAAGTAGCCGCCGTAGCGACGCTTGTTGCGCAGCAGCAGTCCGACGAGCGCCGTTAGAAAGTCGAGCTTGGTTCCTTTTTGCCGAGCGAGCGTACCGACGACAAACTCTTGGCCAACGGTGATCAGCACCATTGCACACAGTCCAAAGCACAGCAGGCTGACTGGAAGCTGAATCCGCTCGTGCATAAACGACGAGGTCGCGCGCGCCCACGGCAGCATGCTCGCGACGAGCACAATCGTCATCACCGCGACGACAACCGGATAGCGAAGCTGCTTCCACATCATGCCCGCCGAGGCGCGTCGCCACGCGAGCAGCGGTCCAATGCCGGTCAACAGCAGCAAGATCAGCCCAAGCGGGGCCATCCAGCGGTTGAAAAACGGCGGTCCGACGGTCACTCGGTTGCGCGTGACAGCCTCGGACAGCGTTGGGAACAGCGTCGCAACCAGGATGAAGAACGCGCAGGCAATCAGCACCCAGTTGTTGAGCAAGAACGCAAACTCACGAGACAGCACCGACTCCAGATCGGCGCGCGAGCGCAGAAGCGGCAGCCGATAGATCAGGTAGCCGAACGAAAACACCGACGCAAAGCCAATGAAGGCGAGAAAGCGCGCAGCCAGCTCGGGATCGTTGCCAAACGCGTGGACCGACTGGACGATGCCCGAGCGCGTCATAAACGTGCCGACCATCGTGAGCAGGAACGTGAGCACCACCAGCACGACGTTCCAGACCTTCATCATGCCGCGTCGCTCTTGAATCATCAGCGAGTGCAGAAACGCCGTCGCGGTAAACCACGGCAAGATGCCCGCGTTTTCGACGGGATCCCAGCCCCAATAACCGCCCCAGCCGAGGACGTGATAGGCCCACAGCGAGCCGAGAATCAGTCCTTGCGACAGAAAGTACCAGCAGACCAGCATCCAGCGACGCACCGACTGAAGCCACGAGTCGTCGAGGTTGCCGGTGATAAGCGCCGCCATACAGAACGCAAACGGCACGCTCGCTGACACATAGCCGACGTACAGCGACGGAGGATGCGTCGCCATGTAGAAGTCTTGCAGCAGCGGATTCAGGCCTTTTCCAGCGGCAGGCGCTTCGCTCAGGAAGGTGTCAAAGGGTCGCTTGTAAAACACCACCAGCGACACAAAGAACGCCTGAATGCCCATCAGAATCGCCGACACCCACGGAATCAGCTCGCGGTGACGCTCTCGGTTGCGGGAAATCGCAATCGTCGAAAAGATCGACAAAAGCCATGCCCAAAACATCATCGATCCGTCGAGTCCGCCCCAGTACGAGGTCAGCTTGTAAAACCACGGCATCGCCGCGTCGGAGTTTTGCTGCACATACTTGAGCGAAAAGTCGTTCGACAGCACCGAAAAGAAGATCAGTGCCGACGCCAGGCTCAGCAGCGCCGTACACGCGTAGCCTGCGTAGATCGACGAGCGAATCAGCGGCTGCGACTGACGACGCGCGCCCGCGACTGCGGCTCCGCCCGCGTAGGTTGTCAGGATCAGCGTGCACAGCAGCACAAAGCTACCGAACAGCGCGACCCAGTTGGTCTGTACCGTCGTCATGGATTGCCCTTGCCCGACGATTCACGGCTACAGCGCTCGATCGTCGTCGGATGGCTGCCGCCCGCTTGCTGATACTTCGACGGACACTTGGCCATCACTTCGTTGGCGGTAAACTGCTGGCCGTGAAGCTGTCCTTTGAGCACGACCTCGGCACCGTCTTTGAACGTGTCGGGGACAACGCCAGCAAAGTACGCTTCAGCGACGGAACCGCAGTTTTCGATCTGGAACTTGTATTCCAGCTTCTGCACGTCGTGGTTCATTCGCTTCTTGATCGAGCCCGGCACGACGTAGCCGTGAAGCTGAAGTCGCTTGTTTTGCCAGGCGGAGCCTTCTTTGGCGACCTCGTCGACGTGTTTGTAATACTCAAAGCCCGACGAATCGGACATCAGCACGCCGATTCCTCCGACGATGATGGCGACCGACAAGCCGATCAAAAGCGTGCGACTACGGCCTTTGGCTCGCGGCGGACCACCAGCACTGCCACTCGGAAGCGCGGAAGTTGTCTGTACAGTCATGCTCTTGTGACCTTGTAAGTTCCCATATTACGCGGCCCGTCGGCCCAAAATCTCACGGCTTCGTCAGCCACCAATCGACACCATGTGCTTGCGCGGCCCGCCGCAGCCGGATTCGGAAAAGACGTGCCCGGCTCGCTTATTGGACAGCCCACCGCGTGCCGCTTGCACCAGACGATCGACCAAGTCATCGCCCGCAAGGCCCGAGCGTAACACGCGCCGCAGATCGATGGCGTCGTCGTAGGCAAGACAAGCATGAAGCTGTCCTGTCGCCGACAGTCGAACGCGGTTGCAGGTGTCGCAAAACGGCTCGCTCACCGCCGAGATAAGACCGACTTTGCGCAGCAAGCCGCCATAGCGCACCGCGACGTAACGCGCTGGACCCACGCCGGGCAGCTCGCTGTCCGATTCACCCGTTTCGACGGAAAGAAGCGGTCCCAGCTCTGCGGTCAGGATCTTGCGCTGCTCCGCGACGGACAAAAACGTTCCTGGATAAAAAAGCTGACCTTCGGCCATCGGCATCAGCTCGATCAAGCGCGGGATCATGTCGCGATCCCACGCGTAGCGACACAGCGCACCCAGCTCGTCGTCGTTAAAGCCACGCATCGCGACGCAGTTGAGCTTGGTATGCGCAAAGCCTGCGGTACGCGCGGACTCAAGCCCGGCCAAGACCTTGGTCAAGCTGCCTCGTCGCGTCACTTGGGCAAAGCGATCAGGCTGAAGGGTATCGACGCTGACATTGAGCCGATGCAGTCCCGCCCGTCGCAGTGGCAGCGCCAGCTCTTCGAGTCGCTCACCGTTGGTCGACAGCGCCAGGTCTTGCAGTCCGAGCCGCGACAGCCGAGACACCAGCTCGATCAGATCCTTGCGCACCGTTGGTTCACCGCCGGTGAGTCGCACGCGCTCGACGCCGACTTGCTGAAGGGCGCGCACCGTCGCTTCCAGCTCTTCAAACGACAGCACATCGGCGCGTGGAGCCAGCTCGATCCCTTCGTCGGGCATGCAGTAGGTGCAGCGATAGTTGCAGCGGTCGGTCAGCGAGATTCGTACATAGCGAATCCGACGAGCGAGCCCATCAATAAGCGGTCCCGCAGACACTCCTGGCGAGGGCGTGTGCGACGAAGACGATGACAGGATCGGCAAGTGTACCGGCTCTCCGTCCCGCCGCCTGGCATCTGTCTGGTAACTGCCGCTCATCGTCGCGCCTCGCAGATTGGATGCTGCAGCGATCGTCGACGGCTGCACTCGCACGCGCGGGCTGGCAACGAACCGATCGGAACGTCGCACACAAGACGCAGCGAGCAGACGATATGCAGCGAGACCCAAGTCATGGCTGGCGATCCTAGCAAATTATAACGATACGTCAGTTTCGACGCCGAACGCAGCGCCGCGCTCGCATCTTCTTCGAGCAGGGGCGGATGCAAAAGACAAAAGTCCGCCGCGTGGGCCGAAAGCCCAGCGAGCGGAGTGTGGAGTTGGAAGGGGAAGGTGCGCAGCCGGGCTGGCTGCGCGTGGGACTAGCCGATGGCGATGCCGAGAAGCTGACGCAGCTCGAAGTAGGTCGGCGAGATGGCGTACATCACCAGCTCCTTGACCTTGTCCTTCGGAGCCATGCCGCCGACAGCCGTCGATTCCTGACCGATGTAGCGAGCCGCGACACTGAGGTCGTTGCAGACGATGAGACCGGCGCGATGCGACGTCAGATCCACTGCTTGGGCCCACTTCGCCATGTCGAGCTGCGACTTGTTGGCGATGTACTTCTGCACAACCATGCCGAGGTGCTCGCGGGCTCCGAACGGCACGAACGGGTTCATCGCGGCAGCGAACTGCTCGACGAACTGGGCGTGCTGCGGCGGCACCGGGAAGTCCGGACGAGCCAGACGAATCGCCGACAGAAGCGCCACAGCCAGCTCGGTGTTCGACGTCAAGATGGCCCGCAGGTAGTGCTCGGGACGCATCTTGGTGAGGAACGTCGCACTCGGGAACGCCACGTCCTTGTCACCGCGTCCAGCCAACATCCCTTGTCCGACGACAATCGACGGGATGAAGAGGTTCTTCTCCTTGCAGTTGGCGACGACTAGATCGCCGGGCTGCTCGGTGCGGAAGAAGATCTCGACGTTCGGCGGCACGCTCAGCACCTGCATGACGTAGGTGAAGACGCGGCCAAACATCGTCTGGTCACTCGACAGATCGCGCTTTTCCTTGCGCTTGAGACCGTACTGCTTGTGCTCCGCTGCTCGCAGCGTGCCCACCGCCGAGTACACCGTCGCAAAGATGGCACCGATGAAGCGGTCCTCATCCTTGTGGTAGATGTACTTGTTCCACATCTCGTCGGTGAGCTTGTTACGAGCCTTCGGCAGACCCTTCTTGTACTGCTCGTAGAACTGCTGCTCGTCGGCATCCGCTCGCTGCAAGTAGACCAGCGCCGACGACATGCACCACGCCTTATCGAACTGGCGCGAGTCCATGTAAATCCGACGCAGAGCCTTGTACGCCTCGACGCGGTACGGATCTTTGTCGATGAGGAACATCTGCTCGTTGACGGCCTTGTCGAGGTAATCGGGGCCACCGACGATATAGAGCTCACCGAGGATCTCACGCCGCTTGAGGTTTTCCGGCTCCAGGCCCACCGCAACCTCGAACGTCTGGATCGCCGCCGGGATGTCCTTCTGACGCGAACGGTAGATTTCGCCGAGCGCGTGCCACAGCGCAACAGTGACCTGCTCCTGCCCGGTCTTGGGCATGCGCTTGATCATCTTGCGGTAGTTGCGCTCTTGCGCCTTCCAGTCCTTGCGCGTCGTGCAGATCTTGTCGATTGCCTCGAACGGCTTCAGGAATTCCTGGAACCGCGTCGAAGGAATGACTTCCGGCTTCGAGAAGTACGAGTCGAGTGCCAGGTTGAACTGGTCAATCGCCTCGTCGGTCGCCTTCAGCGCATCGCGATAGATCACGCCCGCCGTGTAGTAGAACTTGCCGCGACGGAGCGTGTCGTGCTCAAGCTGCGCGAGCCGTCCGAGGATCTCGATCGCCTTCTTCCACTGCTCGGTCTTCGTATACAGCTCGAGGACCTTGTGCAGCGTGACGTGGCTGTCCGGCTTGATCTCGATCGCATCGAGGTAGCTCGCGATGGCCTTCGGGTACTGCTGGAGCTTGTCCGCGTACATTTCGGCCATCTCGCAGTTGAGCTTGAACTTCTCTTCTGCGTCAGAGACCGGCAGCAGTGCGCGCTTGGCGTTGATCACCGCTTCCCAGTCGCTGTTGGCAAGCTGCATCTCGATGACGGCGAGGAGCGTCGGTCGATGGTTCGCATCGAGCTCCAGCGCCTTCTCGAACATGTTGAGCGCCTTCTTCTTTTCCGTCTGACGCAGCTTGATGATGCCCAGGCGGTAGAAGATGTCGACGACTTCGCTGTCACGCTGCGCCTCGCGGTGATGCACGAGCACCGTCTGGTACAGCTTGAACGCGCCTTCCCAATCCTCGAGACGATACAGCAGGTCCGCCCGTCCGAGCAGCGTCTGAAGCGACGTGCTGTCCAGGTCATAGGCCATCTTGAAGTACTTGAGGGCCTTGTCCCGGTTTCCGAGCGAGTCCGCAGTCTTCGCCACGCGGAAGTACAGGTTGTTCATCTCCTTGGCGTCGCGCTTATCGGCCTTGCGGACCAGCGCGTCGAGGATCGGCTCCAGTTCCTTCCAGCGTCCTTCTCGGAAGTACAGCTCAGCCAGCGGCTCAGCGGCACCGACGTGCTCTGGGTCAAGCTGGATGACACGCGCCAAGAACTCCGAGCCACGCTTCTCTTCGTCCAGTCGCTCACGCAGGATCGTGCCGATCTCGAACAGGATCTTGATCTTGTCGAGCGGGTTCGGCATCTGCTCTTCGGCGCGGATCATGAGCTGCGACGCCTTCAGCCAGTCGCCGCGACCCTTGTACAGCGCGATGAGCTTCTGCATCGCCGGGACGTAGTTCGGATCAACCCGCAGGGCCTCGAGGAAGCGACCTTCCGCCGTCTCTTGATCCTGCAGCTTGTCTTCGTACAGCGAGCCGATCCGCGTGTGCAGCTCGACTTGCTGACGACGATCCTGAACCAGCGACACCAGGTGCGACAGGGTGTCGATGGCGCGGCTCCAGTCTTCGACGCGCTCGTACAGTCGACCAAGCGCGATGAGCGCACCCTGATGGTTCGGGTCGATCGCGAGGATCTCGCTGTACGACTCGATGGCGCGGTCCGCGTCCTTGATCTCGACCTCGTAGACCTCACCCATCTGCGCGTAGAGCGCCATCCGCTCGTTACCATCCACCGACACACTGATGTGCCGACGGAAGGTTTCGACCAGCTCAGCCCACTGCTTCAGGATGCGGTACAGACGCTCGAGCTGACGGTACGACGGGAAGTGCCGCTCGCTGAACGTGAGCGCCTTCTCGTGAGCCTCGGCAGCCTTGTCGACCTTCTTGAACAGGTTTTCCCAGGCCACGGCGATCTTCTCGTACAGAGAGATTCGCTCGTCGTCCGAGCCCACCACGTCAAGCTGCGTCTCCAGGATTTGCAGGTACGGCTCCGCCTGCTGGACCTTGGCATACAGCTCTTCGAGCGCTCGCATCGCACGCAGGTTGTTTGCGTCGATGTCGAGGATCTCGCGGTGACTGACGATCGCCTTGTTCGGGTCCGACAGACGCTGATCGTACAGCTCACCGATCCGACGCTTGAGCGTGATGATCTTGTCGGGATCATCGATGTTCTTGGCCTTGCGACCGAGCACGTCGATGAGGTTGTTCCACGACTGACCCGCCGTATACAGCCGCTCGAGGGAATCGAGCGCTGGCATGCACGTCGGATCCGCAGCAATCGCCCGACGAAGCGCACCGACCGCCTGCTCCGCATTCTGGAGCTGGTTTTCGTAGTAGCTCGCCAGGTCGAGCAGGATCGCCACCTTCTTCTCGGCATCGTCTTCAATCGACGAGTGGTGCTCGAGGGTCGCGATCAGCTCGTTGTACTGCTGCGTCTTTTTGTACGCCTCAGCCAGGTTGGTGAGCGCTTCCTTGTGGTTCTTGTCGATCTGCAGCGCTTGCTGCTGCGACGCGATCGCGTAGTCGAGCCGGTTCAGGTGATCGGCATACCAGCGACCGATCTTGACCCACAGGTCTGCGCGCGCCTTCGGATCAGCGATCTGCGTGACGCTCTGCGTGTACTCACCAAGCAGGTCTCCCCACTTGTTGATGATCGAAGCGAGTCGTTCCAGCTCACGCGCCGTCGAGTCAACCGAGTAGTCCTCGCGGAACGCCGCCTGAAGAATCACGAACGCGCTGTCGCGATCGTTCATGTTGTCTTCATAGATGCGCGCCACTTGCTGGAGCAGCTCGATGCGCTGGTTCGGCGTGTTGTCCGGGAACTCGACGCGAGCCAGGAGCAGATCCGCGAGCTGATTCCAGTTTTTGCGCGTTCGGTAGATCTGCTCAACCTGCTGCGAAGCTTCCAGGTTGGTCTTGTCGATCTGCTGAACACGCTCGAACGCATCGGAGGCCGCCGCCAGATCCGACACCTTCTCCAGCCAGATGTGACCGATCTTGAGCAGCTCGGCGATCTTCAGGCTGTCCTTATCGAGCAGCTTGACGCGCTTCTCGATGACGTTGACCGCGTCTTCCCACTGGCTTTCCTGGCTGTACAGCGCTTCAAGAGCGTCGAGAGCCCGGAAGTCCTTCTTGTTGATCTCGAAGACCTTGAGCCACGCCTTGATCGCTTCCTGAGGCCGCATGATGCGGTCCGAGTACAGCTTGCCAAGCTCGGCCCACGCCTCGCGGATCTCCTCGATGTTGCCACCGGCGAGCGCCAGCGAATCGATCAAGCGGTGCAGGATCTCGGCCAGATCGTCGGGCTGATCCAGCTTGCGATACAGCGCAGCCACCGCCCGCAGCGCGTCGATGTCGCGCGGGTCGATCTGCAGCACTTCCTGCCACGCGTCGAGCGAGTCGCGATCGCTCTCCAGCTTCGTCTCACGCAGCACACCGAGCCGCTTGTACAGCGGGATGGTGTCTTCCGGCACGTCGATGATGCGGATCGTGCGCTGAAGGATGTCCTCCAGCTCGCGCCACGCCTGCGCCGTCTCGTAGAGCTTGGCCAGCTCGCCGAGCGCCATCTCGTTGTCGCCGCGCAGATCGATGACCTTGGTCCACAGCTCAATCGCACGATCTCGCTCGTTTAGCGTATCGCTCGCGATGCGCGCCATTCGGGCATAGCACTCGGCCATGCCGTCGTCGCTGTTCTGGATGTCCACCATCTTTTCGTAGACACCCGACAGCTCGCGCCACTGCTCGCCTCGGAGGTAGATCCGCTCCAGGCACTCCAGCGCCTTGCCGTTACGCGAGTCACTCTCGAGAATCGCGTTATAGCACTCGACCGCCTTGGCTGGCTCTTCCAGCGCGTCGGTGAACACCGTACCGAGTCGGAAGTACAGCTCGATCGTCTCGTCTGGATCTTGGCTGATCTGGATGCGACGACGGAGCACGTCCGCCAGCTCTCGCCACATCGACGTCTGGTTGTAGACGCGATCGAGCGACAGCAGCGCATCGGGATCCTTCGGCTCGATCTGGAGGACGCGAATGTTCGCTTCCTCGGCGTGCTGAAGATCGCGCAGCTCGAACTCATAGACCCGCGACACCTTCAGCCACAGACCGCGCTGAATCTGCGCGTCGCTCTGCGCAGTCTCGCCCTTGATCGTCTCCAGATAGACCGAGACCAGCTCTTCCCACGAGCGAGTCACCTTCGCCAGACGCTCCACCTCTTCGGCGGCGCGCTCCGACGTCGGAGCCTCGTTGATCGCCTTGCACCACCACTGGAACGCCCGCACTTGGTCGACCAGCTTGTGCTCGGCAATCTCAGCGATGCGCTCGATCAGCGACTGACGCTCGTTCGGGTCAGTCATCTTCTCAAGCTGCACCTCGTGGATGCGAACCAGCTTTTCCCACTGCTCCGCGACGCGATACAGCGGCTCCAGGATGCCCGCGATCTCGATCGGACGAACGTTGCCCGCAAACAACAGCTCCAAGGCTTGCAGCGTCGGGCCGTGGTTCGGATCCGAGGTCAGGATCTCGCGATACACCTCGATCGCATTGTCGACATCACGCAGGTTCTCTTCGTACAGCTGACCGAGTCGGAACTGCAGCGCGATGATCTCAGCGTCGCTGTTCGCGAGCCGCATCTCCGTCCGCAGGATCTGCGCCAGCTCTGCCCAGTGCTGACCACGCTCATAGAGCCGATCGAGTGCCAGAACCGCCGTCGGATTTTCCGATTCAACCTCAAGCACCCGACGGAAGGTCGCAATCGCCTTCGTCTCAGCCGCCATCTCCTCTTCGTAGACGCGGGCCAGACGGAGCAGCATCTCAACCTGCTGGATCTGATCGCCCATCTTGACGACTTCGGCTTCGTACAGCTCCGCCAGCTTCGGCCAAGCGTTCGTCACCGACGCAAGACGCTCCAGGTTCTTGATCGAGTCTTCGTTCACCGCATCGAGACGCAGCGCGCGGCTGAACGCCTCGAAGGCAGCCATCGCTCGCTCCAGCTGACGCTCGTAGTACCCGGCGATGCGATGCAACAGCTCGACCTTGCGCAGCGGATCGTCGGCGTGCTTGACCATCACCTCGAGAACGTCGATGAGCTTTTCCCACTCACCCGCCGTCTCGAACACCGGCTCCAGGACCTGCGCCGCCAGCACCGGCTCTTCGGCACCGTGAACGATACCGTCCAGGGCCACCAGCGTCGGCTCATTGCTCGCATCCAGCTCGAGCGCCTCTCGGTACGACTCCACCGAGCGAACCATGTCCTTCAGGTGCGTCTCGAACAGCTTACCGATGCGGTACTTGAGCACCACCGTCTCAGCCGTCGTGCCCGAAAGCTCGACTTCACGCTCGAGCGTCGACAGCAGGTCATACCAGCGCTCGGCCCGAGCATACAGACGATCCAGCGACTTGAGCGCCTCGGTGTCCGTCGGATCAATGCCCAGGATGTCGTTGTACGTCTCGATCGCGTGCTCAATGTCCGTGAGCCGCGTGTCGTACGTATCCGCCATCTGGAACAGGATGCGCTTCTTGTCTTCTCCCGACTGAGCCAGCTCGACCTGATGTCCGTACAGATCCTTCAGGTCCGCCCAGCGCGAAAGGCTCGTCAGCAGCGACTCGAGGCTCGAAATCGCCGTCGCATCCGCACTGTCTGCGTCGAGAACGCCCTTATAGACCGCAATCGCCTTGTCGGGATCGTTTAGGACCTCGACGTACAGCCGAGCTGCCTTGAACCACAGCTCTTTCTTCTGCGACAGCTCGTTTACGATCTCGACCTTGGTCAAGATCACCTCGACGAGCTTTTGGTGATTTTCCGTCCGCGTATACAGCGCTTCGAGCGCATTGGCCGCCGGTAGGTTCGCCGTATCGACGGTGAGAACCTTGTGGTACGCCAGCGCCGCCTGCGCGTTGTCGCCCAGGTTGCCTTCGTAGATCTGCGCAATGCGCGTCCACAGGTGAACCTGAAGCTCGAAGTTGTCCGTCGACTTCTCGACGACTTCCGCATACAGGTTGACCAGGTCCTGCCAGCGCTCCAGTGCCAGCGCCAGACGCTCCAGGTGCTGCTGCGTCTCTTCCCGCGCCGGATCCTCTCGGAGCGCCCGCGCATAGGTCACAAACGCATTCAGACCATCTTCGCGGCCCTCTTCGTACAGACGGGCAATCTCGTGCAGAAGCTCGATCTTGCGAACCGAGTCGCTCGAGTGACGAACCATGATCTCGTAGACGCCGATGAGGTTCGCCCAGTCCGACCGATGCTTGTAAATCGGCTCCAGAATGCCCGCGACATCCAGCTCTAGCTCGGGCTGCTTGATCAGATTTTCGAGAGCGCCACGCGCTTCATCGTTCATCGGATCCAGCTCAAGCACCTGACGGTAGGTATCCACCGCCTGGACTTGATCGCTCAGCTTCGTCTCACGCAGGTTTCCGAGTCGGTTGAGCAGAATGACTTGATCCGCCGGCTCCTGCGTCAGCACAAGCTGTCGCTGGAGGTTTTCCGACAGGTCATTCCACATCTGCTGCTGCAGATACAGCCGGTCCAGCGCGCGCAGAGCCGACATGTTCGCGTCGTCCTGCGACAGCACTTCCTTGTACGTCTCGATCGCCTTCTCGAAGTTACCGAGCACTTCCTCCCACAGCTTCGCCATTTGGAAGAAGTACGACTCACGAACCTGCGGGTCCGAAGCCAGCTCGACCTTCTTACGCTGCACCGCCAGAAGCTCAGTCCAGCGCTTGTGTCGCGTATACAGCCGCTCCAGCGCTTCGAGCGCCGTCACGTCTTCGGGATCGATCGCCTGCGCACGCTGGAAGAACTCGACCGCTTTTTCGCTGTTGCCAAGCTGCTCGTCGTACGCGACGGCAACCTTCATCAGCAGCTCGCGCGTCAGCAGCGAGTCCAGCCCGCCCTTTTCGATCGCTTCTTCGTACAGACCGACCAGGTGGCTGCCTGCGCCTTGCTGCGCCGCAACCTTTTCCAGCTCGATTCGGCACTGCTCGTTCGTCGGATCGACGCGGAAGCAGCGACTGTACGCATCCAGCGCTTTTTCGAAGTTGCCAAGCTGCTGCGTCCACAGCTCACCAATCCGCATGAGCAGCGTCACACGAGCCAGCGTCTCTTCGACGGCGGTCCGCGCCAGCTGAATCTCATGCACACCGACGAGCTTGAGCCACTCGCCCAGCTGCTCGTAGATCGGCTGCAGGATGTTCGCTGCATCGACCTGGAACTGCGCGTCGGGCAGACGGCGCTCCAAGGCTTCGCGCGCTCCGTCGTGATTCGCCTGCTGATCGAGGATCTCTCGGTAGCAGTCGATCGCGCCTGGCACATCACCGAGGTGCGTCTCTCGAACCTGTCCAAGGCGGTACTTCAGCAGCACCACCGCGTCGACGCTCGCCGGATCGGTCAGCTCGAGTTCCTTCGGAATCGTCGCTTGCAGCTCGGCCCACTGCGCCGTCGCCGTGTAGATGCGATCGAGCGCCTGCCAAGCCTGCAGCTCGTTTTCGCCACCCACACCGTCGAGGATCGCACGGTACGCCGTCACAGCCTGCGCCGGATCCTTGATCTCGTTTTCATACAGCTGCGCGATCTGGTAGCGAATCGCACGCTGGCTGTCCGTGTCGTTCTCCAGCTCGAGCTTCTTCTGGTAAATCCCGAGCAGCTCTGGATAACGCGCCGTCTTCAGGTACAGACGCTCCAGGGCGCCGATCGCAACCTCGTGGTTTTCGTCGGTGCCAAGGATCTGACGGTTCGTCTCGATCGCCTTTTCGGGCGCCTGAAGCTGCTCTTCGTAGACGCGAGCCACCACCAGCTGCAGCGGCAGCGCATCAAACTTGTCGGCAAACTTCGGAACCGCAGCCTCGTACGCGCTCACCAGGGCCTGGTAACCGCTCGTCTCAGCCGCCAGACGCTCCAGCTCGCCACGCAGCCACTCCAGCTTCCAGTCCTCACCGAACGCCTTGAGGTACCAGTTGTAGGCCGTGACCTTGTCCTTGAGCGAGTTCTCGACGAGCTGCGCCAAGTGCCGAATCCGCTCGACGCGAACATCGACGTCCTCGGTGTGCGACAGCTGGATTTCCAGCACGCCCGCGAGCTTTTTCGGATCCTTCGCCGTCTCGTACAGCGGAATCAGCGCTTCCGCCGCCTGAAGGTTCCGTGCATCGAGCGCCAGCACCTTCTCGAAGGCGCGCATCGCTCGATCGGCCTTGTCCATCTTGTCGCGGTACAGCACCGCGATCCGATTCCAGAGGATGACCTTGTTCGCGTCGTCTTCCGTCTCGACTTGACGCTCGAAGACGCGGATGAGCTCGTCGTACTTGTTCTGCTTGGCGTAGAACTGCTCCAGGTCGTCCCAGCTCTTCTGTTCGATGAAGAGCTTCTTGATCGCATCCTGGGCACGACGGTTTTCCGGCTCGATCTCCAGCAGCTGTCGCCACGCTCGCGTCGCCCGCGCCGGGTCTTTGACACGATCGGTAAACAGCACACCGAGCTTCTGGAGCATCGCGACTTTCTTCGTCGCGTCGGTAAACAGGTGCGCCTGCTTCTCGCTGACATCGGCCAGCTTGTCCCAGATCTTCTCACGCTCGTAGAGCTTCTCCAGCTCCGCCAGCGCTTCGGCATGCTCTGGGCTCGCTTCCAGCACGCGCTCCCACAGCTCGATCGAAACCGCCGGCTTCTTCAGCTTTTCCGAAGCCAGCTTGGCGATCTCGACAAAGCGCTGACTGCGCACCTTCGCGTCGGCAATCCGCGCCACTTCGCGCTGGTTGACCGCGATCAGCTTTTCCCAGTCGCGACGCTTCTCGTAGTTGCTCTTGAGGAACGCGATCGCTTCGTCGTTGCCATCATCGAGCGCCAGCACTTGCTCGTAGGCCTTGATCGCTTCGGCCACGTTCGAGAAGCGCTCTTGGAACAG
>CALMML010000059.1 GCA_937868485.1 uncultured Myxococcales bacterium | reverse complement strand
CTCGGAAACAGGGAAGGAATCGTCCGCGCTCCGACGCAGATACGCTGAGGATTGCCAAGATGGCAGAAGGGCTTGGCGTCCAGCCGCTGCGCACCAAGAGCGACGTGCTCATGGGGACTCCCACATACATGTCGCCTGAGCAGTGTCGAGGCGCCAAGCTTGCCACCGACCGCTCCGATGTCTATTCCTTGGGCGTTCTGCTCTACCAGATGCTGGCCGGATATCCGCCGTTTCTGGGGGCGTCGATGGGCGATCTGATTGCGATGCACCTGATGGATGAGCCGCCGCCGCTCGTCGATTCGGTTCCGTCGCTCAGTCCCAAGATTGCGAAGCTGGTGTCCGCGATGCTGGCCAAGAAACCAGAGTCGCGACCATCGATGGAAAAAGCGCAGCAGACCCTTCTTCGCATGGAAGAAGAGACGCCGTCGCTCGCTCCTACGGTGCCGGTTCGACGGGAAACAGAGAAGCCGGACAACGATTCCCAGCACCAGACGATGGATGTTCCCTCGCGAGTTCCAGCGCCAAGCTCCAGCAAGGCCAAGCCCAGCGTCGATCTGTCGCGCGCGCTTCCCAGTCGAATTGTCTCGGATTCGCGACATGTTCACATTCCCAAGCGAACGCTCGCGCTGATTTTGGGGGCGTTTGTCTGTAGTACGCTGGTTGTGACGACGGGAATCTTGCTGGGAACCCAGTCTCAGCGCGCGTCGCAGCGAGGTCTTCCTTCCAGCTCTTCCGACCGAACAGAGCCGGAAGGAACGCCGCCAAAGGAATCGGCACAGACTCCCAGTCATGTTCAATATCCCGTCGCTGCCGATGCCACTGGATTGAGTCGCGAAGAGCCGAGCGGCAGCAAGACAGATCGCGCATCCAGCCCGAGCAAAGACGTAACGTCTGCCAAACACAGCGATGCAACACATCCGCTGGCTGCCTCCGCAAAGCTGCGTTCCGTTCAAACAGGAAGTGATCCATCCGTCGCTGCGTCGGGCAGTCCTGCTGGTGCGGTGGCGACTCCCAGCGCTGGCGCAACGATTGCGACTTCTCCTGCTGCGGCTTCCCCCAGTGTGACGGCTCCGACTGCAGCTTCGCCGACTCCTACACCGATTCCTACACCGATTCCTACACCGATTCCTACACCGATTCCTGCTTCGGTGGGTCCGGCTCAAGCGGCTGGCTCTGCGACGGTGATTCCTGCCGTTTCTGTACCGAGTCCGGCTGCGACCCCTTCTTCGGATGGGACGCCGGTTCCCACTGCGCCCGCTCCGGCAGAAAAAGCGTCCGCTTCGGCAGAAAAAACGTCTGCTCCAGCAGCTCCTGCGCCGCGTGGATCGGACGATCCATTCAATCCGCTGCGGACCGCTGAAGACTATCTGTTACAGGGCAGCTACCGTCGAGCAATCGATCTGGCTACGCAGTTTGGCAAGCAAGAGCCGATGCGCGCATGGGAGATCTACGGTCGAGCGGCTTGTGGTCTGCGCTGGACAGACAAAGCACAGCGCGCGCTGCGAGAGCTTGTCAGACATCATGAAGATCGTCGTGTGCAGTCACTGACGGCCTACTGTCGACTGCACAAGCTCTCGATCGGAGAGTAGTCGCTACTGATTCGGCTTTCCGCGCGACGGCTTGCTCTGCACCACAAAGCGTCCACTAAAGTCGGGACTGCGACCCAGCGACTGTCCTTTGGGAATCTCTACGATTCCGGTTCCCCACGCTACGCTGTCTAGCTCTGTGCCATCAGGAGACGCCAGGTGAACTTCATCCCCGCTGGCTCCCAGCTTGAATGCAACGTGTGGTCCGGGCTGTCCGCCGCTGAGTAGTTCATCGCAGTTGATGACCAGGAATCCGCCCGCCGCGATCACTGCATCGTCGGGAAGTGTCGACCACGCTGCGCCATCATCACGGACTTTGTAGCCGCGAAGGTTGATCTGTCCAGAGCCCGCGTTATACAGCTCGATGAAGTCTGGATCGGTGTTTACATCCGCTCCATGTGGATACACTTCATTGACGAGGAGTGGCCCGGTGCTGCGTCCTTGATCTGGATCGGCGCTGAGATCACGCGCTGGCTTGGCCAGATCGGAAGGAACGCCGAGATCCGACGCTGACGCCAGATCCAAGCGCGCAAACGGACTGTCTTGCGGTGGGTCCGTGTTCGCCTGCGAGCATCCACCAACTAGCAGCGCCAGCATCAGCATCGACCCGAGCTTCCATATGAAGCATCTGAAAGGACTCCTATTCAGACTGCTGTTCCATATGAAGCATTTTCTAGGACTCATATTCGGACCTCTGCTTGTACCAAGAAAGCGTGCTCGGTCAGGACGGGAACTTGATCACGCAGCGCACCAAACGGCAGCGTTCCTTCGTAGCTCAAGATCAGCCGAACCAGCGCCGGTAACGAGTACGCAACACCACCGATCACCCGAAGCTGAACCGCTTCCCGATCTTGAACATCCGGCCACAGCGCATCCACGCGTGTCAGCAGGGCAAAGCACGCGGGAAGTTCTGCACGCAGCCACGTAGACAGGTGTCCTGCCCAGCGATCTCCCACTCCGCGATAGCCCAGCGCCAGCGTGGCGACAGAGCCCGCACCGACTTTGGGAGACGCATAGGTAAGACCCACACTCGTCCGTCGGTCTGCTGCACTTCCCGCACCCAGTGATCCATCGCGAAACAGGGCATGAATCAGCAGATCAGGCACGCGATTCCGCAGCGGTGCAATGCGCAGTGCAGCGGTCAGGTTCTTTCCGTTGTTCTGTTCCCGCAGCGAGATTCCTTCACCGTTTCCAACCTGCACCGCGAAAGACCCAAGCTGCCATGGCAGCGCGACTTCTGCTGTGGCCCCCAAGTCACCAGGGACATACAGTCCGTCTCGCTCCAGTCCCGTCGGACCTTGCGCACGAAAACCCCATGAAGCTTCCGCATACTGAAGCAGCACATCGGGAACAATTCCTGCGCGCAGCGACAGATAGTGCTTCCACGGAGTCGACTCTGCAAACGCCCACTTAAGGCGCGGCAAGATCGCATCCCCTTCGATTCCGAAGTAGCTGCGACTTCCTGACGATCGAACGGTATCGACGGTGATGTTCACGCCGGCCAGCGACTGATAGCTCACAAAGCCCGTCAGCTGAATCCGTGACAGCTCAAACTCATGAAAGAGCTGATCTTGTCGACTCACCAATCGATACGTCGCAAACAGATCGCCTTGCAGACCCAGCTGAAGGGGTCCGATGTGTCCTTGCAGCTGTCCTGGCGCATCCGCTGCCGCAGTAGGAATCGTCGCTTGCGGATGATAAGGGAGCCCTGTCTCGGGTCTGTTCGGATTCGCCTGTGCGACGGCACTAAGCAGGGAAATCGCCAGTCCGATTCCGAGGGCCAGTCTGATCCGCAGGGTTCGCTGACGATGTCGCTCTGTCTGCGCTTCGGTGCTCACTTGCGTGTTCGTTTGTGTATGTGCTCGCTTCACTTCTGCTGTTCCTACGGAATACGGGCACCCAGCAGCGGACCGCGCCGCAGGATTGCCTCTTGAAACAGGAATAGGTCTTGATTCAGTCGTTGTTCATCCAGAACGGACGCCGCGATCAGTGCTTCAATCACTGCCGTTCCGTCGAGATCTTGCTGAGTCAGGACATCGGCAATCGCGCGTGCGTTTCCGTTTTTCGCGTGTCCCGCTGCGAGCAGCTTTCCGATGATCCACCCGAGATCGAGCAGATCACGCTGCACATACCGACCGGACGCAATCCGCTCCGCCAGTCGCGCAACATCCAGATCCCGTCGTCCTCGCAGAACCCGTCGCACTTGAAAGGAAACACCGCCATACAGAACATGTCCCAGATCGGCTTCACTGGTCGCACTTGCAGACAGTTCAAGCGCTCCAAGAAAGACCCGCTGTGCATTGGTTCCCAGCGTGCCGCGTCCCAGCCACTCCGTCGGAAAGGGCGGATCGCGCTCTTCTTTTAGCTCCAGCAGCCACTCTCCTTGCGGACTCTGCTGCGCGGCTCCGGTTCGCGTTCCTTGGACCATCACCCAGAAGCGCAGGTTGGGAAGTGATGCAACACCTGATCCAAAGCGCTGAATCGCATCCACGATCACAAACGATGCATCCTCACCGCGTCCAGCATGCCGATTCCGACGGTATTCGCTGATCATCGAAGGCAGCTCGGCGGCCCAATGGGAAGGGAGATCTTGCTGCTCGGCATTTCGCACAAAGCGACGCGCTCCGTCTTTCCATTCGGTGTACTGCGTGATCTCTTCTTGCTGTTCGTTTCGCTTCTGTCCGTCTTGCAGAAGCTCTGTCACGATCCGTGATTCCGTCGGAAATCCCGCGCGAATCACATCCGCAGTCAGCACGTCTTGCTGGCTCTTCTTCAGTACCTCTTGAACATAGGATCGTCCAAGCTGACGGATGACTTCCTGCCGGTTTTGGGGGGACACCGCTGCAACGCTGAGCGCCACAGAAAGAGACAGCGCTGCGCGACGGAGTTCCCAGCCAAACGGTCCGTGCGTCGTGGCATCAAAGTCGATCACATCGAACAGCGGACCTTCGACATCAAACGTCGCTCCCAGGTTCTCTAGGTGAATGTCTCCGTATAGACGGACAAACTCGGCCCCTTTGCCATGCAGCACACTCCCTTGCGAGTCTCTGTAACGCGACAGATCGCGATAGAACAGCTGCGCGCTTCCTCTCAGAAAGGGCTGAAGACCGCTCGCCATCTTTTCGTACTTGTCGGCCACCAGCTGGGGACGACTTGCAATCAAGTCGCGGTCCGCGTCCACCATCGTCTGCACAATCAGCGCAGAGCGTGTATCCAGCGGTGGATCACAGCCCATGCAGAGCAGAAATACGGCAAGAAGAATGCGCAACATGTCAGCGCAGCGATGCTTGCGCACAGCTCACAGAGAAACAAACAGAAAACAGAATCCCTACCCCGAAGTGTCACCTGACTGTCACAAAGGCTGGGTCCTTCGCTGCCCTTCACGCAGCGTGTTGAGACGCAAGTTCCGTCTGTGGCTGTGATACCGTGATCGATTCTGCTTCGTTCATTCGCGTAACCAGGGGGTGATCAAAATGAGCATGCCAAGGACCAAGATGAGCACACAGTGTGAGAAGCCAGACCGCTCGCAGCATGGCGCGGTATCGCATCGTGCGTGTATGGGAATCGCTGCCGTGATGCTGTCCGTTTCGTCGCTGCTACTTGGCTGTGGTGATGGTCAAGTCATGGGAACAGAGGTGTCTGATGCGGGCAGCACGCCGTCCAGTCAGGATGGCTTTGTGAGTGATCCGCTGCGTCAGTGTATGGCCTCACTTGGGCGACTGACCGTGTCAGGAAATCAGCTCATGGTGTCATGCGGAGGACAGCTGGTTCCGACGCGGCTCAAAGGGATCAATCGGTCCGGACTTCAGCACAAAAACGGACTACAGATGGCCGGTTTTGGCAGCGATCCCAGCGTTGAGCTGAAGCAGTGGCGCGATCTGTGGCAGACCGTGGTCATTCGCCTTCCAATCGCGCAGACGTACTACCTATATTATGACTCCTATCGGCAAGATATCGCTTCGATCGTCGCTGCCACCAAGTCGCTGGGCATCTATCTGATCTTGGAACTGCATGGCTACGATGCAAACAACCTAAACTCTGCGCAGCCCGATCCGGTCAGTACACCGATGTTTTGGGGACAGGTGGCGCAGCGCTTCGGAAGCGAGACGCACGTTCTGTTCGACATCTGGAATGAGCCGCACGACGTTCCGTGGTCGACGTGGAAAGGCAACGCGGAAAAGATCATCTCTGCGATTCGTTCTGCGGGCGCAAATGAGACGCTGGTTGTCGTGGGCGGACTCGATTACGCGTATGATCTTCAGCCGCTGCTCGACCCAGCCAACCGCATCACAGGAATGGGTCCAATCATCTATGCGACGCATCCGTATCCGCTCAAGGTGATGCCTCCCGCGATGTCTCCAGAGTGGGATCTGAAGTTTGGGAATGTCGCCAAGCAGCTTCCCGTTCTCATCGGAGAGTACGGAACCGATGACTCCAATGGCTCTCCGTTTGGGCTGGGAAGCAAAGCAGCGGCGCACAGCTGGATGACACAGCTTCATTCCTACATTGATCAGAAACAGCTCTCTGCGCTGGCTTGGTCCGCGGGTGATATGCCGCAGCTCACGTACGGAAAGAGTGGAGGATCGGTGAATCTTCCGTCGAATCCTCCCGATCCCACGCAGCCCACCGACCCATTTGGTGTCGATGTCAAAGCGTGGATGGTAAAGCCGATCATGTAGCGACAGGATCCGAATTCCTATCCAATGGGAATCGGTTCCTGACGGGATGAAAGTCGCATTCCTATCGAAACAGAATGGACGCTGTTTGACTTAGGAATTGCGGCTTGATTGGGCCGGTTTTCCGTCGCGAGTGAGCAGCGCAAACAGCATCAGCGCCAAGAACGCGACGACACCAATTCCGAAGAAAGCAAACCATAGGTAGTGCGCGTGCGCGTAGGCCGCCGGGAGCGATCCTTGTCCGCGCAGAGCCAGCTCGTGAATGGCTCGATCGGCAACCGACAGCTTCTTGGGATCGGGACAGAATGCGTCGAGCAGATAGCCCGACATGATCGATCCAATCATCCACGAAAAGAACATGTTCAGGTTCGAGTAGCCCAGGTAGAGCGCCTCTTTTCCTTTCGGTGCTTGATGCGATGCGTATTCCAGATAGCGCGGACTCAGAAAGCACTCCGAAAGACCCTGGATTGCGATTCCCAGCACCATCGCCAGCGTCACCGGATGAATCGGCAGCGACGATCCAACAAGCCCAGGAAGCAGCGCAATGGTCAGCGCAGACAGCGGAATCATTCCGAGCGCAATCGCAATGGAAGTGAGCGGAGACAGCTTCTTACAGAGCCACGTAATTGGAACCACCGCGAGCATCACCGTGATCGGATTGACGTTGGCGTAGCGCTCTGGACTGGCGTGCTCTCCGACGACACGGAAGACATACTTGGGCATCGAAGAGTACATCTGACTTTGGATGATCCAAAACCCTGCGGTGATGAGTACAACCGCGAGCAGTCGTCCTGATCGAAAGACCTGCGTCAGATCCGCAAACAGCTTGCGTGCCGCGTGAGACAACGAGACAGACTGTTCACTGTCGGGATCGCGAATCTCTGTCGGACGATAGAGCAGAACCACGCACAGCAGTCCCACAAAGGTCACTGCCGCAGACAGAAGCGGAATCATGCCCAGTCCCACCGTCTTGCGGATCGGCTCTGCAACCCCTTTCCCAAAGAAGCTGCCGATGTTGACCATCATGCAAGTCTTGGCTTCAAGTCCTCGACGGGAAATGTCACAGAATGGTAGGGCGGTGGTCCTTTGGGGGTCCACTCCTTTTACGCTGCGGAACCATCTGATTTCTTTGGGATTCTGGCCTGATCTGGGTGGCTGTGAAAATGTGCGAGCGTCGTAGCAGTTGTATCTCCAGACGCCATACTGAAAGAGGTTGTCAGAATACCGCCTTTGCGTAGACTTGTAGGCGGGGGAATGCCGATGAGTGAAAGTGGGCGCTATGTAGAGTCGCCTGATCCTTCGTCTGTCGATCTGTGGGGCGGTTCGGGTGGAGGGATCTGGGCACGCGAGACGGAACTGCCAAATCGCGGGACGAACGGACTTTCCGAGGAGACAAACTCGCTTCTTCGTCAAAGTTTCGGACCCAGTGTTGACGACATTGCGGTGACGAAGAACGAAGGTGCGAAGAATCGGTCGATCGCAGCCAAAGCACACACCATCGGGAACAAGATTTCGCTTGGCGATGATGTCCGCGACGATGCGCATGCTGGG
>CALMML010000058.1 GCA_937868485.1 uncultured Myxococcales bacterium | reverse complement strand
CTCGACGTTCGTCGTCGCGAGTTCGGGGAGAAGCTGGCCCAGGAACTCAAGATTGCGCCACCTACCGACTGCTCTAGGTGTCACCGATGAAGCCAACACTTCCCAAACTGCCTATCCTCTCGATGGGCGAAAAGACCTACTGGCGTAGCACGGATCACGCGCAGAACAGCCCGCTGTTCCGTGAGTCGCTCGAGCGTGAGCTTCCATCTGAAGTTCCGCCCGAGGTTCAGAATCCGCTGAGCCGTCGCTCGTTCATGGGCATCCTGGGCGCGTCGATGGCGCTGGCGGGACTGGCGGGCTGCCGACGTCCCGAGGAGAAGATCCTTCCCTACACCAAGGCGCCGGAAGATCTCGCGATCGGCTTACCTACATATTATGCCACCGCGATGCCACTTGGATCGGCGGTGTACGGTCTGCTCGTCGAAAGCCATGAAGGCCGTCCGACGAAGATCGAAGGCAACCCGAATCACCCGATGAGCCTGGGCGGCTCGAGCACGTACGCGCAAGGCGCAATCCTGGAGCTGTACGACCCGGATCGCTCGACGGGACCACTGGTTTCGGGCAAGGCGGAAAAGGAAGCTCCGGCTGCTGCGGCCACTGAAGGCCACGGTGGGCACGGCGCTGCGGCTCCCAAGCCGGTGCTGTTCGGCCTGGACGCCGTCACGGATTACTTCAAGGCTCGTCGTGGCAAGTGGGTTGCTGACAAGGGTCGCGGCCTGTACGTCCTGTCCGGCGCGCTGAATTCACCGACGATGCTTCGCCTGCGTGACCAGCTCGGCAAGGACTTTTCCGAAGCCAAGTGGGCGACGTGGGAGCCGGTCTGCGAGGACTCGGTTCGTCAGGGCAGCCGTCTGGCGTTCGGCGAAGACCTCGTGGCGCTCAACGAAGTCCACAAGGCGGACGTGATTGTCTCGATCGGCTCGGACTTCGTGGGCACTGCTCCCGATGGTCTGCGCAATGCTCGTCACTTCGGTTCGCGCCGCAAGGCGGACCGAGTCAGCGACGAGATGAACCGTCTTTATGCCGTTGAGTCGGCGTGGACGGTGACGGGAACCAACGCGGATCACCGTCTGCGGCTCAAGCCGAGCTTGGTGGCTCACTTTGCGCTGGCGCTGGCGGCGGAGCTGTCGAAGCGTGGACTGGCACTGCCACCCGAAGTGGTTGCGCAGCTTCCGAAGAGCGTCCCGGCGGGCATCGATGCCAAGTTCGTGGAAGCGGCGGCGGGTGATCTGCTGAAGGCCCAGAGCAAGGCGCTCGTGGTCGTTGGCAAGTCGCTCCCCGCTGGCGTTCATGCACTGGTTCATGCAATCCACGCTGCGCTCGGTGCCGTTGGTGAGACGGTCAGTTACGTCAAGGCTGGCGACGCGGGTCGTCCGCTCGATCGTGACAGCCTCAAGGCGCTGTCGGCAGCGATTGATGCGGGTCAGGTGGACACGCTGGTCGTCCTCGGTGGAAACCCGGTGTATGACGCTCCGGCGGACCTCGGACTGGCCGATAAGCTGAAGAAGATTCAGGTGGTTCACCTGGGTCTGTATCGCGATGAGACGGCGCTTGTGTCGTCGCTGCACATCCCTCGTGCGCACTTCCTGGAAGCGTGGGGTGATCTTCGCGCTGCCGACGGAACCGCGAGCATTGTGCAGCCGCTGATCGCGCCGCTCTACAAGGGCTGGTCGGACATTGAGCTCGTCAACTACATCCTGACGGGCAACATGGTTCGCGGCTACGAGCTGGTGCGAGACACCTGGCGTGGTGTGGCTGCGGCCAAGTTCCAGCCGCCCGCTCCGCCTGCGCCGGTTGAGCCGACGCCGGTTGCGCCTCCGGTAGGGAAGGGTGCCAAGGCTGGAAAGCCGGGTGCCAAGCCTGCTCCTGTCGGTGTGGTGGGCAAGGTGGCGGCTGCGGTGGCTCCCGCGATTGGCATTGCGGTGGGCAAGCCTGGGGCTCCGGCTCCGGCGACCGCTGCTCCGGCTGCTCCTGGGACTGCGGCGGCTCCGGCTGATGCTGCAACGCCTCCTCCTGCGGTTCCGCAAGAGACGCTGGCGGTGTTCTTCGATCGCGCGTTCCGCAAGTCGCTTCACGACGGTGTGATCGAAGGCACGGTGTTCGACAAAGTTCGTCCGCAGCTCAAGGCGGCGGACATCGCGGGCGGCGTGACGCAGGTTGCTGCGATTCAGCCGAAAGCCTGGGAAGTCGAGTTCCTGGTCTCGAACTCGGTGTTCGATGGTCGCTACGCCAACGTGAGCTGGCTGCAAGAGCTGCCCGATCCGATTACCAAGATCGTGTGGGACAACGCGCTCATCGTTTCGGTGGATGCGGCCAAAGAGCTGGGCGTCGAAAAGAACGACATGGTCTCGCTGACGGTGCGTGGCCAGACGGTCGAAGCGGCGGTGTGGGTCCAGCCGGGCCAGGCTGCCGGAACGGTGTCGATCGAGCTGGGCTACGGTCACAGCCACGATGCCTTTGGCAAGGTCAGCAAGGGCGCGGGCTTTAACGCCTACAAGATCCGTCACGCCGAGGGTCTGTGGTCGGATGAAGTCCAGGTTCAGAAGCTGGGCAAGAAGTACGAAGATCCGCGCGATCACTGGTTCGGCGACACCACGCACCTGACGGGTCTGGTGACGACGCAGGATCACTTCGCGATGGAAGGTCGTCCGCTCATCCAAGAGGCGACGATCGGCAAGTTCCGCAAGCACCCGAACTTCGCGCAGCACGCGGTTCACCATCCGCCGCTGCTGGCGCTGTGGGATCCATACAAGCGGAGCGGGCAGCAGTGGGGTCTGGTCATCGACCTGTCGGCTTGTACCGGCTGCGGCACCTGCACGGTGGCTTGCCAGGCGGAAAACAACGTCCCGGTCGTCGGCAAAGCGCAGGTCCGCAAGGGCCGCGAGATGCACTGGATCCGCATCGATCGCTACTTCACGATGGAGCCCGTCGCGTTTGACAACGGCGCGCATCCCAAGATCGAGCTGGGCGACGAAAACACGCACATGGTTCACCAGCCGGTGCCGTGCATGCAGTGTGAAGACGCTCCTTGCGAAAACGTCTGCCCGGTTGCGGCGACGACGCACTCGCAAGACGGTCTGAACGACATGGTCTACAACCGCTGCGTTGGCACGCGCTACTGCGCGAACAACTGTCCGTGGAAGGTCCGTCGCTTCAACTACCTCGACTATCGCGGCGATGTCCCCGAGGTCGCGAAGCTGGCGATGAACCCGGACGTGACGGTTCGTTCTCGCGGTGTCATCGAGAAGTGCACCTACTGCGTCCAGCGCATTCGTGGCGCGCAGCGGTCGGCCAAGCTCAAGGACACGGCGGGTCGTTCGGAGTTCGTGAACGATGGAACGCTGGTGACGGCTTGCCAGCAGGCCTGCCCGTCGGATGCGATCACGTTCGGCGACATCACCGACCAGAAGAGCAAGATCTCAGCGGTTCGTCAGAGCCCACGGCATTACACGATGCTCGATGAGCTGAACGCCAAGCCGCGCACGACGTATCTGGCTCGTATTCGCAATCCCAATCCGGCACTCGAAGCCGAGGCGCATGAAGAAGCGCACGGCGGCGGTCACGCTCCTGCGGGTCACGCACCTGCGGCGGCTGGTCACGCCCCTGCCGGTGAACACAAAACGCACGAGACTGGAGCAAGTCATCCATGAGTGCCGAGAGAAGCGCGGTCGCGGCAGTGCTCGAGCCCGAACCGCTCCTAAATAACAATCCGAGCCTTGCGGCGATCACCAACGTGGTCTGTCGCCCAGTCGAGCTGCCGGTCCAAAAGACCCCCATCGGCTGGATCATCAGCTTCGTGATGGCACTGGGCCTGCTTGGTCTGTACGGCGCGACCCTGACCTATCTGGTCACGACGGGTATCGGCGTGTGGGGCAACAACAACCCGGTCTATTGGGCGTGGGACATCACCAACTTCGTGTGGTGGATCGGTATCGGTCACGCCGGTACGCTGATTTCCGCGATCCTGTTCTTGTTCCGTCAGAAGTGGCGGACGGCGATCAACCGCTTTGCGGAAGCGATGACGGTGTTCGCGGTGCTCTGTGCGCTTCAGTTCCCGCTGTTCCACACGGGTCGTCCGTGGCTGGCTGCGTACTGGCTGC
>CALMML010000057.1 GCA_937868485.1 uncultured Myxococcales bacterium | reverse complement strand
AGTCGCGCATTGAACGCTTGGAGGCGCGCTTTGGACGCTTGGAGCGATGCTGTGAGAGCGAGGAGCGATGCTTTGCGAGCGAGGAGTGGCGCTGTGAGAGTGAGGAGTGGCGCTTTGAGCGCTGAGAGCCTGGGCTTTGTGTGCGTGGAGCGGCGCTCCCAGCGGAAGAAGCGGAAGCAAGCGCGCGGCAAGACGGAGTAGGGGCGTGCACAGCAGCCAGACGGTCCTGGCTGCGTGAGGACGGGCTAGTCCTTGTCGCCCTTTTCCTTGCCTTGGTACATCGACTCGATGGTGTCGCGGTAGCGCTCGATGACGACCTTGCGCTTGACCTTCATGCTCGGGGTCAGCTCGCCATCTTGCTCGGTCAGCTCGCGGGGCAGGACCTTGATGTACTTGACCTGTTCCCAGGAGCCGAGCTTGCTGTTGACCTCTTTCTTCTTGGCGTCGATGCGGGCCGCCACGAGCGGATGACTGCCCAGCTCTTTGACATCGCTTGGCGGCGTCTGGCCACCGTCTGTGACGGTCTGCTTGGCAATGTCTTGATTGATGGCCACCAGCGCCGTGATGTACTTGCGGTTGTCACCGATGACGACGGCCTGGCTGATGATCGGGTCGAGCTTGAGCTGGTTTTCGATCATCTGCGGTGCGACGTACTTGCCACCTGAGGTCTTGATCAGATCCTTTTTGCGGTCGGTGATCTTGATGAAGCCGTCGCTGTCGATCTCTCCGATGTCGCCGGTGTGGAACCAGCCGTCGGCATCGATCGCTTCCGCTGTGGCATCGGGCAGCTTGTAGTAGCCGGTCAGGTTGGTGACGCCCCGGGTCAGGATTTCTCCATCGGAGGCGATCTTGACCTTCAGCTCGGGATGCAGCGGCTTGCCGACAGTCCCAAACTTGTACGCGTCAATCCGGTTGACGCTGGTGAAGCTGTTCGTCTCGGTCAGACCGTAGCCTTCCAGGATCAGCATGCCTGCTGCATGGAAGAACTCGGCCAGCTCTCGCGAGAGCGGAGCGCTGCCTGACACAAACCACTTGAGCTTGCCGCCAAAGCGCTCGCGCAGCTTTGAAAACACCAGCTTGTCCGCCAGCTTCCACTGCACGGCCAGCAGTCCGCTTGGCTGACGTCCGGCCTGGATTTCGCGGCTGGCTTTGACACCGACCTCAATGGCCCACTGCACCAGCGCCCACTTGACCGCGCCGCCCTGCTTGGCCTTGCTGAGAAACCCGGCGTAGACCTTTTCGTAGATGCGCGGCACGCCGGCCATGAAGCTGGGCTTGACCTGACCAACGTATTCCAAAATCGTGTCGATGCCGGAATAGGCGGTACAGAAGCCGACGTGGACCGCGACCATCGACAGCGTCTTGGCAAACGAGTGCGCGAGGGGCAAAAACAGAAGCTGACGATCGATGCGACGAACCGGCAGTGCTGTGACGCCATAGCGAGAGCCCACACAGAACGATGCGTGCGACTGCACCACGCCCTTGGGATTGCCCGTCGTTCCCGACGTGTAGATGATCGTCGCGATGGTGTTTGCCGACATCTGCTTGCGCAGCTCGGGCAGGGCTTGCGGCTGGGTCAGGCGGTGCGCGCGGCCTCGGTCGCATAGCTCACGCAGCGGAACCACCCACTCATCCACCTTGGGATCGTTTTCCGCGTGACCGTCCCACAAGATGACCTGCTTGACGTGCGGAATCTCGGCGCGGATCGACAGCAGCTTGTCGAGCTGCTTTTTGTCTTCGATAAAGATGATGCTCGACTCGCTGTCTTTGAGGATGTAAGACACCGTGTCTTTGAGGCTCGACGGATAAATCGGCACCGTGATGCCGCCCGCTAGCACCAGCCCGAGGTCGCACAGCGTCCATTCCTCACGGGTGCTGCCCATCAGCGCAATCTTGTCCCCGAGCTTTGCGCCAATCGCAAGAAGACCATGCGCAATGTCCGACGACTTTTCGTAGGCCTGCTGCCACGTAAGCGTCTGCCAGTCCCCGTTGCGACGGGTCATGTACGCTGGAGCATTCGGCGTCGCCAGCGCTCGGTTGGCGTACATCTCGGCGATCGTATCGCCAGGCACACCGCTGTTATCGACCCCGGTATCGTGGCTTTGAGTCATCTGTCCTCCCTCGGGAAAGTTCGTCTACAAAATTTCCTAGCGTGGATGATATCGTGCGCAGCCGCTAAATCGCTACAAGCCATTTTGATGCCCCGAGCCCGTCCGCAGAAGCGAACTCTCCTCACGCCACGCTCGATCTACGCGTTTTTGGACCAGCACGTCGTCGGTCAAGAGCGTGCCAAGCGAGTGCTGGCGGTTGCCGCGTATGGACATGTCCGTCGGTGTGGGCTACCGCCTGAGCGGAAAGGGCAGATTCGAAAGTCGAACGTCCTGTTGATCGGTCCCACCGGCTCAGGCAAGACGCACTTGGTGCGGATGCTGTCTCAGGTGCTGGATGTTCCTCTTAGCATCGCGGATGCGACGGAATACACCGAGGCTGGCTACTACGGCAAAGACGTCGAGCAGATGGTGGCGGAGCTGCTGCATCGTGCCAATCACTCGGTCGCAGAGGCGCAGCGCGGAATCATCTTTTTGGATGAGATCGACAAGCTGGCCCGTCGCACGCAGAGCTATAAGACAGGCGGTGGCACGCGCGACATCGGTGGAGAAGGCGTCCAGCAGAGCCTGCTGAAGGTGCTGGAAGGTCGCGAGCTGCTGGTTCCCGCAAGCCTATCGCCGCAGCCCGGTCGCCAAGATGTGGTTCAGGTCGATACGAGCGACATCTTGTTTGTCGCTGCGGGGACGTTTGCAGACCTGTTTGAGCGTGAGCGTCCGTCGTCGCGCATCGGCTTTGGGGACAAAGAACAGGTCAGCCACAGTCGAGAGCTATCGACCGAAGACCTGCTGGGATACGGCATGCTGAGCGAGCTGCTCGGACGCCTGCCGGTGCGGGTGCAGCTGGCGCCGCTATCGGAAGATGATCTGTGTCAGATCCTGGCAGGGCCGAACGACGCGCTGCTGTCGGAGTATCAGACGCTGCTCGCGCTCGATCAGGTGCAGGCAGACTTTTCAGATGGGGCACTTCGAGAGATTGCGCAAGCGGCGCTGCGGCAAGGCTTGGGGGCGCGCTCGCTGCGCGGCCTGTGCGAGCAGGTCTGTCACGATCTGCTGTTTGAAGCGCCAGAGCGTCGTGGTCAGCGCATCGTGATTGATGAGCAGTATGTCCGTGCGCGAGTGGGCTAGCGCTCTGTGCGCAGTCCATAGCTGGGCGACGGCATGCTACCAGCCAGGTCGGCTCGCCGCTATGATGTCGACTTGGCGCTGGGAGGCGCGATGTAGATGGCAAACGATCTGAACGGCAAGGTGTTTCTGGTCACAGGCGCGACGGAAGGCATCGGCAAAGCAGCGGCGCTGGAGTTTGCTCGACGAGGCGCAACGCTGGTGGTCGTGGGTCGCAACAAAGAAAAGAGCGAGCGCGTCGTCACGGAGCTAAAGAGCCAGAGTCACAACAGTCAGATCGAGCTTCTGCTGGGAGACATGTCGACGCTTGCTGACGTGCGCGCTGTCGCTGCGGCGTTTGCGAAGAAGTACGATCGGCTCGATGTGCTGGTGAACAACGCGGGCGCGTACTTTGCCGACTACAAGCTGTCGGCGGACGGCTTTGAGATGACGTTTGCGCTCAATCACCTGGGCTACTTCCTGCTGACGCATGAGCTGCTGCCGCTGCTGCGCAAGACGGCTGGATCGCGGGTGGTCAGCACCTCAAGTGCGGCGCATCAGGCGGGCAAGGTCGATCTGCAAGCGATTGCCAAGCGAGACGGCAAGGTCGCGGGCTTTGGCTCGTACGGTGACTCGAAGCTGTGCAACATCCTGTTTACGCGGGCGCTTGCTCAGCGAGAAAAAGGCATCGTGACGAACTGCTTTCACCCAGGGTTTGTCCAGACCGGCTTTGGGCAGAACAACGATGGCTTGATGTCGTCGCTGATTCGCTGGACGGCCAAGGTGTTCGCGCGTACGCCGGAAAAAGGCGCCGAGACGCTGATCTGGCTGGCGACGAGTGCCGAAGCGGGCAAGCTAGCTGGCGAGTACTGCGTTGACTGCAAGCCGGTCAAGACCTCTAAGCTGGCGCAAGATGCGTCGCTGGCCGATGGTCTGTGGGGCTTGAGCGAGAAGCTGTGCGGGATCAGCAAGTAGCGGAGCTGTCGTCTTCGGCTGCGTGACTACGGCTTCTTGCAGGCGGAAAAGTAGATCTGCGTGCTGTAGTCGAGCAGGCCGCCGCCCGTGTAGCTATAGCGCTGCTTGACCTTGGTGATGGCGTCGGCAGCGGTGTTGGCGCTCTGCAAGATCGGGATGACGGTGCTGATGTACTGGATGTTTTCGTCGATCACTGAAGCAGTCGCTGGTGCGGCACCGTGTCCTGGATACACCTGCTCGATTGCGCCGAGGCTGCTGAGGCTGCGCAGGTTGTTGACCCACGCGTCGCTCTTGCACTCGGCGAGCCACAGGTACGCGCGGTTGTAGATCAGGTCGCCCGAGACAATCAGCTTCTGACGGCTGCCATAGAGCGCGGCTGCGGAAGCACTTTCTCCGTCGGACAGCTTGACGATCTGTAGCGCTTCCCCTTCAAGTACCAGCTTGTCATCGGTGATCGGCGTGACCGTCGCCAGCTTGTCGGCAATGTTGGCCGCACCAAAGTTGGTCTTGGCGCTGGCCAGTGCTGCGGGGCCTTTGGCCACGAACTCGGCGACGACTTCGGGCGTGGCGACGATCGGAACACCGGGAAACGCGGTGGCAATCACATCAAGTCCCAGGTAGTGGTCGGGATGCGCATGGGTCAAAAAGATCGAGCGCAGCGTCTTGCCCGAGGCTTTGACCATGGTGACGACCTTTTCTGCGTCGCCGCGCGTAAACTGTCCGTCGACCAAGATCGCGTCGCTTTCCCCGCTGATGAGGTAGGAGTTGACGGCGAAGGTCGCGTCGCTCTGGTAGTTGCTGACGTGAAGCTCAACGGGCGATCCGCAGCCAGTAGCGAGAGCGAGCGAGACAAGGGAACCAAGCAGTTGCGTCCGAAGGGTCATGACAAGCGTCTCCTGAGTGGGCCGCTGAGTGAGCCGCGCGCGAGCTGTTCGCGTGGGCTCAGCGGCTGTGTTGAACACAGAGATAACCGCAGGCGCGGATTGGCTGCTTTGCAAGAAGGGACAAAGACTTGTCAGAAACGGACAAAGCGACAGTGCGCTGAATCGTGAAGGGCTAGCGAATGGCCGATGGCGCGCGTCCCGAAAAGGGCATCAGTCCAAGCAGATGCAGGAGCTGCAGGGTCATCGCTGCCGTCGCTCCCCAGATGCGATAGGTCGGGTGAGCAAACTCGTGCATCGTGTACACATGGCCCTTCCACTCGGCCTTGCCGGCTTCGCGGTAGCGGCCTGGTAGCTCGTAGAGCGGCACCGTGAAGGTTGCGGCGACTTCCCCGTGGTTTGGCGACAGCTGGAGCGGCCCTTGAATCAGCCCAACGACCGGCGTGATGTTAAAGCCCATCGGCGTTGGCATGTCGTCTAGCTGTCCGAGTAGCTCGACGTGCTCGGCGGCGATGCCCAGCTCTTCATGCGTCTCTCGCAGCGCGGTGACATCCAGCGTGTGATCGCTCGGTTCACGCTTGCCGCCCGGAAACGCGACCTGTCCGGCGTGGGTTGGCAGCGATGCGGTGCGCACGATGTACAGCACATCCGGGCTGTGTCCGTCGGCGGACATCACCAGCGGCACCAGCACTGCCGATTCGCGAAAGCCATCCTGCTGCCAGCGCTGTCGGGGTCGAGAGCGCAGCTTCTTGGCGAGTGCAGCAGCGTCAAATGCGGAGTCGGGCGGGCTCATGGCGAAACAGTGGCTGAAGGTGCGTCCACGCAGGGATCGAGATCGTTTGGGATGCCTGCGGGCTGCTGCAAAGAGAATAACTCAGACGGAAGGGTTGGGTTTACTTCGCTCTCTTTCCAGCGCAGCTTGACCTCGCTGTTGCCCACGAGATCTTCGATGTGAGACTGCTTGGGCAGGCGCAGCTTGGGGGTCACGTCTTGGTCCGCAAAGCGCTGATGACGGATGCGCAGAAAGGGTCGTCCGTCAGAGCCCATCAGCTCGCTCTGCACGACATCGAAGTCTTTGGGCGGCGCTTGACCGGCCACGGCCTGCAGATACAGCACTTGGCGGCGACCTTGTCCGTCCGTCAGCTTGAGCACTTCGCGCCCGCCTTCTTGGCTGTCCCACGCGGTGTCGATGGCTAGGTTTTCCCCTTCCAAGACCGGCACGCCACCTGTCAGCACATCGGCCAGCACGGTCGGCGGCAGCGCGACCCGCAGCAGCCTGGCCATGGCACACGGGGTCACGACGCTGCTCAGGTAGCGATTGTTCTGCGAGTCGAGCAGCTGATAGCGCTGTCCGTCGGTTGCCAGCGTCAAGATCGGTCCCGCAAGCACGCTCTCTGCGGACAGTCGGAGCTTGGCCGGACGCTGCACCGCCACCGAGATGTCCAGCTTTACGCGGCCACCTTTGTCGTCGGGAACATCGGCCTTGCCATAGAGCTTTATCGACTGAACGCGCTGATGGCTTTGACGAGCTTGTAGCAGCAGCTCAATCGGCGGGGGCGCAGGGTAGGGCCGAAGCACAACCGGCTTGGGACAGCCAATCAGCGCAGGGACAAGCAGCGTGAACCAGCGAGCGCGCATCGGGTCCCACCTTACCAGCTTCGCTTGGTTACACCGAAAAGAAGGAGTACCTTGGCTCGTCATGACGACCCATCGCATCTTCAACTTCTCTGCCGGTCCGGCTGTCCTTCCTGAAGAAGTTCTCGTCGAAGCGCGAGACAACCTGCTGTCGCTCGGATCGAGCGGCGTCGGAATCCTGGAGTGCAGTCACCGCAGCAAAGAGTTCGAAGCGATCATCGGTGAGACCGAAGCCAACCTGCGTGAGCTGCTGGCTGTCCCCAGTGGCTATCGCGTGCTGTTTCTATCGGGCGGTGCGACGACGCAGTTTTCGATGGTGCCGATGAACCTGCTTGTGCCGGGAACCGTCGGAAACTACGTACTGACCGGCGAGTGGTCGAAAAAAGCGCTCATCGAGGCGCAGCGCGTCGGCGAAACCCACGTCGCCGCCAGCACAGAGTCCGAGCAGTTCCGTCGCATTCCGAAAAACGAAGAGCTGCGCTGCTCCGACCGCGTCGCTTACGTTCACACCACCAGCAACAACACGATCTGGGGCACCGAGTGGCAGCACGAGCCCGACGCAGGTGGCCTGCCAATCGTTTGTGATATGTCGAGTGACTTTCTGTCGCGGCCCGTCGATGTGGCGCGCTACGGGCTCATCTACGCGGGGGCGCAGAAGAACGCCGGTCCGGCGGGGGTCACCGTCGTGCTGGTTCGCGATGACATGCTGCGGCTCGACAAGGCAGCGCAGGCCAAGCTGCCGATCATGATGAACTACCGCACCTACGTCGAAAACAAGTCGCTCTACAACACGCCGCCCGTGTTTCCGATCTACATCGTTCACTTGGTGCTGCGCTGGCTCAAGCGCTTCGGCGGACTGGCACAGATGGCGGCGCACAACCAAGCCAAGGCGCAGCTTATCTATGACGCGATAGACGCGATGTCGGGCTTTTATCGTGGCCACGCGGCGTCGGACAGTCGCTCGCTGATGAACATTACGTTCCGCCTGCCCTCGGAAGCGCTGGAAGAACAGTTCGCCAAAGAAGCCAAAGCGGCGGGCATGGACGGACTGAAAGGTCATCGCTCCGTCGGTGGCATTCGCGCTTCGGTCTACAACGCGTTTCCCATGGCTGGTGCCCAGGCGCTGGCCAGCTTCATGCGCGACTTCGCAGCCCGTCACGGCTAGTCGCAGCGTAACCATCAACCGTCGAGTCCAGCGAAACACAGCGGGAGCGGGAACAGACTTGCGCTTCCCCCTGTTTAGTGACTTGATTTGCCCGCTTCACCGTAAGCTCTGCCATGTCTCAAGACGCTCACTCACCAGCTCCAGCTTCTGCACTGACCCCGTCCGGCGGGGCCGTGTATCTAACCAACATTCGTAACTTTTCGATCATCGCGCACATCGACCACGGTAAGTCGACGCTGGCTGACCGTCTGCTCGAAGCCTGTGGCGCGCTGAGCGACCGCGAAAAGCAAGATCAGTTCCTCGATAAGATGGAGCTTGAGCGAGAGCGCGGCATCACCATCAAAGCGCAGACGGTGCGGCTGCGTTATCGCGCCAAAGACGGCGTCGAGTATCAGCTGAACCTGATCGATACGCCGGGCCACGTCGACTTTCACTACGAAGTGAGTCGCAGCCTGGCGGCGTGTGAGGGTGCGCTGCTCGTCGTCGATGCCTCGCAAGGTGTGCAGGCCCAGACGCTGGCGAACGTGTATGTCGCGCTCGACAGCAACCTAGAGATCGTGCCGGTCTTAAACAAGATCGACCTGCCATCGGCGGAACCCGAGCGGATTCGCAAGCAGATCGAGGACGTGATTGGCATTGATGCCTCGATGGCGATTCCGGCGAGTGCCAAGGACGGACGCGGCATCGCGGAGATCTTGGAAGCGGTGGTTCAGCTGGTGCCGCCGCCGAAGGGCGATCCGACAGCGCCGCTGCAAGCGCTCATCTTTGACTCTTGGTACGACAACTATCGCGGCGTCGTCACCCAAGTGCGGGTAAAGAGCGGCAGCATCAAGATCGGCGACAAGATCCGATTGATGGCGACGGGCAAGTCGTTCGAAGTGCTCGGACTTGGCGTGTTTTCACCGTTCCCGGTCGAAATCAAAGAGCTGCGCTGCGGCGAAGTCGGCTTCGTCATCGCCAACATCAAGAGCGTCGCGGACACCCAAATCGGCGACACCATCACCCACCAAGAGCGTCCGTGCGGAGAGCCGCTGGAAGGCTTCAAGGTGGTCAAGCCGATGGTCTTCGCCGGTATCTTCCCGACGGACAATGCGCGCTACACCGACCTCCGTGATGCGCTGGAAAAGCTGCATCTGAACGACGCGAGCTTTACCTATGAGCCGGAGACTTCGCTCGCGCTTGGCTTCGGCTTTCGCTGCGGCTTTCTGGGGCTTTTGCACATGGAGATCGTGCAAGAGCGACTGGAGCGTGAGTACGATCTGGACCTGATTACGACGGCTCCCACGGTGGAATACCGTGCCACCAACGCAAGTGGTGAGACGGTCATCGTCGACAACCCGGCGGCGCTGCCGGATGAAGGCAAGCTCGACTACATCGAGGAGCCGATCATCATGGCGAGCATCTATACGCCGTCGGAATACCTCGGGTCGCTGATCACGCTGTGTCAGGACCGGCGCGGTATCCAAGTGGGCATGACCTATAACGGCGAAGATCGGGTCGTGCTCAAGTACGAGCTGCCGCTCGCTGAGGTGGTGTTCGGGTTTTACGACAAGCTCAAGTCGGTGTCGCGTGGCTACGCTTCGCTCGACTGGGAGCTGCTTGATTATCGACGGGCGGATCTGATTCGGCTCGACCTGCTGGTGAACGGAGATCGGGTCGATGCGCTGTCGATCATCTCGCACCGGGACCGCGCGTACTTCCGTGGTCGCGATCTGTGCGTAAAGATGAAAGAGCTGGTGCCTCCGCAGCAGTTCGAGGTCGCGATTCAGGCTGCGATTGGCAACCGGGTGATTGCGCGAACGACCGTCAAGGCGCTGCGCAAGAACGTGACCGCGAAGTGTTATGGTGGAGACATCAGCCGCAAGCGCAAGCTGCTTGAGCGCCAGAAAGAGGGCAAAAAGCGGATGAAGCAGATTGGCTCGGTCGAGATTCCGCAAGAGGCCTTCTTGGCGGTGCTCAAGGTGGATGAATGATGAGCGATTCAGGAAAAGACAAGGCAGAGCCGATCTCTCTGCCTTCGGGTCGTCGTCCTCCTGTATGGCTGCGTCTGATGCTCGATCACTTGTGGGTGGTCGGGGTTCCTCTTCTGCTCGGGCTGTTTCTGCTGGTCGTTCATGTCACAAACGACATGGATCTGACCGAAGTGCCGCCGCATCCGCGTGTGGTTCAGCTGGTGATTGCGCTGCTCGGTCTGTCGGTGATCTTCGGAATTCCCTACCTGCTGTATCGCAAGATCATCGATGAGACCCGCGATGATCTGATGCTGCATCGGGATGCTGCGCTGTCGCTCAAAGATGCGCAGCGGCGCTTTCGCAAGTACGAGTCCAAGCTCCGTCCGGATGCGCGTTCGGCGGTGTCGGATGTGCTGACTTCCGTCGAAAAAGCGATGGAATCGGAAGACAACGATGAGCTGATTCGGACGCTGCATGCGCTGGATCAAGTGATCAACAAACACCTGGCGTTTGCGCGCAAAAGTCCGCTTCAGGAATACGGTGAGTCGATTGGCGGAGCGATTGTGATTGCGCTGCTGCTGCGCGCGTTTACCGTCGAAGCGTTCAAGATTCCGTCTGGCTCGATGATTCCGACGCTGCAAGTGGGCGATCACATCTTCGTGAACAAGCTGCTGTTCGGACTGCGGATTCCGTTTACCAACATCAAGTTCGGTCATCACCTGCGTGAGCCTCGGCGCGGTGAGGTCATCGTGTTTGTCTATCCGCACGATGTGCAGAAGGACTTCATCAAGCGAATCGCTGCGATTCCTGGCGATACGATCGAAGTCTGTAACGAGCAGATCAGCATCAACGGTCAGGCGATTCCGCGTGAGCCAGCGTCAGGTGTGTGCGAGTACGACGACTTCGATGAAGAGCGTCCCGGTGCGCGCTGGACGCATCAGATCTGTCGCGGCTTCCGTGAAAAGAACGGCGCAGAGACGTACCGCGTGGTGCAAGACGTGACGCCGAACCTGCATCCGTGTCAGAAGTGGGTGGTTCCGCCCGAGCATGTGTTCGTGATGGGCGACAACCGCGACCACAGTCACGACAGCCGGTTCTGGTGTGAGCAGCGCGGGCTCGATGGTGCGATGCAGTGCGGACCTTCCGACAAGGTGTCGTTTGTTCCGTACGAGTTCATCAAAGGCAAAGCCTGGTTCATCTGGTGGTCGGCGGGCAAGGGCTCGTCGGTTCGGCTCAAGCGACTGTTTACCTCGATTCACTAGGACGTTGGTGCATGACGCAGCACACTCCTTCGCCCAAGGTTTTTTCGACGACGCAGCTGGTACTGCTTGCGCTTGTCTGTGTCGGGTTTGCGATCGCGCCGCAGCTTATCGTGAAGGCTCCCAACGAGCCGACGATGGGCCTGGTGCAGCGGATCTTCTACTTCCACGTTCCGTGCGCGTGGCAAACGATGATTGGCGCGTTCATCGCGGGCGGAGCGAGCGCGCTGTATCTGTTTCGTGGCTCTGAAAAGTCGCGACAGGTGGCGATTGCAGCGGCAGAGCTGGCGGTGGTGTTCGGTCTGTGTGTGCTGTTTACCGGACCGCTGTGGGCGCGCAAAGCGTGGGGTGTGTGGTGGCAGTGGGATGTGCGCCTGACGACGAGTGCGCTGTTGTGGATCATCTTTGTGGCCGCACTGTTTGCAGAGAAGTATGGCGGACCGGGCGGACCTCGGCTGTCGGCGGGCCTGATGGTGTTTGGCGCGGCGGATGTGCCGATGATCTACATCTCTGTTTCGCTGTGGCGGACGATTCATCCCAAGACCAGCGTGGTGCCGACGCTTGAGCCGTCGATGCGGCTGGCGCTGTGGACATCGGTGCTGACGTTTACGCTGCTGTTTGCGGTGCTCATGTCGCTGCGCATGCGGCTTCAGCGGCAAAGGGACCAGCTCGCAAACCTCAAGATGCAGGCCGAAGATGCGGGGCTTTTCGATGAGTAACGTGCGGAGTTTTCGAGACCAAACCGTAAGACACCTGCGCAGCGTGGGAATCAGCCTGGCGCTGCTGTGTGGACTGAGCGCTCCGGCGTGGGCGGACCTGGCTCCGCTTCCTGCTTCCGGTCGCGCGGCAGAAGCCCCGAAACCGGCTGCCGAGCCGGACAAAGACGGCTTTGTATCAGAGAGCCGACCCATGAACGGACCGACGGTCGATGAGTCGATTCCGGCGGGACCGCTTGTGGCAACTGCGTATGGCTTTGTCTGGATCGCGGTGCTTGGCTACGTCGTCTATTTGGGTCGCGGCATTCGTCGCGTAGACGGAGAGCTGGCCGAGCTAGAGAGCAAGCTGAAGTCGCTGAGCAAGAGCTGATGCCCACGGCGGCTCACATCATCTACATTCCCGCCATGCTGTGCCTGGGCTTTGTCCTGGGCTTTGTGTTTGGCGGTCGTGCGACGCGTGCAGCCATCGCAGAAGACGAAGCGAGAGCCGCTGCCAAGGCCGCTCGCAAAGCACAGCGTGCCGCCGAACAAGCCGCCAAGGCATCCGACGGTTCCGACGCGGCTTCACCTTCCTAACGGGCAGCGGACGCGGCGTGACCTGGGGCGTGGGCGCTGACTGCGGCGCGGGCCGGACAGCCATCGATGTGATCGTTGACGAGTCCCATCGCTTGCATGAATGCGTACGCGGTGGTGGGTCCGACAAAGCGCAGACCTCGGCGCTTGAGATCGCGTGACAGCCGCAGCGAAGTCTCTGTCTGTCCGAGCACGCGCAGCGACGCATAATCGAGCTTCTTTGGACGCTCAGACGCGGGCGGAATGAAGCGCCAGACATAGTCCGACAGCGAGCCTTCCTGACGGATGAGCTGCTGCACCGCGCGCGCATTTTGAATCGCTGCTTCGATCTTGCCGCGATGTCGCACGATGCCCGCATCCCCGAGCAGCCGCTCGACATCGGACGGACCAAACGCTGCGACGCGATCGATCTCAAAGCCGTGGAACGCTGCGCGGAATGACTCTCGCTTGCGCAAGATCGTCAGCCAGCTGAGTCCCGATTGAAATCCTTCCAGGCAGAGCTTTTCAAACAGCCGCGTGTCACTGCGCACCGGCATGCCCCACTCTTCGTCGTGATAGCGGCGATACAGTGGATCGTCACTCGCCCAAAAGCAGCGAACCACTCCGTCATCGTGTCTGCGTAGTCCTTCGGCCAAGTTCATGACCGCATCTTACTGTGTGGTCTGCGAATGTCGGAACAATTGGCTGTATTTTTGTTCAGCACTTCTGCCCGGTATCGAACCCAAACAGGCGGAATGCTGAGGGCTTTGGACGGCTTCGCTAGTCGCTGTTGTCAGACGGAAAATGCCCTTTCAGCGCGCGCGGGCCGCGGTATATGATCGGGCTCCCATGAGAAGAGACTTTGTGACGCGTGATGGTGTTCGGATCTCCTATCGCGTGATCGGCGCAGGCTCTCGCGATGTGTTCCTGATTCACGGCTGGATGATGTCTGGCGCGGTCTATGACGACATGATTGCAGCGCTCGATCAGGAAGGACTGCGCCTGGTGGTCCTCGATCAGCGCGGAACCGGCGCATCGGATCGACCTGAGCGTGGCTACGGCATTTCGGACTACGCAGCCGATGTCCTGGCGGTGGCCGATGCGCTGGAGAGTCGATCGTTTGTCCTTATCGGGCACAGCATGGGCGGACTGATTGCGCAGTGGATTGCAAGCACTGCGCCCGAGCGTGTCCGTGCGCAGATCCTGCTGTGTCCGGTGCCCGCATCGGGCATTCCGCTTCCGGCTGATGCGCAGGCTCTGTTTCGCGGCTCAGCCCAGAACAGGCACCTACAGCAGACCATCTTGGGACTGGCCTGTAAGCAGCTGAGCGCGTCCTCTCTTGAGCGCTTACTGGATGACTCCGTGACCGTCGCTCCGCAGTGTATCGAGCAGGCGTTTGATGCATGGACTGCGGGCGGTTTTGCCGACAAGCTCGCGGCGATCACGGCGCCAACGCTGGTGGTGGGAACCGATGATCCATTCCTTCCGCCTGCGTTTTTGCGTCAAGCGGTGGTGAACCCGATTCGTGGTGCGCGGCTCGCGATGTTGCCAGGACCCGGACACTACGTTCAGGCTGAGCGGCCTCGGGAAACGGCTGCGATCATCGAAGCGTTTGTGGCCGGACTGGGACACCCCGAACGGACGTGAATCGGCATCGGCAGCATCGTGTGAGCGTACACAGTCCATGAGCGATTCTGTCTTACAGTTCCTGGCGGTCTTTCTGCAGGATCATCACCAGGAAGTGATCGAGCGAGCGACGGACTGGGTGATTGCGCAGGCTCGGGACTTACAAGGACAGCGGCCTCGCGAAGAGACACGTCGCTTGGTCGAAGGTGTGGTGCGCTGGAATGAAGCGCTGATCTTGCGCGCAGACTCCGTTCCGCTTGCGGAGTTCATCGGCTTTGTGACGGCTTATCGCGCATCGAGTGAGTTTCATATCTCGACGCTGCTGCGCGGATTCTGTTCGTTTCGGGCCGCGATGGCAGAGCTTCTGTCGCCACCAAACGTCGAGCCGCAGCTTGCGTTTTCTTGTCTGCGTGTGGTCGATGATGCGTATCTCACCGCGATCTTTCAGATGGGTGATGAGTATGTCGACAAGCTAAATCGCACCATCACAGAGCGTCGGGCGCAGCTGGAAGCGGATCTGCAGCGGGTGGCCGCCGAGCGTGAGCGCGAGTTTCAGGAAGCGATGACAGTGATTCAGAAGCAGCGCAGTCTGCTGCATGAAGTATCGCTTCCGGTGATCAGTGTGTTTCAAGGTGTGCTGGTGATGCCGCTCATCGGAGAGCTGTCCGCAGAGCGCGCCGACGAGCTGATTCATCGTCTGCTGACATCGATTGTGGAACACCGCGCCAAGGTTGCGATTCTGGATCTGACCGGACTGCCGCAGATCGATGAGATGGCTGCGGAGTCTCTGCTGAAGACTTCGCGGGCGATTCGCTTGATTGGATCGTCGGTGATGCTGGTGGGACTGTCGCCTGCGTTGGCGATCGAGCTATCGCGAAGGAGTCAGCACACAGCGCTTCCTCCCTGTCATGCAACGCTTGCGGAAGGACTGCGGATGGCGCTGCGGACGCAAGGTTATGAAGTGCAGCGTGGCGCGATCAGTGGCGAGCGTGTGCGTCGGTCAGATCTCGGATAAAGACAGCGGGCGGACGGCCTCCTGCGGTGGAAAACAGGAGTCGGACTCCGCTCGGTTCTGCCAGCGCGTACAGACAGACCGGAGTCGGCTCTTTCTTCGGGGCCGACGCCAGCAGAGACGCAATCTCTGCGGGCAGCGTGCGTGAGTCTGCTGCGACACAGACAAAGCCGCTGCGTAGCTCTTCGGTGATCTCTTCTTTGGGAAACACGCGCTCGAGCAGCGCACGCGATCCACCACAGTCTGGATGCGTCACCACAATCAGGAGTCGCTTGTTGTCTGCCAGTGCAAGCGACGCAGCTTGCTGAAGATCTCGCTGCCAGGAAACCGCAGATCGATCATCAAAGTACAGATGGTGCGGAGGTTCTCGCATGAGCAGTTCTCCCGTCGAAAAATGAGTTCCTACGCAGGACTCCCAAGCGGGATTCCTGCTTGCGGTTAGGGAATCAGCAGCAGCTTTCCTTTGGCCTTCCGATCGTGCAGGTAGTGATGCGCGGACGCTGCTTCTGCAAACGGAAACGAGCGATCCACAAACGGACGAATCTCGCCGCGCTCATACATCGCAATCAGCGCTTCAAACTGCGGACGCAGCAGATCGATGCGCGAAAACAGATGACCCATGTTCACGCCTTGCACCGACTTGTTGTCATCCATGAGCTGAAGCGGACTGTATCGCGGAGTCCGTACGAACATGTTGATCGCGCTCGGAATGCTGCGGCTCTTTCCTGAGCTGATCGAAGAGACGCCAAAACAGACCAAGCGTCCGGCTTCTCGTAGCAAACGGTAGGAGTCCGTAAAAGACTTTCCACCGACGGGATCGAGCACCAGATCGACTCCGCTTTTGGCTCCCACAATGGCGCGAACTTGCGTCGTCAGATCTTGTCCAGAATCGAGCGGATGCTGACAGCCGCGCTCACGCAGGAAGCCGTGCTTTGCCGGGGATGCGGTTCCGAAGATCTCGCAGCCGTGCGCACGCGCCAGATCAATGGCAGCCAGGCCAACACCTCCCGCTGCGGAGTGAATCAGCACGCGCATGTCTTTGCGCAGATTCCCAACGAACAGCATCATGTGATGCGCCGTTAGATAGACCACCGGAAGCGCGGCTCCTTCTTCAAAGGACATCTTGTCCGGCATGCGAAAGACCTGCGTAGACGGAATCACAATCGTATCGCTGTAGCCGCCAAAGTGAGGCATCGCAAGCACGCGATCTCCGACGGAAAGTCCGCTGACGTTCGGACCGACTTGATCGATGACGCCGGACACTTCATAGCCGACCACGCAAGGAATCGGCGGTGCATCGGGATACATTCCGGTGCGAGCCATCAGATCCGCGAAGTTGATTCCTGCGGCCTTGACGCGAATGCGAACTTGTCCGCTCTGTGACTCGGGATCGGGCGCTTCCCGAACCTGCAAGACTTCGGGCGCACCGGCTTTGGTAATCCAGATTTGTCGCATGGCTGCGGATGATACTCGAATCGCTAGCGCAGCTTGGGAAGGAGCGCGTCTTCAATCGCAGGCAAGTGCGCTGGCACGCGCAGCGGCGGATTGCGCAGTGCGGTCTGGGTGTCCGAACCGGGCGACAGGTGAAATGCGCGCTTGAGCGTTCCGAACTTGAGCCCATGCGCGGTGCTCACCACGACCACTTGCTGGCTTGGCAAGATTCGTCCTGCTTCGACCTGCTTGCGGAGCGCCGCCAGCGCGACGCCCGTGTGCGGATCGGTCTGTAGTCCGTGACGGTCTCCGGCGGTCCAGGCCCGCGTGATCTCGTCTTCGCTGGCTGACTCGACCGCTCCGTCGACGCGCTGAAGCTCGGCAATCGCTTTGCGCACATTGACCGGATTGCCAATCGCCATCGCTGTCGCTTGCGTCGGTCCCGCCACCGTCTTTTCAAAGCGCCAGTCGTTCAGATACGCGCGATGGAGCGGCGCCGCTTGTGCCGCCTGCGCAACGAGCAGCCTCGGTTCTTTGTCGACAAGTCCCAGCTTTTTTTGCAGCGCAAAGCCGCGAGCCAGCGCCGTCACATGTCCCAGGTTTCCCCCTGGAACAATCACCCAGTCGGGAACCTGCCAGCCAAGCTGCTGCGTGATCTCGACGGACAGCGTCTTTTGTCCTTCGATGCGCAGCGGGTTCATCGAGTTGGCCAGATAGATGCCGTGCCGACTGCAAAACGCCGCCACCAGCGCCATGCAGCCGTCGAAGTCGCTATCGATGGCCACCGTCTGCGCGTGGTTACAGAGCGGCTGCGTGAGCTGCTCGTCGGACAGCTTGCCTGCGGGCAGGAACACAATCGACTGGAGCTGCGCGCGCGCACAGTACGCCGCCAGCGCTGCCGAGGTGTCTCCCGTCGATGCACACGCCACCGCCGGAATGTGTGCCCCAAGCCGTCGCAGCCGCGCCACCTGCGACAGCAGCCCAGTCATGCCCAGATCTTTGAACGATCCCGTCGGGTTGTGTCCGCACTGCTTCACCCACAGGTTGCGGATGCCCAGCTCTTGCCCGAGCGTCGGCATCGGCACCAGCGGCGTCCATCCTTCCCCCAGCGAAATCAGATCTTCGTCTGCAAGCTCGGGATTGACCCACTCGCGCTTGCTCCAGACCCCGCTTGACATCGGCCAGTTCGACGACAGCCGTCGCGCATCGAACAGCTCTCGCCACTTTGCACCCGACCGATGCGTCAGCGCGGCTTCATCGTGCTGCACGTCGAGCAGCCCACCACAGCGCGGACAGCGCGTATCAATGAGCGACAGCGGCCACTCACCCGGACAGCCATCGAAACAGCGAAAAAAGACGCGCAGCGCAGTCATCGCTCAAGCTCCTTCTTCGTCTGCAAGCTAGCGCGTCCCATCGAGGTTTTGCACAAGCTGCGCATAGAAGCGAATCATCCGTAGATAGTCACTTTGGCGGATTCTTTCGTCGGTGCCGTGCAGTCGCGCCAGATCTTCAGGCGCCAGCACCATCGGAACGAAGCGATAGACGCTGTCTGACACCTTCGCAAAGTGTCTTCCGTCGGACGCGCCAATCATCAGCCCCGGCGCAACCAGCGCATCAGGAAACAGCGACACGATGGTCTGCCCAAACGTCGAAAACACCGCCGAGTGAACATCCGAAACTGGCGACGGTTCAGTTCCTGACCCTGGCTGCATCGCAACCTTGACCTGATCGTCGTGGACCGCATTGCGAACATGCTCAACCACTTGCGCCGTGGTGTTACCGGGGCGAATCCGATAGTTTATCGTCGCTCGCGCCGACTGCGGCAGCACGTTCGACTTCGGACTTCCCGATAACATCGTCGGTGCTTGCGTCGTTTGCAGCAGCGCCCGCGTCGAGTTGGCTTGCTCGAGCTGCCAGCGCAGGATCGGTCCAAACAGCCAGCGATTCGCGATGATCGGCTTGAGCGGCCATGACATCTCTGGTGCGACGAAGTCAAACATATCGCTCGTCGGTGGCAGTAGCGAAGCGTCCATCTGATGCTCTTCGAGCCGAGCCAGCGCACGTCCCAGCCGTCCAATCAGCGTCTGCTTGGGCGGCATCGACGAGTGACCGCCTTCTCCCGCTGCTTCGATTTCGACGTTGATGAAACCCTTTTCCGACACACCGACGAGCGCAACCGGACGCGTAACGCCCGGCATCATGCCCTGTAGCACCGTCAGTCCTTCGTCGAGCGTGAGTTCCAGCTGGACCCCGCGACTGTGCAGCAGCGCTGCAATCTGCGACGCGCCACCCGCCGAGACCGCTTCTTCGTCGTGACCGAACGCCAGATAGACCGTGCGCCTAGGCGCAAATCCTTGCGTCAGCAGAAGCTCGACCGACTCGAAGATGGCCATCATCGAGCACTTGTCATCGAGGCTGCCTCGTCCCCACACAAAGCCATCCGCCAGCTCGCCGCCAAACGGTGCTTTGTGCCAGCGCGACTCCGTCACAGGATCGACGGGAACCACGTCTTGATGCGCCAGCAGCAGAATCGGCTTCGCCTGCGGGTCCGATCCTTGCCATTTGTAGAGCAGGCTCAGTCCGCCCACCGTCTCATGCTGTAGCGTCGCGTGAACCTTGGGAAAGCTCTGACGCACAAACGCGTGCAGCTTGTCGAACTCGGCGCTCGCGGGCGGCTGTCCATCTTGCGAGACCGTCCGAAAGCGAATCGCTTGTCCCAGTCGCTCCGCGTGCAGGTTGCCATCGCCAAGCTCCGGTACCGTCGGAGCACTCGCTCGTGGCTGCTTCGACGTAAGGGTCAGCGTCCGCACCGTCACCACCGCGAACAGCGTACCAATGCCAAGTCCTGCAAGCGTAACTGTCCGACGGAAAATGCTTGATTTCGCCATGTTCGTGGCTCCAGCGTACACCAGCGCAAGCCTCGCCCACGAGAGAAAGCTAGGTTGCCGGTGCCTCGGTTCTGTTAGAGTCCGATCTATGACGCAGGCCGTCGCTCGTCGAATTCGGAGCAGTGCATACCGTCGCGTGGCTCGTCCCCTGTTGGCGCTTGGAATGTGCAGCACCTTGCTCGGCTTTTTCGGCTGTAGCCAAACGCAACCCGACCCTGGATCGGTGCGCTTTTTGGTGCGAACCACGCCGGCTCCCGACGATGCGGTGCTGTCGCCGCTGCGTGATCTGCGGGTGACTGCACTGGAGCTACGCGACGGACGCACTGACGACCTGCTTGCCCGCACCCGCTTTGAGCCTTCTTCCGACGCTGTCACGACGTCGCTGCCATCGCTCGATCTGGGTCTCATTCGGGTGTCTGAGCCGCGTGATCTGAAGATGCTGGCGCTCGGTGCGGCGGGACAGCAGCTGCTCGGGATGGCTCTGACGCGCGACGTGTCGTGGCAGTTTGGCGACACCAAAGATGTCTATCTGGAGCTGCGACGACCGCTATTTTTCTTTGGAGGCAGTCCAAAGCTGGTCGCGCCGATTGCTCCGACCGATCCGATCTTTGCGCCCTCGCGTCGTCTGTATGAGCCGCTGCGCGACGAGTCCAAGCTGCGCATTGTCGATCCCAACTCGGTGCAGCCGCTGCTGGCGATTTACGATCGCTGGCTCGATCCGTATCAGCTGAGTCCCGGTGTGACGAGTGCTCCGCCGGTGAGCGCCGCTGCTGGAACCTATGATGGACAGTCGCTGCTCGTCGGAAATCTGTCGGGCAAGCTGCACGTCGTCGATACGCTGCGTCTTGAAGATCAGGTCAGCTTCGAGCTACCCGACTACATGAGCAATCCGGTGCAAGGCATCGTCGTCGATCCAGTCGATCAGACCGCCGTGATCTTGCAGTATCCGCGCGTCGCACCCGCCGTCGGACGCGCTGGACTTGTTGGCTTCATTCGCAACCTGCCGGGCTTGCGCTCTCGTGTGACCAAAGATGGCGACCTGTTCATCGCGAGCATTGACTCGACGACGCAGGCTCCGATTGGCCAGCCGATTGCCGCAGCCTACACGCCCGACGGAATGGTCGAGCTGGTCTTTGGCAAGCCGCCGCTTCAGCCGGGAGAGCCAGACTGCTCGACGCTGAGCACTGGTGAACCATCGCTGCTTCGTCGCTACAATCCCAAGACCGGCGAACAGATCAGCCAGCGCAGCCTGCCGTACACCACCAGCATTGCCTACACCGCGAGCGGTGAGCAGGTCTTGGTGCAGCCCTGCGCCTCAGTGAGCGGTGCAACGCGGCTCGGTCGGGTCGTCGTCGCGCGTCCGAGTGGTGAAAAAATCCTGTCCGCACCCGGCGTGCTCGCCGTCAGTGCCATTCGCTCGTCGATCATTGGCGTCGGTCGCGATGACAATGCCGATGTTCCGACGCTGGCTGCGCAGGCCAAGATCTTCATCTTGGAAAGTGGTGCAGACAAGTGGGCTTCGTCGGCGTTTGATCTTCCCTCCTGGCAAGTTCCGTATCGAATTACCTTGTCCAGCGACGGAAAACCGTATGTCAGCTCGATTGATATTTTCTTCGCACCGACGGATGTGAGCGGCTACAGCCTGGCTGTGACGCCCGACCGCGCGCGCGCCCTGTCGCTGATGCGTGTTCAGCACAAGGTTCGCGGCCTGTTTTTGACCTACTTGGGATCGAGCAATCAGTATCGCTGCTACGTCGACTGGTCCGGGTACTCGTATCACGTTGCGCTGCTGAACCTTCAGTCGGGCGCGCGTGAGCAAGACTACATCGTCGGGTTTCAGAACCAGGACTGCACCTCGCGGGTCTATGACTCGGCCAACAACCTGGTTGGCACCTGTCTGCCCGCCTGCGACCCGACCGACTCCAAGCCGTATCTGCGTGGCTTCCAAGAAGGCTACGTACCGAGCGCAGCCAGCGTTCTGTTTGGACGATAGGAGCCCGCCGATGAAAACGTCTCTTATCGCTGCGTGTTCGCTGCTGGCGCTGCTGGCGCTTCCGTCTGCACAGGCTCGAACCCGAGGTGCCAAGTCGTCGCTGACCGCTGCTGCGACGGGAAATGCAGCGGGCGCGGTCGATGCTTCGTCTGCCAAAGCCAGCTTGCCCGTCGATAAGCCTGCCGAAAAGCCCGCGTCCGAAGGCGTCGTGGTGTTCGAGTATCGCAACGACGTCAAAGCGCTGTCCGACCTGCCCGAGCGACTGGTCTTGGCACTGAGCCAAAATACGTCGCTGCGCGTCGTGAACTTGACCGAAGCGAGGCGACGACTTGGGCCTGGTATCGACGCGGATGTCGCGCGCTGTGACGGTGAGACGCGCTGTCTTTCCATCGTCGGACAGAAGCTCGGGGTGCGCGAGGTGTTGCTGCTCGCGGTCAGTCAGCTTGGCGACGTGGTGCTCGCGGTTCAGCGGATCTCCGTCGCAGATCAGAAAGTCATTGGACGCTATGCGGACTCTCTCGTCGGTGGGCAAGCCATCGAAGAGGCGAGAATCTTAAGCTGGCTTCAGCAGCTGTATCCGCCCGACACGTTCAAGCGCTATGGACAGATTCAGATTTCCGCCAACATCGACGGTGCGCAGATCTACGTAAACTCCAAAGCAAGTGGCTCGACGCCGCTCACCGATCCGCTGCGCGTGCTGGCACCGGGGAACTATCGAATCCTCGTCGAAAAGACCAAGCACTTGCCGTTTCAAGCGGCGATCAGCGTGATGCCCGATACCACCGTCGAAGTCTCGGCAACACTGGTTAGCGAGCAGCGGCAGACGCCTTGGTATCGTCGCTGGTATGTCTGGACAGGCATCATCGCGGGCGTCGGTGCGGTTGCTGCCACTGCCGTCGCGGTCAAGCTTGGAACCGACATTCCGCCGCCGGATACCACCCAGCTTCCCGGCGTCGTGGTCTTTAAGTAGCGGCTTAGGTCGTCAGTCCCAGGCTGGCCAAGGCTTGTCGCAGCGTCGAGCGTAGCTGCTCTAGCTGCTCTAATGCGACATCGTCCCCAGCAGCCCGGAGCGCGGCGCGAATGTCAGCCAGTCCGTCGCTGACAGCCAACAGTCCATCAAGCGCTGCTTTGGGCGGACGCGCACTTCCCGTCGACTGAGCCACCAGCTCGCGCAGGCTGTCTCGTTCTTTTTCCACGTCCCGAAGCTGACGAAGCGCTGCTTCTAGCTCTCCGCGCTGATCGGTCGCCCGCTGCGTGTCAGCCACTTGTCCGACGGGCTTGCGACGAAGCTCAGACTCCAGCTGTTCGATGCGACGTTTGGCCCGCTCCAGCTCTTCTGCCACCTTCGGATCGGTGGGCGCTGCCGCCGCCGGAGCCACGAGCACGGGCGTGCTGGCTTTGCGAACCGCTTCGTCGCGCTCTTCAATCAGGCGACGGACTTTTTCTTCCAGCTCGGCCACCAAGGCATCGCCAGACGGTGCTGGAGCGGGCTCTGCGGGCTTGCCGCCCCGAACCCGACGCAGATCTGCTTCTAGCTGTTCGACGCGACGACGCTGACGGATAAGCTCCATCTCTTGGTCATCGTTTTTGCTCGGCTCTTTCGCTTTGGCTTCTAGCTCCGCGACGCGCGTCCGTAGGCGATCTCGCTCGGCTTCGGTTGCGCGAAGTGCTTCCGACGACGCACCACCGCCCGATCCCGCTGGCGCCTTGCGCTTTAGCTCGGACTCTAGCTGCTCGACGCGACGACGCAGACGATCTGCATCGGCTTCGCTGACCGCCTGAGCGGGCTTCGCCTGCAGCTCGTCGAGCTTGCGCCTCTGCTCGGACAGCTCAAACTCCAGATCGGTGCGCTTTCGCCGCTCACTCTCTAGCTCGCTGCGCAGGCTCTGTAGCTCGCTCACACCGACGGACGGAGCCGCAGACGGAGCCGCGACGACCGGCGCCACCGGCACAGCAGCGGGCGCAACCGGAGCCACTGGCGCAGCGGGCGGAGCAGGCGGTCCAGCGACGGGAAGTCCTCCCGCTGGAGCATCCAGCTCGAAGCGCACTTCCAGGTAGCCACAGCGAAAGCTGGTTCCCGGTCGCAGCTGATAGCGCGGTACTCGCTCGTTTCCGACGAAGACGCCGTTGGCGCTTCCGGTGTCTTCGATCCAATACGAAGAACCGTCGAAGATCACCCGAGCATGGCGACGGGAAACCTGCGCATCCTGCGTTTGAATCTGACAGTCCGTCGCGCGGCCAATCAGCACCGGCGCGGTCTGTAGCTCAACCGTCCCCGTCGTCCCTGACACATCCTTATAGAACAGCCTGGCCATGGCCAATCATTCCCCAGCGATTCAGGCTACCATGGCTTACCAAAACGAGGAACCGTGCCTCCAGCCTTCTTGCCGACGAAGCCGCGTATTGTTCCGAGCGACTGGACGGTGGTACCAGCGACGCATCCGCCCTTGCGTGGAGGCGAGCCGGTTGCCATTCAAATGTCCGACGGAGCCATCTTGCGCGGAGAGTGGCTGTGTCGCAGTGACAAGCCGATTGCGGTGGTTGCGCTGTCGCACGCGATGATGGTTGATCGCCGGACGCTCGATACTCCGTCGGGTCGTGGACTTCTGTCGTCGCTGCTTTCCCGTGATCTGAAGGTGCTCTGGTTTGATCAGCGTGGTCACGGACAGTCCGTTCCGTCGGTGAATGAGGGCGCAAGCTGGGACTACGACACGCTGGTTCACGACACCGGCTGCATCAGCGCGTACCTTGCCAGCGTCGAGCCGAACCTGCCGCAGATCGCGATGGGACACAGCTTGTTTGGACACCTGGCGCTCGCGTGGCTGTCGCTGGCGGCGCTGCAAGCGGAGCTGTCGGCATTCGACGGAGTGGTCGCGCTGGCGAGCAGCATCTGGCTCGATGAGCTGGAGCCGTCGAAGCTGCGTCGGCTGCTCAAGCGTGCGTCGTTTCAAGCGCTGCTCTGGGCGTCGCTGCCGTCGGGATACTTTCCGTCGCGCAAGCTCGGTGTTGGCACGGTGGACGAGCCGCGGCCCTACCTTCGTCAGATGGGAAGCTGGGTTTCGCACAATCAGTGGACGGATCGTCGCGGAAGCTCGTATCTGCCGGGGCTTGCGAAGGTGTCGGTGCCGATTCTGAGCGTCGCGGGGCAGGGCGACCGGCTGCTGTCGACGCCGCATGTTCAGCTTCGGCTGTGGGCTCGCACAAACGGTCCGCTCGAGCACTGGCAGCTTGGACGGCGCTTCGGTGATGCGATAGATCCAAATCACATGCAGGTGGTGACAAGTAGCAAGCTGCGGCCCCGCTGGGATTCCATTGCCGATTGGGTGGCGACGCCGGGGCGCTTTGATTCGGTGGGAGGTCAGCGTCGATGAAGTGGTGTAGGTTGGGTCTTGCGTTGGCTCTGCTTCCGACGCTGGCTGCTGCGGCAGACAAGCCCGAAACGATCGCTGCGGGTGTGACGGCGGACTTTGCGGCGGGCAAGCTGGTCGCGGTCGCAAGCTGTGCGGCGGATCTGTATCCTCCGTCGGCGGATGTGGCGCGTCTGAAGGCCGAGCGTGTCGCACGCAGTCGGGCCGAAGACAAGCTACGCAAGGCACTCACCGTCGTCGTGCGCGATCACAAAGCGAAGCTGGCTCGCTTTGGTGGGGCCGAGCGCGTCGCCAAGCTGGATGTCAGCGCCGCCATCGTCGATCGCATCGACTACGGCGCAACCGGCGGTGTGGTGCTGTGGCTGTCGCTGCCACTTGTGGCCAAAGCAGATCGTGGTAAAGAAGGCGCGACGCAAGAGTCAGCCGTTCCCGACGCGGGCACTGGCTCTGGCGAGGAACAATAGCCATGTCGCCTGTGAAGCTTCACCCCGCACTTTCTAGATGTTGTCAAGGGATATCGACTGCACTGACGGTGGGACTGCTTGGATTCGCTTCGCCCGCTGCGGCGCAAGAGATGCAGATCGAGTCCTCGGTGCAGGTTGCGATGCAAGAGGATGCGACCAAGACCCGGAATCAGGCGCTGGCGGAAGCGATGCGGCAAGCGCTGGACTTGGCCGTCGAGCAAGCGGCTCCCGAGGTGCGCGGGCGAACGTATCTGCTGGGCGCGCGGGCGCGGGACTTTGTGTCGTCGTACCGCATCGTCGAAGAGAGCGAGCTGGACGGGCGGCTGGTGCTCAAGATCATGGCGCAGGTGGACGTCGCGCAGGTGCTCAAAGAGCTACAGGCGGGGCTGCCCAAGTCGAAGCGCGGCGACGGACGAGCGAAGGTGCTGGTGTGTGTGCAGCTCACCGGGGCGGATGCGCTGGCGAGCGTGCTGGCGACCGACGCCAAAGATCGGCTGACGCAGCGCGGACAGCTCGTCGAGCTGGGGACGATGGATCAGTGTCGCGCGACGTCGTCGTGGGCGGGTCCACGGCTCGGCTTTGTGGGCAACGTCGCCGCGCCGCAGGTGGAGGTGCGTGGGACCAGTCCTCGGCTGTGGTCGGCGCAGCTCAAGGGCGCGTGGCAGTACGTTCCCGATGCGAGCGCCGCGCCGCAGACGGAAGCGGGTGAAGGCAGCGGCTTTGCGGAAAAGCCCGAGGCTGCGCTTGGACTGGCGGTGGCGCAGCTGGGACGACCGCTGCTCGGCAAGCTGGCGGATCGCAGCGGGCTGCTCGGTCGCGTCGGCGGTGGTGTGCTGCTGTTGACGACGGGACTGCGCACGCCGCAGGTGATGAACAAGCTGTGGAAGGCGCTGGCGGCGCTGCCGGGTGTGACGCGCGTCGAGCCGCGACGGATTGTGCTGGCCGACGGTGGCGATGAGCAGGTTCACTTTCAACTGACGACCACAGCGACGACCGAGACGCTGGGCGCTGCGCTGTACCGGACACCGATTGCCGGGCTGCGGGTGCAGGTGGTGCCGCTCGGTCCGTCGATGCTGCGACTGGACTGCGTGTCGGCGCAGGACTTGCCTTCAGCGAGCCCGGATCCCCAGTCGAATCCGACGGAGAGCCCTGCGCCATGACGGTCCAAGCTGTGCGCGTGTCGCTGCTGCTTCTGTCTGTGCCATGGCTGGCCGCGCTGACTGGCTGTCATCCGCAGGTTCCGCCGACACCGACTTCGACGCTGGTGCTGACTGTTTCGCCGCAGAGTTCGTCGGTGCTGCTGGATGAACAGCCGCTGCTGATTCGCTCGACGACGGGAGGTCCGGCTCGGCTGCGTCTTGCCGTCGGTCCACATCGTCTGGAAGTGCGCGCGCTCGGACATCTGTCGGCCTATCGTGACGTCGATGTGCGAGCCGGTGTGGACGCGGCGGTGAGCGTCACACTTCGTCCTGATCCCGACGCTGAGTCTGATGCGTCTGCGCCTTCTCCGACGCTGGGATTGCCTGCTGCTGTGCCTCCGCTACCGGACAAGCTGTAGCGTGACGTCTGGCTGGGCCGCGCTGCTGCGTGCCTAAGTATTTGTAGGTTTTGCAGAATACAAAATTTTTGTGCATGAATCAGCCCAGGTTCGCGATACTGGTAGCTGACCACTGGGACGATTGTCGTCGGTGGTCTCGCCATGAGACGGGTTCGATTCGGGGGACGAGCTTCGCAGTGGGGACGCGCGCTGCTGGTCTGTGCGCTGTACGCCATTGGTGTGGGCTCGGCGATCCTGGCGCTGTCGCACAAGCGAAGGCCGCCGATTCCGTCGGTGCATGCGCTGGAACGTGCGCGTGAGCGAGGGCTGATAGGCGATACGGTGCCGCGACTGGACCCGCAGGATGCGTTTGCCAACGCGGCGATCTTGAACGCGATCCTCGACGAGGTGCCGCACCCCAGCCTGTCGCCGGATGCTCCGTGTCAGGCGCGGGCGCGGATTGTGGCGGTGCAGCTCGACGGGAAGCTGTCGCGCGTGCGCTTTTCGGGACGGCAGGTCTGTCAGCTCAAGCGGCTCAAGGACGTCTCGACGCGACAGGAAGGTCTGGGCCGCGATGATGTGGCTGAAGTTGCGGCGTTTCTGCTCGGCAAGCGGCTGGGCAGCGACGTGGATGTGACGCGCGTGCTGGTTCCTCCGTTTCGCTTTGCGGGGGACTCGCTGGACTTTCTGGCGGCGGATCTGGGTCCGCTTCAGCCGGGCGAGCAGCTGATTGGCACCTATCACACCCATCCCGGCGACGAGCTACACCAAGGCGTGCTGTCGGAAACGGATCTGACGTACATGGTCAGCGGTCGGGTCGAGCTGGAGGGGCAGGGCAGCGTGCTCAACGAACCGGGGCCGCGCACCGACTGGCTGCTCGACATCGTCGATCCCAAGCGCGGGGACTTTTGCATCTATGCGCACGACCGCAAGCGACTGCGTACGCTGTTCGATCGCTGCCAAGTCAGCTCTCCGTGTCCGATCAATGAGCTGCGACTGGGCGGCAGTGATCTGAACCTGTTTGTGCGCTACTACGAAGAGTCATCTGACGAAGAATAACCAATATGAAGCACATCATCTGCTTCATATTGATTCGATGAGTGTTCGTCTGACGATTCAGCGATTCTGGCTGGATGGAGGACATATGAAGCATTTCATATGCCTCATATTTGCAGAGCGAAACCAGCAGCCGCTGCGTTAGGTCGAAGCCCAGACATCTTCGCAGTAGCGACCTTGACTGCGCCAGCTACGGATCGTCTCTTGGGCCTGCTCTGCCGACTGTCCACCGTGTGCGGTCAGGATCTCTGCAAAGGTCTGCTGGACAGCGGGGGCCATGCTCTTTGCGTCGCCACAGACAAAGACATACGCACCCTCTTGCAGCAGGGACCACAGTTTCTGCGCATGCTGCCGAATCAGATCCTGCACGTAGGTCTTCGGCGTTTCGGGCTGACGGGAAAACGCAACATACAGACCGGCGAGCGTTCCATCTTGCGCGTACGCTTCCAGCTCTTCGCGATACAGGTAGTCGTGATCAGGACGACGGCAGCCGAAGAACAGCAGCGTCTGGCCGACCTCCGTTCCTTCGCTCCGTAGCGCGGCGCGCTCTTGTACAAAGCCTCGCAGGGGCGCAAGTCCCGTTCCTGGTCCAATCAAGATCACCGGAATCTTGGGATCGGGCGGCAAGCGGAAGCTGCTTCCGGTGTCTTTGATGATCACCCGCAGCGTCTGTCCTTCTGTGCGCTCTGCCAGATAGTGACTGCACAGTCCCGCGCGGAGCTGTCCTGCGGGTCCTTGGTAGTCATGAACACCGACGGTGATGGTGCAGCGATTCGGTAGCTTTCGGGGCGATGACGAGATCGAGTAATAGCGCGGACGCAGCATCGGACGCAGCGACAGCACCGTGGCCAGATCACAAGGAATCGACGCAAAGCGAAGCAGGACATCCAGCAAGGTCAGGCGCTGCGAAAGTACCTCGGTAGGGAAGGACTCTGCGGATGCCAGTCGCAGCAGCTCGCTTCGTTCGGGCGGACACTGGCAGCGCGCAGCCAGAACGCGCAGCTCTCGACGGGTAAGGGGTCCGCTTAGATCCACATGCTGTCCCAGAAGCTCGCGGACAGAGAGAGGAATTCCGCACGGAAACGGACCGCTGATCGCGCCGATTTTACGAATCACCACGGCGTCAGACAGCTGGACTCCGCAGCGCTGTGCATAGGACTGACACAGCGCGATGGGATTGTCGGGAAGGACTCCTACGTGATCGCCTGCGGAATAGGAAACACCGTCGGGGATCTGGATTTCTAGGTGACGAGTGGAGCGCTCTGCCTGCGCGGACTGTAGCTCGCGATGTTCGAGGATCGTACACAGTCTGGCTTCCGCTTGCAGGGGCACGCGACTTGATTCCAGCGGCGATGCATCCGATCCAGCGGAATGGACGACGTCCACTGCGTAAGAGAGCGCGTGTTCGCTGTCGCTTGCTGCGCTGATTCCTTCCGATATGGCGGGAGATCGCGAGCCCATCACAGACCACAGCGCTTGGCAGAAAGACTCTGCCGATGCATCGAAGTCTCCGTCGGCATCACAGCCCACAAACGGAGTCAGCGGCTTGGCGCCCAGCGCACTCAATCGATCAAACAGAAAGCGAGGAACCTGCTGGAAGGTGGCTTGCCACTGCTTGTTGCCGCAGCCAAGGACTGCAAAGTCCACACCCTGTAGCGCGTCGCTGCCTGCTAGCTGCTTGAGCCACGCATGAAACTTCACCGCGTTGTCTGGCGGCAGTCCGTTGTAGGTCGAACAGATCAGCACCACCGGAGTCTGTTTGGGCAGCCTGTCCACAAAGGAATCCAGCTCTGCCACCGTCGCTGAAATCTTCCGCGCGGAAGCTTGCTGGAGAAGCTTCTGCGCCAGCTCCTGCGCGGTTCCCATGTTCGATCCGTACAGAATCAGCAGCGATCCTTCTGCGCTTGCGGGCTCGCGCTGCATGCGCACCGGATCGTTTGATACCGCGCGTGAGGTGGGCTGCTTTCCTTTCTCCTCCTGACGCGGTGTCACGCACATCAGCAGATCGCGTGGCTTGATCGTCAGCGTCTGAATGTGCTTGAGCTGATAGCTCGGATCGCTCAGCCGCAGCCGGAACTGCTGATACATCCGTGCGAGCACCAGCTTGGCTTCCACCAGCGCAAACTGAGATCCGATGCAGCTACGGATTCCCATTCCGAACGGATGGTAGGCATGCGGATGACGACGCGCGACCGCATCGGGAAGGAAGTGATCGGGATTGAACGCTTCGGGGTCTTTCCCAAAGTGCCGAGGATCGCGATGCAAGCTACCGAGCAGCGTCAGGATGATGCTGTCTTTTTTGACCGAATACTTGCCTGCGATGACGGTGTCGCGCTGCACCACTTTGCCAAAGCCGGGCGCCGTTGGATTGAGCCGCAGCGCTTCTTTCAAGATCCGTCCGGTGTAGTCCAGCTCATCCAGATCCGCGAAGCTTGGCTTGCGACTGTAGTCTCGTCCGAGAACGCGATCGACCTCTTCGATGAGCTTCTGTTCAATAAGAGGATTTTTCGAGATGTAATATAGCGCGTAGGACAGCATGCCACTTGTGGTCTCGTGACCTGCGATGAGGAACGTGATGAGCTGCTCGCGAATGTTGTCATCTGGCAGTCGCTGTCCGGTCTGTCGATCGCGCGCCGTCAGCATGATCTGAAGCATGTCGTTTGGGACCGCTTCATTGCGCTGCATCATCCCTTTGCGCTCGGAAATGATCTGATCCACCGTGTCCGACAAGACCTTTGATGCTGCGTCTTTTTTGTGACGCTGAAGCACATGGAATCGATCGGGAAGCAGGTTGCGCGTCTGCTCCATCGCGACTTCCAGTACGTCCACCATCGCTTGCACAAACGGCGGCGTTTCTTTGGCGTTCACGCAGTGAAAGCGCGAGTGAAAGCCTGCATAGCCAATCGCTTCAAACGTCATCTTGGTCATCAGCTCTGTCACCAAGAACGACTCGTTTGGCTTGCGACTGCGGAGGTTTTCGATCAAGTCATCGGACACTTCCACGATGCGACCGAAGTACTGCTTGATGGCTCCCAGTCCGAACGCGGGAAGCAGAATCCGATGCGCGATCTGCCAGATCTCTTCTTCATCACCGGACGTAAACAGACCTTTTCCTGCGGCTCCGGCGCGCAGTCGACCAAGCGGTGTTGCCGGCGGTGGAGTGGTCTTGCGGAAGTCATCAGGACGACGGTCTAGCTCTTCCACCACATCGGCATCGGTGTTGATGTAAAACGTCGCGCGATTCGGAAGCTTCAGCCGCGCAAACCGACCGTATTCCGACGCAACTTTGGCCAGGGCTTCTTGTAGGTTTTCCCCCGCGCGAAGCCGGTCGATGTTGCCGATGATGGGCCACGGACTCGGTCCGGGAACTTCTAGCAGCGTCGCAGACTTCGCGGGAATCGGACTCTGTTCCGATCGAGCCGGACTCCGTTCCGTGTCCGCATCGCGTGTCTGCATCTTCTGGGCTGTGACAAGTTCCGTCGCTTCCGCTGTCAGCTCCAGCTCATGTGGGAGCTTGTCACAGAGCGCCAGCGCGTCTCCCTCTGTATCCCGAAAGCGAAGCGTCACCGATTCCGCGATTCCGAATGCCGCACGGACGGCGCGATCGATGGCAAGCTCGCTGGTTCCTTCATAGAAGCTGATCTTTTGTCGTTGGCCTTGGAACGTGACAAAGACAGAGCGTTTGCTGGCGGTCATGGTTGCATAGCTTTACCCGGACACACATCCCGGTCAACCGCGATGAATGGGACTCCTGACCGGACTCCTTTTCACCACACAGAACACCTCGAATCCATCGGATTCCTTCCGCAATGTCTCCGCAGTACGGCGTGTTGCAGATGTCGTCTCAGGTGAATCCCTGAGTCATTTGCATCAGTTGCTACAGCGTCCGTTTCGATGGCGCTGTCTGTGTCACTTGAGCGTTCGTGGCTCGAACAGTTGTTACGATTCCGCAACTTAGGAATGCGCAGACCGTATCGCGCTTGATGAATCGCACTTTCCGACGGTAAAATGCTGCTGTCATTGTCTGCGCTGTGCCTACGAATCTTGGCTAGGGTGGAGTATTCACGATGAAAACTTGGAAGCTTCTTGGCATTCTTTCCGTCCTGACCACCGCGGTTGTGGTGGGCTGCAACAACAGCAGCCTGGGCGGTGGTGATGTCTGTGCGGATCCGAATGCAGATCCGGCGACTTGCAACGCAAACTGCACGGACCCGAACGGCTGTGGCAATCAGACCGCACCGGAGTACGTTTCGATCAGCATCACGCCGAGTCCGGTGATGCTCAAAGCGAGCGGAACGCCCGTTTCCCAAGCGCTGGCTGTCACTGGTACTCGCGCCGATGGATCGACCAGCAATCAGCTTGTCGGTGTGAGCTGGAGCGTTCCCTACAACGCGATTGGAACGGTGGACTCTGCCGGTGTCTTTACCGCCAACGGAACCATCGGTGGTGAGGTCGAGGTGACTGCGACCTACATCGACAATGGCACGCCGGTGACGACCACCGTCAAGATCACCGTGACTGTGGAGTCGGTGCTGTCGACTCCCAACACGGACGCCAATGCGGCGGCCCTGTTTGCAGCCGCGACGCCGACGCAGGATCTGACCAAGGCTGCGGGCATTGTGTATCCGCTCGACAACGTGCTGATGCCGCAGAACGTCTATCCGGCCAACATCCAGTGGACGATGGGCGCAGTCGGCGACATCTTCCGCGTCAGCATCGTCAAGCCGAACATGAAGTTTACGGCGTACGTCGGTCACAACAGCACCGCGTTTACGTCGAACTATCTGGTCGATGCCAAGGGCTGGGCCGGCATCGCGCAGAGCAACCTCGACGCCGATGCAGTCCTGACGGTGGACCGCTACGAAAAAGCGACCGGCAAGGTGTGGAGCGGAAACGCAGTCAAGATGCACTTTGCCAAGGGCTCGCTGCTTGGCACCATCTATTACTGGGACATCAACGTCGGCAAGATCCGCAAGATTCAGGACGGCACCGCGACGGCATCGGACCTGTTGCCAAACCCGCCGAAGTCTCCGTCGAGCGGCGAGGTCTGCGTCGGTTGCCACACCGTCTCGCGCGATGGCCGCTACATGGTCGGTCGGCTCGGTGGTGGCATCAACTACGGCGGCATCTTCGACCTGACCGCCAACCTGAGCGGCAACCCGGCTCCGACGACCTATCCGGTCACGACCGCGACCCAGCCGTTCTACTTTTCGTCGTTCAATCCCGATGCGAAGCGGATGGTCGTCGTCAACCCGAGCGGCGGCAACATCATGTACTTCATTGATACCGCCAACGGAAAGCCGGTTACGCTCGGCGCGGGCAGCAGCGCACTTCCGACGGGAGGCACCTATCCGAACTGGTCGCCGGACGGCAAGATGATTGCCTACGCCAGCGAAGCCAACGGGGACGGCACCGACCTGAGCGTCGCCAACCTGTCGATCCTGCCTGTCACTGGACAAGACACCGTCGGTCCGGTGGTGCAGATTCACAAGGCGGCGACCGTTGCGGGCGCGACGCAGAACAGCTATCCGACCTGGTCGCCCGACTCGAAGTGGATTTCGTTCCAGAACGGCACAAGCCCGCGCAGCGACAACCAGAAGCCTGGCTCGCTGTTTATGATCAAGCCGGACGGCACGGGCCTTATCAAGCTGGCCAACGCGATGGGCAGCACCACGACGGCGAAGGTGTTCTTCCCGAACTTCTCTCCGTTCAACGTCGGTGGTTACTTCTGGCTCAGCTTCATCAGCGAGCGTGACTACGGCAATAACAAGGTCGGCACCGCTGGCACCAGCCGTCAGCAGCTGTGGGTTGCCGCGATCAAGAACTCGCCCAACGCCGGGGAAGATCCGAGCTTCGTTCCGTACTGGCTGCCCGGTCAGGATGTCGCTGCGAAGAACATCTCCGCGTACTGGGCCCCCGTCGCGTGCCGTCAAGACGGAGCCGCTGCCGATGTCAGCACCCAGTGCTGCTCGGGCGTCGCGGTAAACGGCGTGTGCGTCAGTCCGTCCACCTGCATCGGTGCGGGACAGACCTGCGGTGGTGGTGGCTGCTGCGCCGGTCTGACCTGCAGCGCCAACGTCTGCCAGCAGCCCGTCGGCTAGTCGGCTCGTCGCTTTTCCTTCCGCCGCAGCGCCTGCGGCTTCCTTCCGATTCCTGACCATCCGTCCCAGCGCGCCGATCGGTGCGCATCTACCATCTGGGCGCGCGGCGGCCCAGACTGCCGCTTTTTTCGACGCCCGCTGCGGTCGCTGCCCCGTTGCGCCCGATAAGGTTCCTGGCTATTCACACCGCGAATCTTGGATATAGTCCGCGCATGCGGCTGCTCAAACTGACCCCGTGGGTTTTGCTGGTCTCTTCGCTGACGCTGTCGGCCTGTAACGCGGATCGCGAGATCTCTGATGACTCGACCATGTCGTCCGGGATGCCGAATCCCAATCCGAATCCCAATCCGAACCCCAATCCCAATCCCGGTCCGAACCAAAAGATTGGTCGACTGACCGGCAAGGTGGTGGCACCGGAAGGAACGATTCCTATCTCGGGCGCGCTCGTCTACGTCACGGCCTATCCGCCTGCGGCGATTCCCGATGGCGTCTACTGTGACAAGTGCGTTCACCTGCCCGATGGCACGCCGCACGTATCGACCAATCCCGACGGAACCTTCGAGCTAGATGCCAACACCGGCAACTACTACTTGGTCGTCCAAAAGGGAGCCTTCCGGCGCGTTCGTCAGCTGAACATCCTCGAAGGAAAGCAGCAGGTTCCCATCGACAAGACCACGCTGCCACCGATCATGGACAAGGCCAACGGGGACGACGTTCCCAAGATGGCCGTCATGCTCGGCGCGTGGGACCCGATTGAGGTCGTGCTCGCGCGGATGGGAATGAAGGCAACCATCACCAAGGATCTGCTCGGCAAAGCGCAGGTGCTCGGCAAGGATGCGCCGTCGTTTGCCATCTACGGAGTCCACGGTCTGTTCGAGATGTCTCCGTATCCCAACCCGGTGCAGCTCATCACCGATCCCAAAGAGATCAGCAAGTACCACATCGTGTTTCTGCCCTGCTCGGGCGGAACCAACAGCGGCGACACCGGACCCAAGTGCACCAGCATTTACAACTCCGACCCGCGCGTCAAAAGCACCCTCACCGAGTTTGTCCAAAAGGGCGGACGGCTCTACGTGTCGGACTGGTCCTATGAATACGTTCGCCAGATCTTCCCCGGCTACATCTCGTGGAGCGGCGAAAACTCGACCATCGGCAGCGCCTGCGGCGGCGGTGGCGGCGATCAGTCCGTCTCGCGCAGTGACACCGGACTGGATGCCTGGCTGCGCGCGCAGGGACAGAACCTGACCTCGGTCAAAGATGCGTGGACGTCGATTCGTTCCGTGCAGGATCGGATGGGACTCGATGCCGATGGCAAGACCGTCAAGATCACGCCCAAGGTCTGGGTGGAATCCAGCTCGCCCGTGACCACCAGCGTCCAGCACGGCTGCGGTCGCGTGATGTACACCACCTATCACACCCAGCCGAGCAGTCAGGTGAGCGGAGCCCTGGAGCCCCAAGCCCTCG
>CALMML010000056.1 GCA_937868485.1 uncultured Myxococcales bacterium | reverse complement strand
GAAGCAGTCTCCCGATGAACCGCCACCACCGCCTGTGCCGGGTGCGCCGCCCAGACCAGCTGCGCCGCCACCGCCGCTGTTACCGACCGATCCGTTTCCACCGTTTCCACCGGAGACGTTGCCAAGTACAGCCGAACAAGAGTTTAGTCCGCCTTTTCCGCCAGGGCCTGCGGGGTTACAGCCACCACCGGTGCAGCCGTTGCCGCCAGTGGCACCGTTTGCGGCGACCGGCGTAATGACATCGGTTGGTGCGGTGGGCGAGGTGCCATTGGCTCCGTTGCCCGAGTTGATCTTGGCCTGGCCGATGATGACTGGGCCCGAGCTGTTGACGACGAACACGCCGTAGCTCGACTGACCGGCAGAGGTTCCGTCGGCGGACTTGACCGACACCAGCTCGAGGTGCGTTTCCTTGGCGATGTTGCTCAGCGTGATCGCCGTCGTGCCGCCTTGGATGAGCGACTCATTGGCTGCGCTGCGAGCCCACAGGTTGCCCGAGTCATAGCCGCCGTACACACCGATGCCAGCGACCATCAACACTGAGCCCGAGTAGGTGCCCTTGTCGAGGTACACGCCGGTCTTGCCCTGCTGCTGCGCGAGCTTGATGCCTTGGGTGATGGTCTTGACTGGGTTTTCTCGTGTGCCAGCAAACGTATCGTCGCCACTGGGAGAGACGAAGATCGCGTTATTGACATCGCCGTCGATGCCGTCGCAGTTGTTGTCCACGAAGCTCGAATCGGGAACGTCTGGATCGGGCGTCTTCTGGCAAGTCAGGTCGCTTCCCGGAGGCGGACCATCATCGGTGCCTCCGTCCACAATGTTGCCCATGTAGTCGTTGTTGGTGCCTGCACAGCCGTGCCACATCGTGCTCACGGCGATACCGGCAGCGATGCCGACGAAGCTCAGGCGTCGTAGGACGCGACTCAAAGTTCCCAAGGCTCGCTCTGACCGCATGTGCCCTCCTAAGGCTGGTTAAGTGACAAGAGACGGTCCGAGGAGTTTATCAAACTGAAATTAAGTAATACAGATCACTAAATATGCATGAAAACGACATGACTTAGCGGAGGGGCAAGGCTGACACTGGGTTGTTGTGTTGCACAGTGTAACGACCGAGTGACACGACACCTTGACATTGGCGCACCTCTCGATATTGTCGCACCTGCTGTGAAGCGTACGATAAAAGTCCACATCGCCGGTCAGCCGTACCAAGTCCGTAGCGATGCAGACGAAGTGTACGTGCAGACGTTGGCTGAAATGGTGAACGGGCGCGTCCAAGCGCTCCTTGGAAATCGACAAGTCGCAACCCAATCGGACATGGTCCTTACCGCTCTTCAGTTGGCAGATGAGCTAGAGCACGAGCGCGGCGCGCAGCGGACGCTTCGTTCACAGGTTCGCGACCATGCCAAGCGGATGCTCGATTGTCTTCGGCGACAAGCCGAGTCCCCGAGTAAGGGCTAGGTGGTCAGGTGACGCTTGCAAGCACCGCTTCCCTGTCCAAACGAGACGAAAAAGCCTGGCTGCGTGATCGGCTTCGGCGACTTCGTGCAGAGCAAGGCTTTCCCGTCGGAAGTGCCGAATCGATGGCTGCGGCTGCTCAGGTTGCGTCGGCGGTTTTATCGCTTCCGAGCGTGGCCCGAGCGCAGAGCGTTGCTGTATACGAAGCCAGAGGTCGTGAGCTGGATCCGTCGCTGCTCGTCTCGATGCTTGGCGCGGACACGATCGTCTGTTATCCGCGTGTGGCGAGCATGAATCCACCGACGCTGACGTTTCATGTGACGAGCCGCAGTGCGCTGCGTCCGTCTGGATTTGACTTGCTGGAGCCAGGCTCGACGGAACCGCTTGCGCCGTCGATCGATGTGTTTGTGGTGCCAGGACTCGGATTCGATCGCAGTGGGCGACGGATCGGGCAGGGCAAAGGCTTTTACGACGCAACGCTGCGGATGTCGCCCTCGGCGGTGCGCGTCGGTATTGGCTACGATTTTCAGCTCATTTCAGAAATCCCCGTCGAATCGTGTGATGAGCCGGTCGATTTTGTCATCACACCGACGCAAAAACTGGCGACCGGAGCCCGGGCGAGTGTGCTCCGGTTCGCTGAGGAGGACGTATCGTGACGATCGCCATAGGAATTGCCCTCTGTGTCTTGGGGGTTGTCCTGGGCGTTGTGCTGGCGCAGCGGCTGTCTCCTGCACCGAGAGGAGAGCAGTCCGAGGATATGCGTCAGCATCTGCTTGATTCGGCCCGTAGCGAAGCGGATCAGATCAAGCGAGACGCGCAGGTGGAATCCAAAGAGCTGCTGCTGAAGGCGCAAGAAACCGCCGAAACCGAGCTTCGTTCTCGTCGAGACGAGCTGGAGCGTGAGTCGCAGCGACTCGGCAAGCAAGAGGCCGCGCAGACCCGCAAGGCCGAGATCTTGGCTTCTCGCGAGGAAGAGCAGTCTCGTCGAGAGCGCAACATCTCAAACCGCGAGCAGTCCGCCGAGCAAGCGGCCAAGCGCGCCGAAGATCTGGCAGATCAAGCGGCCAAGCGACTGGAACAGATTGCCGGAATGACCGTCGAGCAGGCTCGGTCCAAGCTGGCGGATGAAGTGCGGGATGATGCTCGTCGCCAAGCCGCGATTGACGTCAAGCGCATCGAAGAAGACTTCCGTCAGCAAGCCGACGAGCGCGCCAAGATGATCTTGAGCACGGCGGTTCAGCGCTACGCGAGTGAGTACATCGCCGAAAAGACGGTCAGTGTCGTGCCGCTTCCGTCGGACGATATGAAAGGCCGGATCATCGGTCGCGAAGGTCGAAACATTCGCGCACTCGAAGCAGCGACGGGAATCGATCTGATCATCGATGATACGCCCGAGGCGGTGATCATCTCCTGTTTCAATCCGGTTCGACGGGAAATTGCCAAGCTGGCGCTGACTCGTCTGATTGCCGACGGACGAATTCACCCGACGCGGATCGAAGAAGCGGTGCAAAAAGCGTCGGAAGAAATCGATCAGCTCTGCAAAGAAGCGGGCGAGCAAGCGGCGTTCGATCTGGGTCTGCACAAGATGCATCCCGAGCTGCTCAAGACGCTGGGCAAGCTGAAGTTCCGAACGGCGGGCGCGCAGAACCTGCTTCAGCACAGCATCGAAGTGGGCTGGCTCGCGGGCGCGATGGCGGCGGAGCTGAACATCAACGTGAAGCTGGCTCGACGGGCGGGACTTTTGCACGACATCGGGCGCGCGGTGGATCAAGACACCGAAGGCTCGCATGCGATGGTCGGTGCGTCGCTGTGTAAGAAGCTGGGCGAGCCGCAGAAGGTCGTCGACGCGGTGGCTTCGCATCACGGGGAACGTCCACCGTCGGGAGCGCTCGATTATTTGGTGGATGCGGCGAACGTGCTGTCGAACGCGCGTCCGGGGGCTCGTCGAGAACAGCTGGAGTCGTACATCCAGCGACTGACCAACTTGGAAAAGCTGTGTCAGAGCATCGCGGGCGTCGACAAAGCCTATGCGATTCAAGCCGGTCGCGAGCTGCGGATTCTGGTCGAAAACGACAAAATCTCCGACGAGCAAGCGATCCTGCTGTCGCGCGACATCACCCGCAAGATCGAAGAAGAAGCGACCTATCCCGGTCAGGTTCGCGTCTGTGTGATTCGAGAGACGCGCTCGACGGACTACGCGCGCTAGCTACTTCACCGGCGCGAAGTCGTCGTCTTTCTTCTTTTTCTTCCCTTTGGTCTTGGTCGGCTTCGTCGGTGGGGGCGGAGCCGCTTCGAGCTTGAACTCTTGGCTAAAGTCTTGATCTCGCTCGAGAACCACCGACTTGTCGACGAAGCCTGGCATGCGCAGGATCACGCCGACCTTTCCTCCCGTCGGAGCCTGCTCGGAACGCCACGGCGTCTGACCCAGCACCGAGTCATCTGACGTCCGAATGACCTGCACACCCGGCGGATCGGTCTTGATGTCCCAGACGATGTGCTTGGGCGCTGCGGGCTTGGTCACTCGCGTCGGAGGCGGATCGGTATTGCCACTGCGCAGCACGAACACGATGCCGACAGCCGACAGCACCGTCGCCATCGTGACGGGAATGAGCAGCCGCCGGACACCCGAGCGACCTCCGCCCATTCGCGTCGGATCGTGGGTCTGACCCACACCGAGCAGCGACGGACGCGACGATGTATTCGGCCCGGTATTTTCCGCAGGCCCCGGATTGATGACCTGTCCGCTCTGAGGCTGGTTCATCAGCTGCGAGCCCTGCTGATAGCCCGGATGAAGCCCCGGCTGTCCTTGCATGCCCGGCTGCATTCCGGGATAGCCACCCTGCATCATCGCCGCCTGCATCATCGGGTACGCTCCCGACTGCATCTGCGCGTTTTGCTGCATCATCTGCTGCGCTTGCTGGATGTCCTGCAGACGAAGAACCGGCATGGCTCCCGTCGCCAGGCTCTGACCACCGAGCTGTCCGAGCCGCGCCACCACATCAGCCATCGACGGGCGCTCGTCGGCCTTTTTGGCCAGCATTTGCAGCACCAGCTCTTCGACCTTCGGCGGTACTTTCGGCTCGACGTCGCGCAGCTTCGGAGGCTCGTGATAGATGTGCATCGCCATCAGCGCGCCCGTGCCTTCCGCGTCGAAGGGAGGCTTGCCGGTCAGCATGATGAACATGATGATCCCGAGCGCGTACACGTCCGTCTTCGCGTCGACCTGACCCGATCCTTTGCACTGCTCCGGCGACATATAGCGAGGCGTGCCCATCACCTCGCCCATCTGCGTCAGTCCCGTCGCCTGCTGATCGCTGATCTTCGCGATACCGAAGTCGAGCACCTTGGCCCGCTCCCCACCCGGCGCCTCCGAGTCCGGCACAATAATCACATTGTCCGGCTTGAGGTCTCTGTGAATGATTCCTTTGGAGTGGGCGGCGGCGAGGGCGGCTCCGATTTGGCGTCCGATGCGGAGTGCGTCGAAGCCGAACGGTCCGGCGGTGCGCTTGATACGCGCCGACAGAGACTCGCCTTCGAGATACTCCATGACGATGTAGGCGGTTCCGTCGGGCATTTCGCCGTAGTCGAAGCTTCCGACGACGCCAGGATGCGAGACGATGTTGACAGCGCGTGCTTCGTTGAAGAACCGGGTGACGACGTTTTTGTCTTTCGAGAACTGCGGCTTGAGC
>CALMML010000055.1 GCA_937868485.1 uncultured Myxococcales bacterium | reverse complement strand
TCCACCGGGATCTCAAGCCGTCTAACGTGTTTTGGCCGGGGCGGGAGCGGGCGGTGCTGGTGGACTTTGGCTTGGTGGTTTCCTACAGTCGACCGGACCGTCGAGAAGCGCTCCAGCTGGCCCCAACGATGGCGGGGACGGTGTCGTACATGGCGCCGGAACAGATTCTCGGTGAGCTGGTCGATGCCCGCGCCGATATCTTTGCGCTCGGCTGCATGCTGTACGAGAGCTTGACCGGATACTTGCCGTTTCCGTCGACGCTGGCCGAGCGAATGGATCGCGTCGAGGAGCCGGTGCGAAGACCCTCGAAGCTGGCACCGTGGCTGCCCAAGGGGCTGGACGAGCTGATCCTGCGAATGCTTGCCCCGGACCGACGGGATCGCATCGGGCACGCACAAGACATTGCGCAAGCCCTCACTTCGTCGCTGTTCGTCGATGTGCCGCAGCGTGGCATCGAGCCCATCCGCAGTCGGGACTATCTGTACCGCTCGGGCTTCGTCGGACGAGAAGACCTGCTCGATAGCCTACACCAGCGACTCCACAAGCTGATTGCGGGACAAGGGCAGCTTGTGCTGCTCGAAGGGGAAAGTGGCAGCGGCAAGACCCGGCTGCTCAGCGAGCTGCTCCGCAGTGCCGGTCGCGCTGGAGTGTTTGTCGCGACGGGAGAGTGTCCGCCGCAGAATGTGACGGACAAGGGCAGCCCGGTGATTCACATCGGACCGCTCAAGCCGCTGCGTCCGCTGCTTGCATCGATCGCGGATCGCTGTCGTCAAGACGGGGAGGCGTGTACACAGCGACTGCTCGGCGCGCACCTTCATGTGCTGTCGGCGATCGAGCCGGGACTTACCAGCCTGCCCGGTGCGGATCGACTGCCGAAAGCGTCGCCGCTGCCGATTGATGCCGCCAAGCATCGCGTCCTTGGAGCGCTGTCGGACTGCATGCTCACGCTGGCGAAAGAACGTCCGCTGCTGCTGATGCTCGACGACTTGCAGTGGGCCGATCCGCTGACGATGGAGTTTTTGGGATATCTCGACGATGGAGCGCTACGACAAGCGCCGATTCTGGTCGTCGGAACCTTTCGCAGCGAGGAGATGACCAGCGCTCTGCACACGCTCACGATGCGAGCGACGATTACGCGACTGGCGATGCGGCGACTGGATGAGCGCGCCGTTTCACAGATGATTGCGGACATGCTGGCAGTTCGGCAAGCACCGACGGAGCTGGTCCTGTTTCTGAAGGACGCCACGGCGGGCAATCCGTTCTTTATCTGCGAGTATCTTCAGACGGCGGTAAGTGAGCACCTGCTGCGACGAGACCAGCAGCTCGGCTGGGTGATTTGCAGCGACCAGCAGGAGCCGGAGTCGTGGCAAAAAAAGCTGCACGCCATGGGAATGCCAAGCACGCTGCAAGCGATGATCGTGCGACGGCTGAGCCGACTGGAAGGAACGCTGCGCACGGTGGTGACGACCGCGTCGGTGCTGGGACGAGAGTTTGAAAGTGAGCTGCTCTTTGCGGTCTGTGGACTCCAGGAAACCGACGGAGCGGATGCGCTCAACGATCTGCTTCGACAGCAGTTTCTGGACCCAGCGGGCGGTGGTCGCTATCGGTTCGTTCACGACAAGCTGCATGAAGCGGCGTATCTGTCGCTGCCCGACGAGCCCAAGCGTCAGACGCACCTCGCCGCGGCGCAGGCACTAGAAAAGATGCACAGTGACCACTTTTTGGCGCTCGCGCATCACTACACCAGCGGCAACGAAGCAAACAAAGCGCGACAGTATCTGCAAAAGGCGGCGCAGAGTCTGCTCCGCACGGGTGCTCATCAAGCGGCGATTCCGCTGCTGTCCCAAGCGCTGCGCTTTGCGAGGGATCCAAAGTGCGTCATCACCAACGACGAGCGAGCCGAGCTTCACCGGCTGTACGCCGACGCGCTGTTTGGGATGGGAGAAGTTGAACACAGCGCCGAGCATGCAGAGCAAGCGCTGAAGCTGCATCGGCTCTCTCTTCCCAAGAGTCATTGGCGGATGCTGCTGTGTCTTGTTCCGCTGATTGTGGAGCAGATCTATTGGCTGGTTCGGAAGACTCCGCAATCGGCATCCAGCGACGAAAGAATGCTCACTGTGGCCCAAGCCGCGCTGCGTCTGTCTAGCTGTCACTTCGCAGACAGTCGACAGCGGATTCCTTCTCTTTTATCAACCCTGCTCGCGGCAAACCTGGCCAATCGAGCGGGTCGCCAAGGACCACGCGCGATTCCCTATGCAACGCTCGGCTATGTGGTGGCGATGATGAAGCTGCCACGGCTCCCACAGCGCTACTTTGAGGAAGCGATGGCCGACGCGGTGGCGCGCTCCGATCTGCACAGTCAGGTTGCTGTCTCTGCGTTTCAGTGTGCGCTCTATCAATCGCAAGGACAGTGGTCGCAGATGGATGAGAGTGTGCGCAAAGGAACCTTCGCAGCAGCATTTAGTGGCGATCCACTCGGCACAGAGACGATGGCGATGCTGCAATCAGGAAAGGAGCTGCTGGTCGGAGAGCTGGCGTCGGCAGGAACCCACCTCGAACAAGTCTGTCGAACGACCGGACTGCGTCGCGCGGAACGGAATCGTGGCTGGGCGATGTCTCTGCTTGGACTACAGCGCTACTGGATCGGACAGCTTGCGGAAGCCCGCGATCTGGCCGAGCGTGCGCTGGTCTGTCTCGGTACAGAGCAAGGCAACGATGCGGCCAATCCGAAAGCACTGCTCGCCGCGATCACGCTGATGAACGGACACAGAAAGCAAGCGCACCGCCTCGCGGAAGAAGCGCTGGAGATCCTTTTGCGCCGGCCTCTGTTCTTTCAGATGTGGCCCGCTAGCTCGTTGATCCTCGATACGCTGCTGCGGCTGCTGGAACAGGAAAGTGACCAGACTTCGCCGCTCGCGAGCAAGCTCACCGAACAGATTGATCAGGTGCTACAGCGACTCAAGCGGATGTGTCAGATGGCTCCAATTGGTCTTCCGATGTACCTGCGCGCAAGCGGAATGCTGCTGCGAATCAGCGGACAAACACACGCTGCACAGCGACGGATTCGACAGGCTGTGGAATCGGCGCAAGCGCTCAAGCTTCCGATGTCGGAAGCCGCTGCATACATCGAACTGGCGAAGCTGTCCCCACCACAATCCGATGAACGTAGCGACCTGATTGCACGCGCCAAACAGCTCGCGCAGCCGATTGGAAGCGTCACCTTGGTGAATCGCGCCGACGACGTACTTGCAAACAAGTCGCACTAACTTCGCACCCGATACCGCCGGTTCCGTCAGATTCACCTGCCCAGGAGTCCTTTCAAACGCAAAGGACTGTCATTTGTCCGCAAGATGTACACAGTCCGAACCAGATGCGGCATCCTATCGAGCAATGCCCTCGTGGTTTGGATTTCTAACGCTTGGCGCTTGGCTGACAACGATCGGAATGGCGGCTCTGTTCAGAGGTCGTCAGTTCGCGATGTTTGCCGGGATCATCATCGGTCTGCACTCTCTTATCGCGGCAGAGATTGCGGACATGTTCCAGCCGGTGTGGGGACTGTTTGTCGCGCTTCACATCGCGGTCTACCTACACGTCATGATGCTGGTCCGGCCTCGGATGCGTCCCCTGCCCTATCGCCTGATTGTGAGCTGGCCGGGATCGTTCTTTTGGGCCGGAACGCTGCTGGCGATGCCGTGGGCTGTGATCAAAGCGCTCGGGTTTACACCGTGGGGCATTGTGATTCCGTACGCACTCGCAGCGATTGGATTTTTGCAGTCTCACTTCTCGCATCCTGAAGAGGTGGATCTGGTGGTGGCAGACGCACATCGCGACACCGCAAAGCCGCTTCCACATCCACGAGGAACCGCGCGCAGCGTCCGTCCGCTCAAGATTGTGCAGATCACCGATCCGCACCTGGGTCCGTTTATGTCGGTGGCGCGACTACGTCGGATTGCGGAAGATGCAGTACGGAAGCAGCCCGATCTGGTGTGTCTGACCGGAGACTTTCTGACCATGGAATCCCAGAGCGATCCGTCGCTGCTCCGTGAAGCACTGGAGCCGCTCACCGCACTTCCTGGTCGGGTCTTTGCGTGCCATGGAAACCACGATCATGAAGCACCAGAAGTGGTCCGCAGCGCGCTCACCGCAAACGGAATCCGCCTGCTTGTAGACGAAGCCGCCGTGGTCGATACCGAAGCTGGCCGGGTTCACATCGTGGGAATGGACTTCGCGTGGCAAGATCGCAAAGAACGCATGCAGAAAGTCTGTCAGCAGCATCCGCGCATTCCCGATACGCTGCGACTGGTTCTGCTTCACGATCCGGGCGCATTCAAGCACCTTCCCGAAGGCGAAGCGGATCTGGTTCTGTCAGGACACACGCACGGAGGCCAGGTCGGACTGCTCAGCCTGGGACTCCCATGGACGTTCCTCAGACTGTTCGGAATCTCCATTCCTGATCACGGCTTTTGGGCGCGTGGTCGCGATCGGATGTATGTACATCGCGGAACAGGACACTACGGATTCCCGCTGCGCGTCGGAGTTCCCGCCGAAGAGAGCCTGCTTCGCATCCATCGCGCCTAGCCACTGAGGGACTGCGATGTACTGCGCATCGTCGGATTCAGCGCGCTCAACAGACCTTGTACCAGCGTCGCTGCGGTGGGACGACTCTGCGGATCGGACGCAAGACAGGACGCCAGCAGCTGAGAGAGCGCGATCGGAATTCCTGCGCAGCGCTTGTCCAGCGGAATCAAGAGCGGAGCGACGATTCCCAGCTCTTCCCACAGCAGCGGCGGCTGTTCAAACGGAAGCGCGCCAGTCAGCACTTCATAGGCAACCATTCCGAAGCTGAACACATCTGACGAAGGCATCGCCAGGTGCGCACCACGTCGCAGCTCAGGAGCCATATACAGAGGCGTTCCCAAGATCGTTCCCGCTTGGGTTAGCTCTTCGGATGGACGACGTCGTCGCCCCTTAGGAGCGAGGGTGTCACGGCCTGCGCTGACTGCAGACTCACGCGGGGTCATGATGACCTCTGGCGGTGCAAGCGTACGCAGCGACGAGAACACGTCGCTTGGCAGCTCCTCTGTCACTGCACGCTGAAGCTGTCCGCGCCAGGTGCTTGCGTTACACAGCGCGCCACGCGTTTGGCTCCTCGCATCCACTTGTGCAGCCAGCGAAGCCATCTCCCGCGCGGCCTGCGCAGGCGTGCTGGGCGTATCGGGCCCCGAGTCCAGCAGCCGCGAGATCCCAAAGTCTGCCAACTTCACCAGCGTCGATCCATCCCCCCGCGTTTCAACCAAGACATTGCCCGGCTGGGTGTTGAATCACTAAATTCTCGTCTAGAAATAGCTGTTCCTGATTGCCTTGCGGAAGTACGAGGGAAAGCGCTATGTACTCCTCATCTCGTCGGAATCTGAGCTAGACCCTGACCAGCCCTCCCACAGGCAGATCCAAGCAAAAAGTGAGTCCGCCTAGAGTTGACCTGCCCCTGAGTGCGCACTGGGGGCAGCGCGTGCTTCAAGACATGGTGACGAAGAACAGCACAGCGATGTGTAGGAACAGGGACGCGGTGTCTCTTCTCATAAGAGAGACAACTGTCGCGCAGCAAATTCGCTTAGACGAGCGCTCGCATCGGGAGTAGGATACTGGTTGGTTCTGTCTGCTTTCGCAGCCTAAGGTGGGGACAAGGGCATGTTGGGGCAAAAGATCGGCAACTATCGACTGGTACGACTGCTCGGCACTGGTGGAATGGGCATGGTCTACGAGTCCATTCACGATGGAATCGGAGGTCGCGCTGCAATCAAAGTCCTACGTCCCGAGATTGCGTCAAACGAAGACACAACCCAGCGATTTTTCAGTGAAGCACGCGCGGCCAACTTGATCGCTCATCCTGGAATCGTACACATCTTTGACTGCGGCTACACCTCATCTGGAATCGCCTACTTAACGATGGAGTTTCTGGAGGGAGAAACGCTAAAGCAGCGACTCGATCGACAACGTGTCCTGAGTGTTTCCGATGCACTTCGACTGCTGCGTCAAGTGGCGCTCGCGCTCCAGTCTGCGCACGCTCGTTCGGTGATTCACAGAGATCTCAAGCCAGATAACTTGATGTTGATCCGCGATGCGGAGCTACTGGGGGGAGAGCGAGTTAAAATTCTCGACTTTGGCATCGCGAAGATCTCAGAAGGACTGGCCGAGCAGACTCGCACCGGAATGCTCATGGGGACTCCTGCGTATATGGCACCAGAGCAATGCAGAGAAGCAAAGCTTGCGACCGATCGCTCCGATGTCTACTCGCTCGGGGTGATTCTGTATCAAGTGCTGGCTGGTCATCCTCCGTTTCAGGGAGAGTATGCAGGCGATGTGATGGCGATGCAGATGATGAAAGATCCGCCGCCGCTTGCCCAGCAGTGTCCCTGGCTACATCCAGATGTCGTTGGATTTGTTCACAGACTGCTCGCCAAGCAGCCAACCGCACGTCCATCCATGGAAGAGGTCGGGAAGGAACTCCAGCGGCTCAGCGAGCTGATCACAGCAGGTCAGACACAAGCAGGCACTGGAGCAACCAGCGAGGCCCGTTTGATGCCCTCGCAGCCTCTGCGTGTGACAGAAGCGATTCGCGTACTTGAACCAAGTCCAGCAGCGAGAAAATCAACCTCACATACAATTTTTTCCGCGTCTCTTTCGGATGGGAACCCCGTAAGTGTCGGAGCAGGAGTGGGGCAAAGCAGCAGTACACTCACCATTACGACGGGACAGAGGCAGACTCCCAGACGCGCTCGACTCCTTACCTCCGTCGTTGCAGGAAGTGTCTCTCTATTGGCTTCTGGACTGTACTTTGGGCTGATCAACACAGGTCGCGAACACGCTGTGGACTCACCATCAAAGAGTCCCCCACTGCTTCACTCCACACCGGCTCAGACAGCACAGCCTGCTGAGTCTGCGCCGGCTGCGACTTCCGAAGAAAAAGCGGTCTCTTTGAACAGACTGGAGAACGTTTCAGGGAATGCCAGAGCGGACGAGGTACAATCGGATCTGGCGACAGAAAAAGGCACAACGCATGCAGTGCCGAGCAAGAGCACATCAGAGGTATGGCGTGAAGCGTTCAAGTCGCTCCAGGCTGGTGCGTACGCGGACGCGATTCGACAGGGAACCGACTGTGAAGAGTCTGGTGCGAAGAAGCACAAGTGTACGTGGATCGTCGGCATGGCTGCATGCAAAGAGCTGCTCACCAACCAAGAGCCGATTCAGCGCGCATTGTTGACGCAGTACTGGAAGCGGTCGAGCGAGCGTCTGCGCGGACAGAATCAAGAGGCGTTGGCCCATGAGATCGCAAGCTGCATTCCTGCTCTGCCCCCCGTAAGAGAGCAAAAGCCTGTCCCTGGTCCTCGGCCTCCGCCCGCCTCCGCCTCCCCCCCCTCTTCGCTCTC
>CALMML010000054.1 GCA_937868485.1 uncultured Myxococcales bacterium | reverse complement strand
TGTTGCGGGGCCACTCCCCGAACCTCTTCCCACTTTTCAAACCCCCCCAGGGCCGCTCCCCGGACGTTTTCCCACTTTTCAAACTACGCGGGGGCGGCTCCCCGGACGTTTTCCAACTTTTCAAACAAAGCGGGGGAGTCCCCGGACCGCTTTGAACTGTTCAAACGACGCGGGGGACACTCCCCGGACCGCTTTGAATTGTTCAAACGACGCGGGGGACACTCCCCGGACCGCTTTGAATTGTTCAAACAATGCGGGGGAGGCTCCCTGGACCTGTTTGAATTGTTCAAACAATGCGGGGGAGGCTCCCTGGACGCTTTTGAACTGTTGAAACGAAGTGGGGGAGGCTCCCTGGCATCGTTTCAACAAAAGATCACGGCGCGGGTCCCCCCCTTTGTCGCGACGCTTTCACAGAAAGATCACGGCGCGGGTCCCCCTTCCCGACGACCTTTTTTTCGGCCCGGGGTCGGTCCGAAAATAAAGGTCTCTGGTCGGCCCACGCCTAGTTGGGGACTGCGAAGCAGCTTTTTTAGGGAAAAAGTCGACTGCAACCTTCGAAGAAGGAGCTTGGGGGCGACCGGAGAGCTTTTTTTCGGACCGCCCCTGCGGGACGGAAAAAAGACTCGCAGGGTAGCGGGGCCCCAAGCGAAACGCGGCAGACTACTAGCCCAGCTCGCTGCTGAGGGATTCCCATTCGGTGAGGAGGGACTGGAGCTTGCGGTCGGTTTCTTGCTCTTCATCGACCAGCTTGTGCAGCTTCTGCCAGTCGCCCCCGTGCTCGGCGCTTAGGATGTCGCGTAGCTCTTTGAGCCGCGCTTCGTACTTGCTGATGTCGCCTTCGACCTGGGCCAGCCGCTTGACCTTGCGATCGCGCTGCCGCTCGCGGTCTTTCTTGGCTTCGTATTCCTGAAGGCGCTTGGCCTTGTCGCTGGCGTCGTCCGGGGCGGCGGCGGCTTTGGCGGGGGCCTTGGCGGCGGCGGCTTTGGGTCCGGCTTTGGCGGCGGCGGCGGCTTGCTGGGCGGCTTCGGCCTTGGCTCGATCGGCTTCGGCCAGGCGGCGCTTCCAGTCGCTGTAGTTGCCGACCTGGATGTCGATGGACGCGGTCTTGGGGTCCAGGTGAAACAGCTTGGTCACGACCCGGTCAAGGAAGTAGCGGTCGTGGCTGACCACGAGCAGCGTGCCATCGAAGGCGCACAGCGCTTCTTCCAGCGTCTCCCGCGCGGGGATGTCCAGGTGGTTGGTCGGCTCGTCCATGACCAGCAGGTTTACGGGCCGCAGCATCAGCTTCGCAAGCTGGAGCCGGTTGCGCTCGCCGCCCGACAGCCCGCGCACTTTTTTGAAGCCGTCTTCGCCGGTAAAGCGGAAGCGCCCCAGGTACGACCGCGTCTTGTCTTCGTTCCAGTCGCCGCGCACCGAGCGGATCTCGTCAATCAGCGAGTTCGCTTCGTCCAGGTCCGACAGCTTCTGGTCAAAGTAGCCGATGCGCACTTCCGGGCCCAGGTAGGCTTGCCCCGACCGGAGCGGTCCCCGGCCTATCAGGGCTTTCATCAGCGTGGTCTTGCCGGCGCCGTTTGGGCCGATGATGCCGACGCGCTCGCCGCGATAGAGGGTGGTGGTGAAGTCGCGCAAAAGCGACGGCTCATCGCCAAAGCCCAGCTCCAGGCGGTCGGTGCGGATGGCTTCTTTGGCACCGCGATGGTCGCTGACGGCAAAGCGCAGGCCGATTTCGCCCGCTTCGGCCCAGGTGTCGCGGTGGCGGCTTAAGCGGTCGACCTTTTCGAGCATCTTGCGACGGCTCTTGGCCTGGTTGGTCTTCTGTCCAGCGAGGTTTTTGCGGATGAAGTCTTCGGTGCGGGCGATCTCGTCCTGCTGGCGCTCAAAGGCGGCGCTGAGCTGCTCGTGGCGCTCGGCGCGGGCGACCAGGTACTTTTCGTAGCTGCCGGGATAGCGGACCACGTCGCCGTCTTCGACATCGACGATCTCGTTGCAGACGGCTTGCAGGAAGTAGCGATCGTGGCTGATGACGACAAAGGCGCGGGTGTCGGCCCAGTCTTTGAGCCGCGACTCCAGGTGCTCGACCGCTTCGACATCCAGGTGGTTGGTCGGTTCGTCGAGCAGCAGCAGATCGGGCTGCTGGAGCAGGACCTTGGCCAGCTCGACGCGCCCGCGCTCACCACCGGACAGGGTTCCGACCGCGCGGACCAGGTCGGCATCGGTAAAGCCCAGGTCATAGGCAAGCGCCTTGGCGCGGACTTCCAGGTTGTAGCCGTCGTGGTGGGAATACTCGTGCTCTAGGTTTCCGTAGCGGCGCAAAAGGGCCTGGCCCGCGTCGCTTTCGGCTTCTTCGTGGGACAAGGCGGCGATCTGATCGTGAAGCTGGGACAGCTCGGCGCGCATGGCGAGCAGGGGCGCAAACGGCAACAGCAAGGTGTCCCACAGCGAGCCTGCCCCGTGAAACTCCTGCGACTGGTGCAGGTAGGCCACGTCTTTGCCGCGCGCACGCACCACCTGGCCGCGATCGGGCACAAGGTCGCCGACGAGCAGGCGCAGCAGCGTGGACTTGCCCGCGCCGTTTGGACCGACCAGGCCAATGCGCTGACCGGGGTTTACTTGAAAAGACAGGCTCTCGAAGATGTCTGTACCGGGATAGCCGAAGTGGACGTCGGCAAGCTGGGCAAGCATGGGGCGGGGATTCTATCGCTTGAGCGGCGGCTCGCCCAGGCCCAGATGCTCGAAGGCTTCGGGCTCGGTCATAAAGACCTTTCCCTTAAAGCCGTGCTCGCGAAACATCCGGGCGACATGAAGTCGGCCCGCTGCCGTCGCGACCACCACCGCGAGCGGATGAAACTGGCCAAGGACCGGGAACCACACCTCGCGGATTGCCAGCTCGACCGCCGGGTTAGTAGAGCCCTTGGCCTTGCGCAGATCAATCAGCACCCGAAAGCGAACGTAAGGCTGGACGGCTTTTCCGAGGTTCTGATGAACCAGGCGGGCTTCGTCGCCACCGGCAAAGGTCTCGGCGCTGCGAATGATGTGCAGGAAGTGGTCCTGACGGTTCACCGTGGCCAGGAAGAACTTGTCCTCCATGACGTGGAGCGTGGGGTTCTTCGGGGTCGGCGCGCGAAAGATCATCGGAAGACCTGCGCCTTCGATGTTATCACGCCGACGGACAGCCCGTTCCACTTGCCAGGGCGGGCTTGGCTAAAGAACACTGCTGGGACGAATGCGTGGTTTTCTGCTTGGGTTCCTCCTGTGCGCGCTCCTCGCGGCAGGTGCGTATCATCAGTTCTTACGGCCACAGCCTGTCGATCCGTGTCGGGTCTGCTCGACCGGGACGCGCTGCGTCGCCGAGCTGTGCATTGCGCAGGCTGTGCCCCCGCAGCCGGTGGTAAAAAAGCGCGGCTATCGTCCCCGCCCGAGCACAGGGCCGCAAGGCAGTGCCGCAGGTACGCAGCCGCAGCCGAGCGGAGCGGCAAGTGATCCCGGGGTGCCGGAAGCCCCACCCGCGCCGACCGTGGTGCTGCGTCCCGAAGATCGCCGCCAGCAGTCAGCGGGCGACAAGCTGAACACCACCGAGGTCATCAACATGGAAGAGGCGCACCTGTCGGATCGCGAGCTGTCGCAAGACGACTTCGATGCGGTGTTTCGGCCTCGGCAAGGGGAGCTGCTCGGCTGCATTGATGACGCGCGCGGCGAGGCGCAGCTCGAAGGCCAGGTGGCGGTCGCGTTTCGGGTGCAGCGGACGGGCAAGGTGAGCGGCGTGCGGGTCGAAGCACCGGCGTATCTGATGGATCACGGGCTGCTCGCCTGCGCACGCAAGCTCGTGATGAGCCTGAGCTTCCCGGTGTCCAACCGCTCGCAGGTCGTCACCTACCCCTTCCAGCTTCGCTAGCCCATCTGGTACGTTCCGCCTCGGAAGACTCTGCATGCCTTTGGCCCTATCGCTCACGCTGCCCGATTCACGAGAGTTCTTCGCCTATGGCGTGGTGGCGCTGTCGGCGATCTTCTTTGTGGTCGATCCGATTGCGGTGGTGCCGGTGTTCATCACCATCACCGAAGGCGACTCGATCGAAAAGCGCAAGAGCATGGCCAAGCGGGCCTGCCTGTTCACCGCCGGGATCTTGCTGACGTTTCTGATTGCGGGCGGGCTGATCTTCAAGCTGTTTTCGCTGACGCTGGCGGCGTTCCGAATTGCGGGCGGAATCCTTCTGTCGGTGACGGGCTTTGACATGCTGCGCTCGGTGACTTCGTCGACCCGGACCAGCGACAAAGAAATGAACGAGGCGGTGAAGAAGCCGGATGTCGCGATTGTGCCGCTGGCGATGCCGCTGCTCGCGGGTCCGGGGTCGATTGCCACGGTGATGGTGCTGGTCGCGCAGACCAAGCACTTCTGGCAGGTGGTGGTGCTGGGGGCGGCGATTGTCGCGACGGCGGCGGGGTCGTACCTGATGCTGCGGGCGGCGTCCCTGGTAAACCGCATCTTGGGCGCTTCGGGCCGGGCGATCTTGGAACGGGTGATGGGACTTTTGCTGGTGGCGATCGCGGTGCAGTTCATCATCGGCGGAGTTCGCGACGCCTTCCCGGAGCTCTTCGTCGCCCGCTAAATTTTTGGAAGCGTTTTCCGACCTCGCCTGTTATCCACGCACAGCCCAAGTAAACCGACCACCGGGTCTGAGCCCGGAACAAGGACTTGTTTGCGCCATGACCCAGCCTGCGGCCACGCCACCGCCCGTGATCGACATTCGCGCGGTGAGCAAGGTCTACCGAACCTCAGATGTCGAAGTGCATGCCTTGCGTAGCGTGGATCTGACCATTTGTCGCGGCGAGCTGGTCGCGATCATGGGTCAGAGCGGATCGGGCAAGTCGACGCTGATGAACATCATCGGCTCGCTCGATAAGCCGTCGTCAGGAAGCTATCGGCTCGATGGGGTGCCGGTGGAAAACCTGGACGAGACGGAGCTGGCGCGGCTGCGCAACCAAAAGATCGGCTTTGTGTTTCAGTCCTTCAACCTGCTGCCTCGGCATACGGCGCTGGCCAATGTCGAGGTGCCGCTGGTCTACGGACGGGTTCCCAAAGCGGACCGGGCGCGGCGGGCGGCAGAGTCGCTGCGGCGGGTGGGGCTCGGCGATCGCATGGATCATCACCCCAATCAGCTGTCGGGCGGGCAGCAGCAGCGGGTGGCGATTGCCCGCGCCATGGTGACGCAGCCGGTGCTGCTCTTGGCCGATGAGCCAACCGGCGCGCTGGATACAGAGATGACGGACCAAATCATGAAGCTGTTTTGTGATCTTCATCGCGGTGGGATGACGGTGGTGCTGGTGACGCACGAGCCGCAGGTGGCGGCCTACGCCGAGCGGATTGTTCGCTTCCGAGACGGACGGATTGTGTCGGACGAACAGAATCAGGAGCGCATCCATGTCTAGCGGCTGTCGCAGGCGAGGATGGACGCTGGGGCTTTGGCTGGGACTCGGCGTGGGGCTTGTGCCGATGGTGTCGTGGGCGCAGCCGCAGCCGGGGGACGCTCAGCCAGCCAAGGCGCTGTCGCTGCGGGAAGCGATGGAGCTGGGGCTTGGCCGCGACCCAGGTGTGGTGTCCGCCAAGCAGACGCGCGATCGCAGCCAGCTGGCGGTGACACGCGCGCAGCTCGACCGCTTTTCGCTGCGGGTCGATGCGTTCGTCAACGAGCAGTATCGGGCCAGCAACCTGGGTGGCAGTCCGCCGTCGCCGTCCTGTGCAACCCTGGCGCCGGTTCGGGGCGGTCTGTACGCACCGTTTCAGCTCTACTCCATGGGCGGCGGTGGCCTGAGCGTTCCCACCGAGTCGGAGTGCGCTGCCGCAAGCGGGCAGTATCTGGTGGGGGACACGATTCAGACCGGCGGGCTCGGTCAGTTCAACCTGGCGGCCAACCTAAACGTCCCGATCTTTACCGGCTTTCGGGTGTCGGCCACGGTCGAGCGGGCGCAGCACCTGCGGGACTCGGCGGAAGCGTCTCTGCGGCAGAGCGAGCGACAGATTGCGCTCGATGTGCTGCGGGCATTCTGGGCGGCGCGACGGCTGGAGCTGCAGCTCGACGTATCGCGGCAGTCGCTGGAGCGCTTCAACGAAGCAGCGGCGGCGATCGCGGCGCGGGTGAAAAACGGGCTGGCACCGGTCATCGATCAGAACCGGATGGAGTCGCGAAGGCAGAGCGAGGTGTCGCGGCGAGCGGACCTAGAAGGTGGGCTGCTGGAAGCCAAGGCACAGCTTGGGGTGCTGCTGGGGATGACGCTGTTTGATACGGCGCTGGCGGAATCGACGGAGCTGCCACCGCCGCCCCCGGCGACGATGGAAAACGTGGATCAGCTTCTGGCGGATGCGCGGTCGCAGCGGCCCGAGCTGCGAGCGGCCCACGCGCAGGTGCTGGCGCAGTCGCAGGCGGTGCGGATTGCTCGCTCGACGTACTATCCGCAGCTGTCGCTGTCGGGGCTGATGCAGTTTTCGAATAACCCCTATAACCCGCTGATTGGGGCGCGTGTGGCGAACAGCTCGGCCAACCCGTTTACCAACATCACGGGCTCGGTGTTCGTGGGTGGATCGCTCAGCATCAACCTGTTTGACACGCTGAACACGTACACGGCGGTGCGCGACGCGAAGCTGGAAGAGCAGCGGCTGCAAGCGGAAGAGCGCCGGGTGGGTCGCGCCATCGAGTCGGATGTGCGGGTGCTGCACGCGCGGCTGATTCACCTGTACCGAATGCGTGAGCCACTGACGAAGAGCCGCGACATTGCGCGCGACAACCTAAACATCTTGGAGCGACGCTACCGCAGCGGGGACGTGGCGGTGCTCGATCTGATCGACGCAGCGGTGGATCTGGTGACGCAGGAAGTGAACCTGGCCAACCAGGCGGCCACGATTGCGCAGACCTGGGGAGAGCTGTACTTGGCGGCGGGTCGATTGCCGCCGTCCTCTCTGCTTTCAACCGAGGGCGACAGCCCAGTCCGCTAGGCAGGAACAGACATGAGCGAGTTTACAAACAAGCGAAGCAAGTGGCCGACCCTTGTGGCGGTGGTGGTCGTGATCCTGCTGCTTTTGGGCGGCGGGATGGCGTGGAAGAAAAAGATGGGCAAGCAGTCGGCGTTTGATCCGTCGCTGCTCACCAAGGTCACAAAGGGCGACCTGGAAGTGGCGGTGACCGAGCTTGGCAAGATCGAGCCGCGCGAAAAAGTAGCGGTGCGGTCGAAGGTCGCGGGCCAGGTGGAAAAAATCCTGGTCGAAGAAGGCATGCAGGTCAAAGCGGGGCAGCTGCTGCTGTTCCTAGACCCGACGGAGTTTCAGCGCAGCGTGGTGCGGGCGCAGCAGGAAGTGGACAAGGCGCAAGCGGGGCTCGACTTCGCGAAGGTGACGCTGGACCGGCGAAAGCGGGCGCTCTTGGACCGAGCGGTGGCGC
>CALMML010000053.1 GCA_937868485.1 uncultured Myxococcales bacterium | reverse complement strand
GTCGAGCTGCGGTTAGACAAAAGTCGCATTCATGGCTCCTTTTCCGTCGAAAATGAAGAGGCGATGGCGCTCCTGTTCAAGCTCCCAAACGGACAGCCTGCGTACACCCACAAAGCAGCCGGACTGCGCGCGCACGGAAGTCTGTTTGTGGATCACGCTGCGATCGATCTACGGGAAGCAGTTGCGAGTCTGGACTGGACACGATCGGTGGCCCTGCGAGAGACGCGCTGGCTGTGGTGTTCGCTGCAAGGATACAATCTGAGAGGCTATCGCATCGGACTGAACCTGTCGTCGCTGGTCTATGATGACGATGATGGAAATTCCCAAGAAAACGCGCTGTGGCTGGATGGACAAGTGTATCCGCTGGGTGGCGTGACGTTTTCCCTTCCAGTCAATCCGCGCACCCAGCCCTGGCGAATTCGCAGCAGCGATCCCAGCAGAGCCGAAGTAGACCTTGTCTTTACGCCGTACGGAACGCGCGAAGAACAGCTGAACTTGGGCATCATGATGAGCAGCTTCATTCAGCCGTACGGAAGCTTTCAAGGAACGATCTGTGCGACGGCAGCGGGACTCCCTCCGCTGTCGGTGGATGGTCTGTTCGGAGTGGTCGAAACCCATCACAGCTTGTGGTGATTGCCGCGTCGCTTCAAAGCCCCTACAGTGCCGCGATGGCAGAAGGAATCGCGCAGCTTGAAGCGCACAGAACCGCACTCACTGGACACTGTTATCGCATGCTCGGATCGATCACAGAGGCCGAAGATGCGGTTCAGGAAACGCTGCTCCGCGCGTGGCGGGCTCTGTCTGGATTTGATGGACGATCGTCGCTGCGAACCTGGCTCTATCGAATCGCAACCCATGTCTGTCTGGATGCTCGCACCGTTCGCCGCAGGTTCCGTCCAAGCTGTGCGCGAAGTGTCGGAACCACCAGCGAGGAGCTGACTGCGCAGCCGCGCGAGCACTGGATCGAGCCGATTCCTGATGCGCTCGCGATTCCGTCCGATTCCGATCTGGATCCCGCACAGGTCGTGCTGCAAAGACAGAGCATTCGGCTCGCGTTTGTGGCTGCGCTCCAGCGTCTTCCGCCCAAACAGAGAGCCGCGCTGCTGCTCAGCGATGTGCTGGGAATGCCGGTTGCAGAAGTGGCGAGCAGCCTCGATAGCACAGAGCCTGCGATTCACAGTGCGCTCCAGCGAGCCCGCACCACGCTGGCCGATTCGGCGCTGTCGCTGGATTCCCACGCGACGCCGCTCAGCGATTCCCAAGTGCAGCTCCTGGGCCGCTATGTCGATGCGTTTCATCGCTACGATACCGCAGCGCTTGCGTCGCTGTGCCGAGACGATGTGACGTTCTCGATGCCTCCGTACGAGCTGTGGCTGCAAGGTCCGCAGTCCGTACAGACCTGGCTGCAAGGTCGCGGCATCGGCTGCCAAGGTTCTCGGCTGATTGCGACGGCTGCGTGTGGTTCGCCTGCGTTTGCGCAGTATCGACGAAGTCCCGACGGAGGACACACAGCCTGGGCGCTGGCGGTGCTGTCGATCGATGCGCAACACATCACGGACTGGTGTTCGTTTCTCGATACAGAGACGCTGTTTCCGCGCTTCGGCTTGCCGCTCCGCTTACCGGGTTAAGTCGATTTTTCCCGTCGGATATGTCGCTTTTTTTCGATTTTTTTCGCAGCGACCGATGACTTTCCCGCAGCGCGCCAGTCTATGTCGACAAAGCACCCACAAAGGAGCCCTTGTCCCATGACGACCCAGACCCCTCGCATGCTGTTTGTCAACGTGAGCGTCCGCAACCTGAAGCGCTCGATGGCGTTTTACACAGCGCTCGGCTTCACCTTCAACCTGCGCTTTACCAACGAAGTCGCCGCCTGCATGAAGATAAACGACACGACGTACGTGATGCTGCTCGAAGAGCCGTTCTTCCAGACCTTTACGTCGCAGCAGATCTGCGACACCGCGACGCACACCGAAGCGCTGCTGTGTATTTCGTGCGACAGCAAAGAAGCGGTAAACGAGATGGTTTCGACGGCGCTGGCACACGGCGGACGACCGGCCCTCGCGCCCAAAGATCACGGCATGATGTACGGCTGGAGCTTCTACGACATCGACGGACATCACTGGGAGCCCGCCTGGATGGACCCGAGCATGGCGGACACCGGCTGCCCGGATGCCAGCCGCACCGAACCAAGCGCGACCTGACGCACTGTCTGCGACGAACATTGCGTCCACTTCGCCTCGCAGTGTCCGACCTTGTGCGCACGGACCCTGCCGCAAGGCCCACATCCTTGCTAGAGTCGCTGCCGTCACATCATGGAATCGGACGCACGCAATCCATCGCTCGCAGCGACGCGCAGCATCGCGTCCTCGGGTACAGCCCAAGACGGTGATCGCTGTTACCTGCTGGTTCTAGAGGGTGGCAGCTCACGAATGGTTCACTTGCCTCGGCACGGAATGGTGCTGATCGGACGCACCACCGAGGCTGAGCTACAGCTTCACGATGACTCGGTATCACGACGTCACGCGCGCATCACCGTCGTCGATGGCGAAGCCAGCGTCAGCGACTTATCCAGCTACAACGGAACCCGCGTAAACGGCGAGCGCATCAGCGGATCGCACGAGCTAAGCTCTGGCGACGTGGTGTCCGTCGGTGACGTGCTGCTGGTCCTGCATCGCACCTTGCGAGAGCCCAGGCCGCGTACCGCGCTGTCGAAAGAAGCCGCGCTGCGTCGGCTGGCCGAAGAGATTGCGCGCGCCAAAGAGTCCGAGCGCGCCTTTTCGCTGCTGGTCTTGCGCTTTTCCGACGGACCGATCGATCGTCCGAAGCTCGAACAGACGGTGCTGGGACGGCTGCGGCTCATTGATGCCATCAGCTGGGTCGGCGAGCGCGAGCTGCTGCTGATCCTGCCCGAGCAAGAGCTGACGATGGCCCGTCGCGTCGGAACCGAGCTGCTCGGTGCGCTCAGTGGAATCGATGCGCAGGTTCGCATCGGTCTTTCCACCCATCTACGCGACGGAAGTGATCCCGAAACGCTGAGTGGTGCCGCGCGCAGTGCCGCCGCATCCGCCAAGCCAGCGACGATCCAAAGTGCAGCCGAAGCGGTCACGCGACTGACGATGGACGATCGAGAGATTCTCCTCGCGGACCCGGCGATGCTCGGACTGTTCGATCTGCTCAAGCGGCTGGCGCGCAGCGACATTCATGTGCTCATCCGAGGAGAAACCGGCGCGGGCAAAGAAAACGCCGCGTATGCCGTTCACTATTTTTCGTCACGTCGCGACAAGCCGTTCATCGCGGTCAACTGCGCAGCGATCGCCGAGACGCTGATCGAAAGCGAGCTGTTTGGCCACGAGCGTGGTGCCTTTTCCGGCGCAACCCAGAGCAAGACCGGACTGCTTGAAGCCGCCGCTGGTGGAACCGTGTTTCTCGACGAAGTCGGTGAGCTGTCCGCCAGTGCTCAGTCGAAGCTGCTGCGTGCGCTGGAAACCAAGCGAATCACCCGCGTCGGCGATGTTCGAGAAAGAGAGATCGACATCCGCATCGTTGCTGCGACGCACAGAGACCTGGAAGCGTTGGCGCGCGCCAAGCAGTTTCGCGAAGATCTGTTCTTTCGTCTCGGAGCAGCGACGGTGATTTTGCCACCGCTGCGAGAGCGCCCACGCGAAGTCGGCATGCTCGGTCACAGCTTCTTGCACAGCGCGTGTGCTCGACTGCGAAGGTCCCAGCTGTTGCTGTCGCACAGTGCGCTGCGGGCGTTGTGCGCCTATCTTTGGCCGGGCAACGTCCGAGAGCTGCGCAATGCGATGGAATACGTCGCGGCGGTGGTCACAGGAAGCACCGTCGAAGCGCATCATCTACCGCCCGCGATTGCGAGCGTGCTGTCTCCGAGTGAGCGTGCCGAGGTCAGTAAGCCATCGCAGGAGCGCACAAGCAGCGAGTCGGTGCCCGCGCCCGCGTTTCGTCCCGTGGCCGAGGAGCTGCGTGAGCTGGAGCGTCGCCGAATGCAAGAAGCGCTCAAAGCATCCAGCGGCGTGCGAAAGCAAGCGGCAGAGCTGATTTCCATGCCGCTGCGGACGTTTACGCTCAAGCTCAAACAGTACGGGCTGGGCGCTGATTCCGACGCTGAATCAGCCGAACCAAGCCCCGAGTAACGGCCCACAGCCAAGACCGTCCATGTCGTCGCAAGGTCGCTTTTCTCCGCCCGCTCAGCTCGACGAGTACCGCATCATTCGGCCACTCGGACACGGCGCAATGGGCCAAGTGTATCTGGCGCACGACACGCTGCTCGAACGCAAAGTCGCGCTGAAGTTTCTGATGCTGCCGAGCCCGATGTCCGACGGTGGCATGAGCGCGATGCTGCGTGAGCGGTTTTACGTCGAAGCGCGTGCGATTGCGCGGCTGTCGCATGAAAACGTCGTCGCAGTGCATCGCATTGGCGAGTGGCACGGTCATCCCTATCTGGTGTCCGAGCTGGTGCGAGGAGAATCTCTCGATCGGCTGCCGCGTCCGATGCCGTGGCTGCGCGTGCTGGAAATCGGGCGTGGACTTTGTCGTGGACTGGCCTGTGCGCACCAACATCGCGTGCTCCATCGCGACATCAAGCCGGGCAACGTGATGCTGACGCGCGACGGAAAGGTCAAGCTGCTCGACTTTGGGCTGGCCAAGCTGCTTCAGCCGAGCGCCGCTGCGACCCATGCGTCGCTGACGGCCATTCCTGCCCTGCGTCTGTCGAGCGAGTCTTTGCCGAGCCTGGAGCCGAAGCTGTTTGTGCCGCAGCGTCCGAGCGGAGAAGATCTGATCGCGACGCGGCCTCCGAAGCAGAGCGAGGTCGAGACCGCAGAGACAATGCTCGCGTCGTCGCAGACCCCACAGCAGCTCGATCCGCAGCAAGTGCCTAAGCCGCTCGACGGAACGCTGACGCAAGTTGGCGATGTGCTGGGTTCGCCGCTGTACATGGCGCCGGAGCAGTGGCTCTCGGAACCTCCGACGAGACAAGCGGACATGTACTCGCTGGGAACCGTGCTGTATGAGCTGTGCGCCGGTCATCCGCCGCATGAGGGAAGCAGCCTCGAAGAGCTGGGACGAAAAGTGCAGCGCAGTGATGCAGCGCCGCTGCTGTCCGTCGCTCCGAGCGTCGATCCGCGCTTTGCGGCGGTGATTGATCGCTGTCTGCGTCGCGATCCGTCGGCTCGCTTTGAGTCCGCCGATTCGCTGCTGGCCGCGCTGGAAGAGATTGTTCCGACGCTGCCCGCGCTGCCGTCACGTCCACCGCACGATGAAAATCCCTATCGTGGACTGTCCGCGTTTGCGCCCAAGCATCGCGGCGAGTTCTTTGGTCGCGACGCGGAAGTCCAAGCCCTGCTCGAGCGCTTGCGGGCCGATTCTCTGGTCGTCGTCGCAGGGGATTCTGGCGTCGGAAAGTCGTCGCTGTGTCAAGCCGGTGTGCTGTCTGCCATCGAAGCTGGAGCGCTGTCAGAGCCCGTCACGACGACGCGACTGACGCCAGGACGCAGACCGCTGGATGCGCTGGCATTGGCGCTGTCCCAGCTTCTGCACAAAGATCCCGTCGAGCTACTGACGCTGCTTCAGCACGAGCCCGAGACAATAGGCCGAGATCTCCGTCGCCACAACCGATCCGCCAAAGAGCCGCTGCGCCTGCTGTTGTTTTTGGATCAGCTCGAGGAGCTGTTTACGCAGAGCCACGGGGAATCGATCGACGAGATGGGACGCGCGCTGCGCTCGCTGTGCGACTACGGACCGGATCTGCGGGTGCTGTGTAGCGTTCGCAGTGACTTTTTGTCGCGACTGGTGGCCTTGCCAGCGCTCGGGTCCGAGGTTGCGCGCTCGCTGTTTCTCGTCGGACCGCTGAGTCCCGCCGGGCTCTATGCGTCGATCGTGCGTCCTGCCGAGCTGCGCGGCTATCGCTTCGATCCGCCGGAGCTGGTCGATACGCTGATCAGCGCCGCCAAGGAAGCACCGGGCAGCCTGCCGCTTCTCCAGTTTACGCTGTCGGCGCTGTGGGACATGCGAGACAAGACGCGACGACAGATTCCGCAGCGAGCGCTCGACGGAATCGGTGGTCTTGGTGGAGCCCTTGCGCGCTATGCCGACGGAGTGATCGAGCGAATGCAGCCCGACGAGCAGCGTGCAGCCCGGACCCTGCTTGGCCAGCTGGTTCACTCGGAGTGGACGCGGGTGCGACGGTCGCGCTCGGAGCTTCTGACGCAGCGAACCAGCAACGAAACCCAAGCGACGCACCACGCGCTGGAGCTGCTGGTGCAAGCGCGGATTGTGACGGTCCACGGCGGTGCGCTGGCCAAAGACGTCGAGCCGTCCCACAGCCCGCCCGTGGTCAAAACCAGCGACGGAAACGCGCCCGAATATGAGCTGGCCCACGAAGCACTGCTGCGCAGCTGGGACACGCTGCGAACCTGGCTGGCCAGCGATGCAGAGCGACGGTCCGCCCGTCAGCGACTGGGACAAGCGGCAGCCGAGTGGGAACGTCACGGTCGCGCCAAAGAGCTGCTGCTCGCCCCGCTTCAGCTTCATGCGCTGCGTCCGCTGTTTGTCGAAGGACAGGAAGATCGAGAGCTGTCGCCGCGCGATGCTGCGTTTCTGCGTTCCTCTCGGCGGGCGGCGCGCTGGAAGACGCTGCGACGGCTCGGGCTTGGGCTCAGCGTTCCGCTTGGCATCGGTGCGCTGTTTTTGATGGCGCAGCTGCGGACCCGTGAAGAGCTGCGACAGCGCGCACGCACCGAGCTTTCCGTCTCACGAACCCAGCTTTCCGAAGCGCACCGACTCGATCGACAGACCGAAGCGCTCCGGCTGGCCGCGTTCCGACTGTTCGATGCGCGCAAAAAGAGCGACGGCGAAGCGCAGTGGGAAGCCGTGCTACGCGCCGAAGCAGAAGCCAAAGCAGCGTATCGTCGAGCCGCTCAGTCCGCCGAAGCAGCGTTCCTGCTGCGCAGCCAAGATCGCGAAGTGCGCGACGCGCTGGCGTCGATCCTGTTTGAACAAGCGCAGGTCGCAGAGCGAAGCCACTCGCTTGAAGCCCGTGACGAGCTGCTCGGACGGGTCTGGCTGTTCGATCTGGATGGTCAGTATCGTCGACGCTGGCAGGCTCCCGCGCAGCTGCGGATTCAGACCAGTCCGCCCGACTGTAGTGTGTCGGTGATTCCCATCGATGATCAGCAGCGCCTGCGACCGGACCTTCAGCATCGCTACAGCTCGCCGCAAGCGGTGGACTCGAGGCTGTCGCCAGGTGCGTATCTGCTCGTCATCGATCCACCGTCAGAAAAAGCCAACGACTGGCTGCCGGTTCGTCTGCCGATTGTGGTGTCGCGCGGGGAAGATCTGCCGCTGTCGATCCAGCTTCCGCTCCGTCGCAGCGTGCCCGCAGGCTTTGTCTACATTCCGCCCGGTCGAGCGCTGTTTGGAAGCGACGCCAACGTCAGCGAGCGCCGCGACTTTCTGTTCCATGTTCCGCTTCACACCGTCGAAACCAGCGCGTTTCTGATCGCGCAACACGAAACCACCTACGGCGAATGGATCGACTTTCTGCGTACGCTCCCGCCGGAGCAGCGCCAGCGGCACCTGCCCCGAGCCGGTCAAGCGGGCGGATCGGGCTCGCTGTCGCTGCAAGAGCAAGCCGACGGATCGATGCGACTGACGCTTCAGCCAACGACGGTTGCGCACCAAGCCACCGAGGGTCAGCCGCTGCACTTTGTCGGCACAGCGCGACGCGGCGCCGTCGATTGGAAGAAGCTGCCGGTGACAGGAATCTCGACGGAAGATGCGAGTGCCTACCTTCACTATCTCCACGCGAGCGGTCGTGTGCCGGGCGCAGCGCTGTGTACCGAGCAGCAGTGGGAACGCGCAGCCCGAGGCGCAGACAACCGTCACTATCCGCACGGCCAGACGCTGTTGCCTCGCGACGCGGCGTTTGATCAGACCTACGGCCAAGATCCGCTCGCGATGGGGCCCGATGTCGTGGGCAGTCACCCGGACTCGCGCAGTCTGTTTGGCGTCGACGATCTGGTCGGCAATGCCTTCGAGTGGGTGAAAAACAGCGTCACCGAAAAGCCGTTCGCACTGCGCGGCGGGGCCTATTACTACGGCAGCCGAACCTGTCGCATCGACAACCGCCACGAATCCGAGCCAACGCTACACGACATCACCGTCGGACTCCGCGTCTGCGCCAGCATCCCACCGTAACCGACACGGGCAGACATGGGCAGACACCTGCAAACATTGGGCAGACATGGGCAGACACCTGCAAACATTGGGCAGACACCTGCAACCACCTGCAGACATTGCGCAGACGCCCGGTTGCTACCCGCGAAATCCGCGTCCGCTGCGACGCCAACATCTCGCGCACGTTGAATCAGCTTGCGTGGCCCGGATTGTGCATCGCTCCTGACAACATGGCGTTCTTTCTGTCTTATCGGTCCAACGGCACACGCTTTCTGCATGCACTGCACAGGAGTCCCATGCAACCGCTCGGCTGCTTCCGAAACCCGCGTTCTGCGCTGTCACATGCGCTGTCAGCTTCTCTGCTCCTCTCTGTTGGTTTGCTCGGTGCTTGCAGCTTTGCACCGGCCACCGTGATGATCGACGGAGTCGCGGTGCCACGACAAAAGCACCGCTTCGAAGGAAATCCGTACGCCGTCACGCACTACGATGCGCATCCCAAACCGCAAGCGGTGCCAGCCGATGCGAGCGTCGAAGGAGGCCGTGTCAGCGGAGTCGTTTGCGGCCTAGATGTCGAGTATTCGGTCGAGCACAAGTCCGGCGAAGTGAAGCTGTCAGGAACCATCGAAAATGAGCATCCAGCCAACTTGCGCGTGCTGTCTGCCAAGGATGCGCATGCTGTCATCGGCAACATCGGGCCCAAAGAAGTCCGTCTCGAGTTTTCCGACCAACACGTCACTGGCTATGTTGGACGCTGTCCCTATCGCATGGTCTTGGACCCGTCGGTCAGCGGCGGCGAAACGCTGGTCGAGTTCATTACCAGCAAAGGCCAGCAAATGAGGGTCGAGCTGTACGGCAGCAAGTCGCTGTGGCAGATGCCGCCCGCCGACCAAGCCGCCGTCTTACCGCTCCTACTGCTCTGTACGACGGCGAAGATCTTTGAAAACCTCGGTCGTGACTCCATTCCTGCGTACGGCTTTGGGGGCCGACTCGGCGCCGTCCCCAGCGGAACACTCCAGCTCAGCGGCACCATTCACCGCACCGACTGCGGCGCCAGCCAGTACCAGTAGCGGACCCGAGCAAACGCTGGTTGCGAAGCAGCGTACGGTTTCTGATGAACAGCTCGTCACCGAACATGGGCAGGTTCACCACCACCCGTGACCAGAGTGTGCGTGGTTCTGCGACGGGTGGAAGTGGCTGGGGGCGCAGCGATACCTTGCGGCTTGTAGTATGATCGGGGCGGTTTTCTCCGAGGAGCCCGTCTTGTCCAGCCTACGTCCCCCAGCCCTGTCGCTCTTGTCTGTCTTGTTTGCTGCATCTTGTCTGTCTTCGGGTGGCACATCGTCGCAGCGTGCCTGTCGCGGCATTGAGCCCAACGGTCCCGATGCAAACGGCACCGCCATCCGAGGCCAAGTCGCCCCAAGCTGTCCGGTCCGCGATGATCTGCGCCTGCGCGTGGTCCAGCTTGCGGATGGCGTCACGCTGGCCAGCGGCGAATCCATCGACGGTGGTGCGGTAAAGTGGGAAGCGGGCGCGATCGTCGCAAGCGGCAAGCAGCCCAGTGACTTCGTCGGAGCCACGCTGCGCGGCCTGGCCGAGCCCAGCCAGAAAGTCCACGTTCGCATCGACGCGATCTCCGCTGGCGACAGTGCGCCGGAGTATCAGCTGTCCTACCGCTGGCCCAGCGACGACAAGTGGCAGCCGCTGTGCAAAGACGGCGCGTCGGCGATTGCGGTGTCCGGTGCGTGGGATGTCAGCGTCAGTCCCGGTGGTGGCGGCAAGCGCTCGTCGTCGCCCAGCGATGTCACCTTTGCGTGTCAGGGCTCGGCGATTGCCAAGTGTGTCACGCTGCTCAAGTACAAGCCGTGGGCAACGAGTCCGTCAGGTGCGTCGCTGGATCTGCTGCATCAAAGCTGCGTGCGCGCCGTCCGCGCCGACTACTGCGGCAACGGCCAGTCGAACACGCGACCCAACGAGCAGGTGAACTTCTACGACAGCGCCGGGATTGCGCAAGATGGGGCCGAGTGGCCGCTCGAAGCGATCTGGACGCCCGACGGAGCGCGCTGTGTGGAAGCGACGCGCCTGGCGACGATCCCGATGGATACGCGCAGCCAGCGTCCGTCGGAAACGGTCAAAGACTATCTGCAGCGAACCTGCCCGCAGGTGCTGCGACCCTGTAGCGGTGTAGCGACCAGTGGCGGAACGCTGCTCTACACCGAGGTGGCTCCGTCGAAGCCGTAGGTGCGCGCGTGGCTTCTCTGCTTCGTCTGACTTCCGTCGCCATTGCGAGCGTCGTCCTCACCCAAGCGCTTGCGACCCGCGCCGAGGCTCCTGCATCCAGCGTCGATGCAGACTCGGTAAGCGCATCGCTGGACCGAGCCAGCCTGCGCATCGATCGCGGCACGCACATCGGGGCCATTCGCAGCATCGCAGCGTCGAAAGACGGTCGCCGCATCGTCACCGGATCCGAAGATCGCACCATCCGGCTGTGGGACGCACAGAGCGGCGAGCCAATCCGCACCCTGCGTCCACCCAGCATGCCCAGCGGCGACGAGGGCAAGATCTACGCGGTGGCGCTGTCTCCCGACGGACGCTGGATCGCCGCCGCTGGCAGCACCCGCTTTTACGACGATCGCTCGGCGGGTGGAAGCTCGGTCTATCTGTTCGATGCGGATCGCGGCACACTCGTGCGCAGACTGCCCGGACCGAGCACGCTCGCCGAGAACACCCGCGTCGAGCGACTGCTGTTTTCCAGCGATGGCAAGCGCATGGTTTCGACGCGCGGAAGCGAGCGCACCGTCGGGATCTACGATCTAGAGACAGGATCGGACCTGGGCGCTCCGCTGTCGAACCTGACGCAGTTTTACGACGCAGACTTCGATCCCCAAGGACGGCTGCTGCTGTGTCGTCGCGACGGAGTTCAGCTTCACGATCCGATGCTGCGTCCGACCAGCAGCCTGGATCGACTGCCCGGCCTCGTCCGCGCGCGCTTTTCACCCGATGGCACCCTGCTGGCGCTGCTGTATTCCGACGGTCGCGTCGAGCTTCGTCGCGCTCGCGATCTGAAGCCGGTGCCGATCCCGATGCCGAAGCAGCCGCCTTTGCCGCTGACGGAGGCGACCGCGCTTGGCTTTGCTTCCGACGGAAAGAGCCTGGTGATTGCCGCGCAGCCTGCCGGTCTTTCGCAACGTCAGCCCACGCAAGCGATTCTTCGTCGCATTCAGCTTGGCACAGCGAGCCTGACCGACACGCCGCTGCCAGTGCCGACGGTTCATGATCTGGCGACGCTGCCCGACGGAGCCATCGCGTTTGCCGCGTCCGACGGAAGCTGGGGAATTGTGCCGTCGAGCGGTCCTGTGTTTCGGGTCAGCGGCGGCATGCTGACGGCACCGTTCGATGCGCTGCGCGTCGACGCAACCGGCCAAGAAGTCGAGCTACGGCTGGGACCGCAGGCTCGCGAGCGCCTGCGCTTTTCCGTCCCCAACCTGTCGCTGATTCCGGCTGATTCCGGCACTGACGATCTGTCGCTTCGTCCCCCGCTCGTCGAGCCGCCCGCCGCGCATCGCATCGTCGGCTGGCAGCACAGTCCGCCCGTTCTGCTCGATGATGTGGCGCTGTTTGGTCGCACAGAAGATCCGTCGTCGCTCGCGATCTCGTCGGACCGACAGTCTTTTGTGGTTGGCACCGCGCGCAAGCTGTTTGGCTTTCGGTTTTCCCCGACGGAGCGCCAAGGCTGTTCGTTTCTTCCGTCGCCGCAGACCAAGCTGCATCCGCCCTGCTTTGCGCAGCCGCTGCCAAGTCCGGTGCAGTCGGTCAACCTCAGTGGCGATGGAAAGCTGGTGATTGCGCTGCTGGGCGACGGAAGCGTGCGCTGGTTTGATGCGTCGAGCGGAACCGAGCGACTGACGCTGCTCGCTCGACCAGGAGACCCGCGCTGGCTGCTGTATCGTCCCGACGGACAGTTTGCAGCGTCGCCCGGTGGTGCGGACCTGGCGGGCTTTCAGCTCAACTTCGCCAGCGAGCGCGCGCCGATGTTTGTGCCGCTGTCGCAGCTTGCAAAGACCAAACACCGTCCAGAGCCAGTGTCCCGAACGCTGTCTGACACAGCGCAGCCTTCCGAAGCGCAGCCGGTGCGAAAAGAGCAGCTTCCGCCGACGCTCACGGTGCTGACACCGCGACACGACAGCGAGTTTTCCGATGCGACGGTGACGATCTCTGTGCGGGCGCAGTCCGTTCGGGCCCAGGGAACGGTCACTCTACACACCCGCGTCGATGGCAGAGTCGTCAAATCCAGCAGCACACGCGGCATCATCAACCTGGGCGGAAGCGGAACCGCAGCAGCGAAAGGAAGCGCAGCCAGCGTCGCAA
>CALMML010000052.1 GCA_937868485.1 uncultured Myxococcales bacterium | reverse complement strand
GCTTGGCTTTGCCAATCATGTGGCGCTGCCGCTCGTCGGGAAGCAGCGCCCGTGACGGCTGCGTGGGAAGTGTTCGGGAAGTCGTCGCTGCAGGTGATGCGGGTGGGCGTGCGTAGGCTGTAGGGAACGACCAGCACAGCGCGCAGGTAGACCCAGCTGCGGTTTTTCATCGCGGATGTCGCGGAGTTGGGCGGCGGACATGGCGTAGACCGTCGGATCGCTGGCAAGGTTGTGCTATTGTGGATCGCAGTGTCTCGGTTGTCCGTCGCTGGTGGGGGAAATGCACTGGCCTTTTAGTGCGTGCGTCCAGCCCTGGATGCCACGTCATTTCCGGTGCTTGGCGTGGCGTCCGAGTGAATCGGTTTGGACAGCTCGCGTCGACGCACCCATCGAAGCCTGAGCGCAAGGAGTCGCTACCATGCCGCTGTATGAGTCAGACCGCAAACCACACACGCCCGATCCGTGGAGCGCTCCCAAGCCACAAGCGGCGGCTCCATCGATTGCTGCGATGGGCGATGTAAAGCCGCACGTCTCCGCAGTGGGTGGCACCAAGTCGCAAGCTGCTCCGGCGACGGCCAGCGAAGGTGGTGGCGCGTGGCAAGGAGCAGCCAAAGGCGCGGCGATAGGTGCGGCGGTGGGATCTCTGTTGGGACCGCTCGGTGCGGGCATTGGCGGCATCCTGGGCGGCGTGATTGGGAATCGAACCGGGGAAAAGGAAACCGCTCATCCCGAACGGTTTGATCCGACCGAAAAGATCAAGATCACCGACGCGGAGCGCAAGCAAGCAGAGACGATGCGTGGTGACCTCAGCAAGTCGCTGGAAAAGCTGGAGCTGCCGCAGAAACAGCGCGATCAGATCCTGGCACAGTGCAAAGGGCTGTCGGGAGATGCGCTCGTCGAGCATATGCGGATCATTGGGCACGCGCTGCAGACGGAAAACGCCGACCGAGCCCTGAGTGCGTATGCAGACATCACGCAGATGGCAGCAGCGGACAGCAAGCACGGTGGACGCATCGGCACAGACATCTTGGGAGAGCTGGTAACTGGCGTTGCGGACCGACGGACGGACAACGATCGTGGCATGGAAGGAATCTTGGGCGCCAAGCAAGCGCGTGAAGCGGCAGAGGCGCTCCTTAAGATGAGCGATGGCGACTTCAAGGCCACAACAGAGCTGCTTCAGCAGGCCGGAAAAGCTCCCGATGGGAAGGTGTCAGCGACGGCGGATGCTGGGGCAGAACGGTCTCTGCTTCTGCAAGCGGTGGCTGCGCGCAAAGACGACTTCAGTGGTGCGGATGCGCAGAAGGACATCGCGACGCTGACCTCGTTTGCGAAAGACATCCGAGGCATGGAGCGCAAGGAGCTGATTCGCACGACCACGGCGATTGATGTCGATGGGGACAATACCTCGACGCTGAAGCCAACGGGAATGGATGCCGCAGCGCCTGTTGGTTTGCTTCAACGGATGTGGAATACGGTGTTTCCTCCCAATCCTGCGGACCAACGGGCCGATAACGACGGTCTGTTTCAGCGCTACACCCAATCGTGCGCACCGACGACAGCGCAGATGACCAAAGCGGCAGCAGACCCGATCTATGCGCGCGCGCTTCACAAGAGCGGCTTGAACGATCCGGGCCAGGACAACCTGGCGGCCGAGGAACAGAAAGACATCTTGGAGCGGCTGGGTGGCGCGGATGGAACGCCGGATC
>CALMML010000051.1 GCA_937868485.1 uncultured Myxococcales bacterium | reverse complement strand
AGCGCGTGCTCGTATTCGACTTCGGAAAAGAAGCGAATGTGGTCGGTGAAGTTGTAGCCAAAAAACAGCACCGTCCGACGCAGATCGACCACCGTTGGCTGGTTTCCACCGATCGGCGCATTCAAGATCGCTTCACCGTACCCACCGACGGCGGCTCCGCGCAGCTTGTTGGTCCGCGCATCAAGCGCAACGTCGATCTGCGACTGCCGAGGCAGGCTGACTGCGCCCCCTTTGCGTGAGGCACTCTTGGGCGCGTCCCCGAGCACCATCTGCGACTGCATCGGGATGTCGTCGTCTTCGGGAGCCAGATCAATCGCAGGACCGACGGGCGCAGCAGCAGGACCGACGGGCGCAGCAGCAGGAACAGCATCCGGCGCGACCCCTTGTGCCAAAGCCGACGGTGTTCCAAGTGACAGCACAGCCAGCCAGCCCGCAGCCAGCCCGCAGCGCCAATGGCCTGTCTTCATCGAAAACGTCCGCATTAGGTCACATCCACCACAGCCGTGACCGTCAGACCCAGCGCCGGCGCAACCTGGAGCAGCACCTGCGAAAGCTCGGCACTGCGACGCAGAAACAGCGCTTTGTCACGGACTTGATCGGTGTTCGTCACCCCGTCGAGCTGACCGAGCAGCCCCGACAGCAGCGCTTGAATCTGATCGTCCAGCGCCGCATCCACCGAGTGAATCAGCTTCGACAGCGGCTGATACATCGCAAAGATTCCGCCAAGACCCATCCGCGCCGACAGCAGCGACTGATGCGCAAACGGACTGTCCGAGCCATCCAGCTTGGTGCCCATCACGACGACCAGCCCGGACATCGCGCCAAACAGTGCGCCGACATCGAGCGTCCGTCCGGTATCTGCCATCGCCACCGGCAGCCGCACCGCCGCTTCCGACAGCGCTCGCCCGCCACGATTGAGCGTCAGCGCATCCGCCGTCGGCAGTCCGAACAGTGGCTGCTCAAAGATCCGCAGCCCGGTTCGCGTAAGTGGATTGTCCAGCTCACCGTCGATGAGCACATCCAGCTCCGGCGCTGCCAGCTTGAACAGCGCCGTGCCTCGATCGTACGCCAGTCGCGCCCGAATCCACGCCGCCTGTGCTCCGACGAGATCCTGCGACCCGATGAGCGGCAGCGCGCGCTCGGCCTCCAAGCTGGCCAGCGCCACCGCATCAGCCTGCTCGACGCCATAGCTTCGCAGCGTGGTGGCCACAATCGTGTTTGCGGCATCCTTGGCGACGCGAGGATCGGAACTACAGCCCCAAAGTCCGAGCGCACACAGCGCACACAGAAGGCTTCGTTTCATGGGAGACAGTGCAAATCAGCATCATCAGGCCCGCGTCAAGTGTTTTTCCGTACCTGACCCCACAGACACCGCCCTGGCTGCTGCACCGGCTCGCTAGCGTCGCTTTTTGCCTTTTTTCTTCTTTTTGCCCTTCTTTTGCTCAATCGGAGACTCCGCGAACTCGTCCTTCACCGACGCCAGCACCTGTTCCAGGTTCAGCTGCATGTTCGGCGGGAGCAGATCGGAATACAGGTAGGACAGCACCACCAGCACCTGCTTGTTCACGAGCACCGCCGTCTTGGCTTTGACACCTTCGGCGCCGGAAAAGCTCAGCTCGGTGGCGGGCATGGTCTCGATCGAAAAGCTCCGAGGCTCCCCGAGCAGCGTCAGACGTCCGGCTTTGATCTCACGCTGCTTGTCGGCTTTCACCAGCGCCAGCGCCTGATCGAACGCGACCAGCACCTGCGCTTGCTTCTTAAACGGCGCTTCATGCCGACGGACCGCGACATCGAGCTGCTGAAGCTTGCCAGTCAAATCACCAAAGCGCATGGTCTGCTGCGCGCCTTCTCCCTGCGGCTGCGGGTCGCCGAGCAGCTTCGGCAGCGAAAGTCCCACACCGATTCCCGGCAGCGAGTGCGACACCGGCGACAGATCCGCTTCTGGTGCCGCTGCATCCGTCGTACCGCTCGCGGACTGACCTGGCGTCGATCCACCTTTGCCCAGCGCCTGGCTCAGCATCGCGCGACCAAAGCGCTCACGCACACTCGGATCGCTTGACCACGGCTTCCCGACGAGCAGCGACGTCAGCACACTTCCCAGCAGCGTCAGCGACGACAGCGCCGCCATCGCTTGACCGATCAGCTTGCTCGACGCACTCGGTGGAACCGGATCAGACAGCCGCAGCGACGGCAAAATCCCACTAGCCACCAGCACAAAGCCGATGACAAAGCCGCCGCCCAGCGTCGTACGCTCGCCGCTGAGCACAACCAAGATCGCCGACGGAATCACACCAGCCAGCGCCACCTTGCGAACCCGCGCGACCGTCTCGGGCGGCAGACCGTTTTTACGAACCGACAGCGCAGCAAGCGCACCGACGATGCCAAACAGCGCCGGCGCGAAGCCAAACTTGCGTGGAATCATCAGCTGCGGCGTCGGAATCACCGCGCACAGCGATCCGACGAGCAGGCTCGCCACCACCAGCAGCAGAAACCGGCCACTGCCGAGCAGACGCTCCGTCTGATACCCGAGAGACAGCAGCACCGCCGCGTTGAGCCCGACCGCCAGCAGCTGATCGTGAAGGAGCCCAGCGGTCAGCAGTCGCCACAGCTCGCCTTCCGTCACAAAGCGCGGCACACAGATGCCCATCTGAAGCAGCGTCCACAGCGTGCCATCCGTCCCCGCCCACAGTCGAAACAGCCCATAAAACAAGAGCAGCGCCGCCGCCAGCACAAACGTCGCCATCGGCTTCTGCGCTTGCAGCCGTTCCTCGAAGCGCTCGACGGCACCGGCCTTGTCGGACTCTGCTTGGGTCAGCCGCGCCGCAAACTCCGTCGCTGTCTCGTTGGTCGGAATGACCTCGCCCTGCGCTTTGATCGCTTCGGCGAGCGGCCCCGACGGACTGCCCATCAGCACCTTGCCTTCGGAGTCGACCTGATACAGCTTCAGCCGCGATCCGTACGTCGCTGCGGCCTTGCTCAGGACATCGGGCAGCCAGCCTTGGTTCGACAGCACCACGACGTGCTGATCCGCGATGCTTTCCGACGTCAGCCGTGCCAGCCGAAGCTGTAGCGAGCGCTCATCTTCCTTCACCGCGTCGAGGATGACGATGTATTCGGGCGGCTTGTCGGGACGCTCGATCCGCAGCTGCACTTCCGTCTCATTTTGGCTATCGAGACGAACCGGCAGCGACGGCGACAGCATGGCCGACACCAAGGAGCGAAAGCGGAGCGTGACCGGCGACAGCGGGCCAGGCCCAAGGGCTTCGAGCATGGCCCATTCTAAACCGTAAATTTTGTAGTTTTTATTACGCTTGAGCTGCGATTTCGATCAGCGTGGGCAGCGTCGCCAGATCCAGGTTCCCGCCGCACAGAAGCAGCGCCACGTTCCGACCCGGCAGCACAAGTCGCCCCGAGGTAAGCGTCGCCAACGCCAGCGCCGCCGTCGGTTCAATCACTTGCTTGGCCCGCGACATGATGAGCAGCAGCGCCTGAGCGATCGCGGACTCGCTGACGGTCACGATGTCGTCGCACAGCTTCTGCATCACCGGGAAGGTCAGCTTGCCCACCGACTGCGTCGCGACTCCGTCGGCAATCGTCTGCGGCTGCGCGATCTTCACGATCCGTCCGGCGCTGCGCGACTGCGCGGCATCGCTCGCGACTTCCGGCTCGACGCCAATCACGCGCACCGATGGCTTTTTCGCTTTCACCGCCGTCGCAATACCGCTGATTAGGCCACCGCCACCGATGGGAACGATGATCGCTTCGACCTCGGGACAGTCGCGCAGGATTTCCAGTCCGACGGTGCCTTGTCCAGCCATGATGTGCGGATCGTCAAACGGCGGCACGAGAACCGCACCTCGCTCGTCGCACAGCCTGCGCGCAATCGCTTCCCGATCTTCACGCAAGCGATCGTAGAGCACCACCTCCGCCCCGTAGCCGCGCGTCGCATCGAGCTTCACCTTCGGCGCATCGCTCGGCATCACAATCACCGCCGGAGTCTTCACAAGCCGCGCCGCCAGCGCCACGCCTTGCGCATGATTTCCCGACGAAAACGCCACGACGCCGCGTCGCTTTTCTTCATCGGACAGAAGCAGCAGCCGATTCAGCGCGCCTCGCAGCTTGAACGACCCCGAGCGCTGCAGGTGTTCGCCTTTGAGCCACAGCTCGCAGCCTGTGCGATCCGACAGCGCCTGACAGCGCAGAAGCGGCGTGTGATGGATGTATCCGACAAGACGCGCAGCAGCAGCTTCGACGTCCGCAAGCGAGATCGGCGCAGCAATCATCGGCGCAAGATACCGTGGTCTGCGACTGTACGCATTGTCAGCGAGCGTCTGTCGCGGTACTTATGGCTACCTACTTTTGTTTTGGATGGATGAAGGAGAGCGTGATGTCAGCGGCCCCGCCAAGTCCGGCAAATGAACCTCTGAGTGAAGCAGCGCAAGAGCGGATGCGTCACTCGACCGCGCACCTGCTAGCCGCAGCCGTTTCGGCGCTGTGGCCAGAAGCTCGCTTCGGCGTCGGTCCAGCCATCAAGTTTGGCTTCTATTACGACATCGAAGTGCCGGTTGCAGTGGGTCCCAAAGAGCTTGAGCGCATCGAGCAGAAGATGCGCGAGCTGCGCAAAAAGAAGCTGCCGTTTGAGCGACTCGAGCTGCCGATCGAAGAAGCCATTGCCGAGATGGATCGACGTGGACAGCGCTACAAAGTCGAGCTGCTGACGCTGCTACGCGACAAAGGCTCGACGGCGGTTGCCAAAGAGACGGGCGATGACAGCGTGGTCGACGGCAGCGGCACGCAGGTGGTGTCGTTTTACAAGACCGGCGACTTCGTGGATCTGTGTCGCGGTCCGCACGTCTCGGTGTCGACGGAAATTGGCGCGTTCAAGCTGACCAACGTCGCGGGTGCGTACTGGCGCGGCGACGAGCGCAACCCACAGCTTCAGCGCATCTACGGCTTGGCGTTTCCGACGCAAGAAGAGCTGGATCGTCACATCCAGATGCTGGAAGAAGCCAAGCGACGCGATCACCGACGGCTCGGACAAGAGCTGGATCTGTTCACGTTTTCGGATCTCGTCGGACCGGGTCTGCCGCTGTTTACGCCACGCGGAACGCTGGTCCGGCGGCTGCTCGAAGACTTCGTGCAGTCGCTGCAAGAGCCGCTCGGCTACCGTCGCGTACAGATCCCGCACATCACCAAGAACGATCTCTACAAGACCTCGGGACACTGGGAAAAGTTCAACGAGGATCTGTTCCACGTTCGCGGCAAGAGCGGCGACGACTTCTGCATCAAGCCGATGAACTGTCCGCACCACACGCAGATCTTTGCGTGTCGTCAGCGCTCGTATCGCGATCTGCCGATTCGGCTGTGCGAAGTGACCAGCGTCTATCGCGACGAGCTGCCCGGTGCGCTGCAAGGTCTGTCGCGGGTTCGGATGATCACCCAAGACGACGCGCACGTCTTCTGTACGCCCGAGCAAGTGCAAGAAGAAGCGCTGCGCATCTACCAAATCATCGACGCGTTCTATCGTCCGTTTGGCATGCAGCTGTCGATTCGGCTGTCGCTGTGGGACGCGGAGCACCCGGAAAAGTACCTGGGTACGCCGGAGATGTGGGAAAGCGCGCAAGAGCAGCTTCGATCGGTGCTTCGTCACAAAGGCGTGTCGTGGGTCGAAGAAGCGGGCGAGGCCGCGTTCTACGGACCGAAGATCGACTTTACCGCCAAAGATGCGCTCGATCGCTCGTGGCAGCTTGCGACGATTCAGCTCGACTTCAACCTGCCCGCGCGCTTTGACCTCAAGTACATCGGGGAAGACGGTCAGCATCGTCGTCCGGTGATGCTGCATCGCGCGGTGCTCGGTTCGGTCGAGCGCTTTATGTCGGTGCTGATCGAACACTACGCGGGTGCGTTCCCGACGTGGCTATCGCCAACGCAAGTGGTGGTGGTGCCGATCGCCGATCGTCACAACGAATACGCGCAGTCGGTTGTCGAAAAGCTCGCGTCGGTGTCGCTGAAAAATGGCCTGGGCGGAGGCATTCGCGCCGAAGTCGATGACTCGCGTGAGTCGATGCAAAAGAAGATCCGCAACGCGCAGCTTCAGAAGATTCCGTACATGCTGGTCGTCGGCGATCGCGAGCAAGCCGAAGGTGCGGCGGCGGTTCGTCTGCGCTCCGGTCAGGATCTGAAGGCCATGCCGCTCGACGCGATCATCGCGCGCATCAGCGCAGAGATCGAACAGCGCGCCGATCTGCCGGTCTAACCTGCGTCCGTTCCCCGCACGTCCCTACTTCCTACGACAATCAAACGCACGGGGCCTTACGTAATTTCTTTATGAAATTGCGTGGGGGTGTATCAGCACCGCTATCAGAGTTGGTACGATAACAGGGAGTCACCCGACTTCTGTGCCGATGCTCTACCTGCGACTGATCCCTTACGAGGCATCGCTGCTGCTGACACTGCTGTGTCTGCGCGTCGCATGGCGTCGTCGGCAGCTTCCTGGGTCAGAGCTGCTGGTCGCGTCGCTGCTCAGTCAAGCGCTGTACCTGATCGGCTATCTGGGTGAGCTTTTGTCGACGACGATTGAGTCGAAGATCATCTGGGACAACTTGCAGTGGCTGCCCTGCTTGTCGCTGCTGCTTTTGCGGACGCTGTTTGTGCGTGCGTATACCGGCGGAAAGCGCCTGCCCGCGTGGCTGCTGCTGCACCTGGGATCGCTGCCGATAGTGATGATGGTGCTCGCATTTACCAATCCGTGGCACCACTACATCGGCGCAAACCATCGCTTGATTCCAGGCTGGCCCACCGACGCGCTTTTCTACGAATACGGCATGGTGAGCTGGCTAACGATCCCGTACACGCTGGGGCTGTATGCCTTGTCGATTGGCTCGATGCTCGCATTTGTGCAGCAGCAGCGACCGGGACCGCTGCGCAGGCAAGCCCAGTGCATCCTGGGGTCACAGCTTGTGCCGCTCTTTACGATGGTCTTTGCCGTCGGAAACATCACGATCTTTGGCTATCGCGACATCATGCCGCTTGGGCTGCTCGTGGGAACAGCGATCTTGATGTGGACGCTCATCAAGCATCGCTCGCCGAGACTGGTCCCGATGGCGCGCGAGATGGTGTTCGCGCACATGCAGGTCGGCGTCTTGGTCGTCGATGAGCAGCGAACCATCGTCGATGCCAATCAAGCCGCTGCGACGCTGCTGGGAACAACAACTGCATCGCTGCTCGGACAGCCGCTGGAACAAAAGCTGGGAAGCTGGCACGAAGTGCTTCCGTCGCTGCGTAGCAAAGAATCGGCGCGTTTGATGGTGCAGCAAGACGGCGGTCGCTGGCTTCAGATCGACATCCAGCCGGTCAAAGATGCGTCGCAGCAAGGCTGGCTTTTGCTCCTGGCGGACATCAGTGAACAGAAAAAAGCGACGCAAGAAGCGCACCTGTCTCGGGAAGCGGCGCTCGAAGCCAGTCGGGCCAAGAGCCGCTTTGTCGCGACGCTGAGCCATGAAATCCGTACGCCGCTCGCGGCGGTGATGGGCATCTCGCGGCTCATCGGAGAGACGCAGCTTGATCCCGGCCAGCATGATCTGCTGCGAAAGCTCGACGGAGCGACGCGACACCTGCTGGAGCTACTGAACCACACGCTCGACTTTTCGAAGCTGGAAGCGGGACGGCTGATGCTGTCGCCGGTCGACTTCAGCCTCGGAGCGCTGATGACCTCGCTCGGTGAGATCTTCTGGCTGTCCGCGAGCGACAAAGGACTTCAGTTTTCGCTGACCGCTGCGCCGAACGTGCCGGAAAAGCTGTACGGCGACGGTCTGCGGCTCAAGCAGATCTTGGTCAACCTGCTCGGCAACGCGATCAAGTTCACCGATCGCGGTCGCGTCTCGCTGCACATTGAGTGTCTGGACACGCCCGGCGAGCATGTGACGCTGCTGTTTTCGGTGCAAGACACCGGCATTGGACTCAATCCAGAGCAGCAGGCCTCGCTGTTTCAGCCGTTTTCGCAAGCCGATCCGACGATCACGCGACGCTATGGCGGCACCGGACTGGGTCTTTCGATCAGTCGCCAGCTTGCACAGCTCTTCGGCGGTGAGCTGACCTGCGAGAGCCAAAAAGGCATCGGCAGCATCTTTCGGCTGCGCGTTCGATTCCAGGTTCACGATGTCAAGCCATCCGCCGCGCCCAACGCAGAGTCGAGCCAAGAGAGCGCGCCCGTGCTGTCCAAGCCGCCGAGTGAGACGAGCCCGCGTCCGAGCGCCCGATCGCTCAGCGGAAACTCGCCCAGTGGCAGCCAAGCCGACTCCGGTCAGAACATCGAGCGTCCGCGCATCTTGCTGGCCGAAGACAATCAGGTAAACCAAGTCGTGACCCAGAAGATGCTGCGGCGCATTGGCTACGACTGCGAGATTGCGGGCACAGGACGCGAGGCGCTCCAGCTGCTACACAGTCATCCGCTCGACTACTACTGCGCGGTGCTGATGGACTTGCAGATGCCGGATCTCGATGGAAAAGAGACGGTGGTGCAGATCCGCGCCGATGTCCGCTATGACGCGCTGCCGGTGATTGCGCTGACCGGAGAGTCGGTGTCCGATGTCGTCCTGGATGCGCTGTCGTGTGGAATGGACGATGTGATGCAAAAGCCCGTCGATCTCAAGACGCTGAGCAAGACGATTGCGACCGCGCTCAAGATCAAGCGTCGAGAGAGCATTCCGCGCCTGCCGCTCTACCAGCCCAAGTAGGAATCGCTTGGGAATCGCTTAGGAATCGCTT
>CALMML010000050.1 GCA_937868485.1 uncultured Myxococcales bacterium | reverse complement strand
AGCCAGACAACGTCATCGTAGGAAAGGACTCTCTTCCTCGCGTCGCTGACTTCGGTGTCGCAAGGCTTGGTCGATCCCACGCGGTGCCAGGCATTCAGGATGCAAATCAGTCCGCAGAGTCTGCGATCATCACCCGCGCAGGCATACACTCTGGAACACCTGGCTATATGTCCCCTGAGCAGTACGAAAGCGCGCAAGTGGGTGCAGCCAGCGATCAGTTTAGCTTCTGCGTGTCGCTGTATGAAGCGCTGTGCGGATACCTTCCGTTTGCAGGAACGACAGCAGAAGAACATGCAACAAGCGTCTGTGGTCCGATGCGAACTCCACCGACGGAAGCAGACTTTCCCAAAGAGCTGATCCGAACCATCGGAAAGGGACTATCTAGCGATCCGAAAGCGCGCTTTTCATCGATGGAAGCGCTGCTTCTGGAGCTGCGAACAGAGTCCGGAGACACGCCCTTTGCAGCAGCAGCGTCACGCCAGCAGATCGTTCAAGTGCTCGCGGTGGTCGTTGTCTTCAGCCTGGTTGCACTTCAGTACTTGTCGATGAATCAGACGCGGATCATTGGCAGTGCGGTCAAGCTGTCGCTGGCGCTGCTGGCCGTGACGCTCTGTTTGGGCGTTGTGCATCGAAAGGCACTCCGCAGCAATCGCTTTCATCGAACCATCTACACGCAGCTACTCATCACCTTTGCGCAGAACTTCATGTCTCGGCTGGCGCTCATCTATCTGCCCGCGATTCCGACCCGAATCGTGTTTGTCTATGAGATGGTGACGTGGTTTGGAGCGATGCTCACCATCGCGCGCAACTCGATGCCCAGCATGTATGTGCTGTCATCCATTCCGGCGCTGGCAGTGATTGTGGCAGCGTGGCAAAAGGACGTTCCGCGCGCCTACTTGCTGCTGCTGTATCCGTTCATCCTCGCGCTGATCTTGTTCGAGTGGCATCGCAGATCGCAGCGTCCTCTGTAGCACTGCCCGCACTCTTGCGCCGGACTTCCAGTCCGTTCCGCCGAATCATGCGATTGAGCTGATGTCTGGTAATCGCCAGCATCGCAGCGGCGCGGACCACCTGTCCACCGGCTTCATCCAGCGCACGCTGGGCCTGTTCTGCCGTCGGAAGTGGCGGACTCCCAAGCGGAACAGAGGGCGCATCAAGCAAGCCCGGAAGCGCAGGACCGCAAGGCAGCTCGATCGTACGAGGACGCAAGGTCGGAGCCCGCGCAGACAGCGAAGGAGACACCGCATCCCAGCCTCCTTCTCGCCCTACCATCAGGCCACTTGCACTGGGCGCAAGAACGTCGCCCGGACTGCGCCGTACCGCTTGCTCTAGCAAAAAGGAAAGCTCTGCAACATGCGTTCGATAGCCGTGACGCACCAGCTGATCGAGCAGCAGCGGATCAAGCTGTGGCTGCTGATTGCGAAGGAAGCGACGAAGCGCAGGTCGGGTACTCGCTTGACTGCACAGCCAGTGACGAACCAGCAGCGGAATGTCTTCGCGCCGATCGGACAGACTCGGAACCATGATCTCGTGATGAAACCGGCGACGCAGCTCCAGACGAATCCGCTCTGGATGATTGGTCGCACCGATCACGCGGACATTGGCACGACGCGGACTCGACTCCTCTCCCAAACGAATGTACTCACCGCTGCGCTCCATCACACGCAGCAGCATCGGCTGAAGATCAATCGGAAGATCGCCGATCTCATCCAAAAACAGCGACCCACCCTCGGCGACACCGATGAGTCCTTTGCGTTCCTCCATGCCAGGATTGGGGAAGTTGCGACGATTCCCAAACAGCAGCGCGGCGCCAATTCCCGCAGACAGTGCGGCTCCGTTTTCACAGACCAGCGTTCGCGTACTGCGTACAGACAAGCGATGAAGGGTCTGGGCAACCAGCTCCTTTCCGACTCCGCTTTCCCCCAGCACCAGCACATGACCATCCCCGGATGCGCAGGCCGCAAGCTCTTCGCGAAGTGTCCAGACCGCAGCGCTCTCTCCTACGATTCCGTCTCGATCTGCCATCCCAAAGGACTCCGCGCGCTCGACGGGATAGAAGCGCAGCACAGGCCGCTCACTGCGCCGTACACAGAGCAAAAGAAGCTGCTGCTGCAAGTGAATCGTATCGCCATGTCGCACCTGCGCAGTGCCGGTAAGAACGCCATTCACCCACATCGGACAGCGCCCGATGTTGCGCACGCACAGCTCATCTCCATCGACAACGATCTCTAGCTGTCGTCGCGACAGAGCTTCTCCCAGCAGCTCTGTGTCGGTCTGATGATGCACCGCACTGCGGGACAAGGAAGACGCGCCAAGACTTCGCTGCGGCACAAACCCGAGCGCATGTTCATCTGTCCCAGCACTAGGAGAACGTCCCAGAATCAGCCGCTTTCCCGTCTCACAAATGGCACTCTGGGCAACCCGATGTGGCTCACGCGCAGACCACAGGATGACAAGAGCCAGTTGCAGGGAAGGTGCAGGACTTAAGCTGGGAGTCTCTACAGGTGGGCCTGTCAAGATCTGCCGTTGCATGATAACGCGCAGCGATCATAGCCGATGATTCGCAGCAAAAACAACGGCTTAGGAGACAGGAGTCTATCGACGCGGATGTACGGAGAACTGCAATCCTAACCGATGGGACCAATGCAAGAGCTGATCTCAAAGATCAAGTACTCCAGCACCTGCTCTTGCGCGATCAGCTTGGTCTTGGGACAGTACGCAGGAAACAGTCCGCTCTCGTTGTGTTCGCGCGTGTGATAGCTGGAATACAGCACCTTTCCGCAGGCATTCTGCGCGGGATAATCGAAGGAAACCGTCACCGGACGACGCTCTCCCTTGATCGTGCCCCACAGCCAAGTGGTCGAAGGATACTTGGTCTGATCTTGCGCTGTCTGTCGCATCAGAACCCAGGAGCCGACATCATCAACCACCTTGACCTTCCCACCCGGCGAAGGGTCCGCCAGCATGGCCATCCAGCTTGCCAAGTTCTTGCCTCCTTGGTGGCTCTGATCGATCTCTGCCCACAGTGGATTCACGCTGCCAGTTCGGAATCCATCCGTCGCTGTAAACCGTCCGTGCGGGCTCAGATCCGTGCAGGGTTTGTTGTCGTTAAAGCAGATGTAGGGAGCAAACTCCGGCGGCTGTCCAATGAAGTCATACGACCAATCGGTGACGTAAATGCGTCCTCCGGCTGCTGCGTAATCGACCAGGTTCTTCTTCACCTGCGCATTCGTCAGGAGCGAAGCAGAGTACGTATCATCGCTACAGTTGAGGAAGATCAAGTTGTACTGCTTCATCTTCTTCAGATCGGTGAGAAGCTCACGTACGTTGACGCTTCCCGGGGCTCCGTCACCGTCGGTGCGATTGTTGTAAAGATGCACCGCGCCCGATCCACTTGGCGCACTGAACTCGCGCTCCGACAGACCGACTCCGCGCAGCACACACTCAATCGCATCCCAGTTTCCTACCGCAACAGCCATGCGAGGAATGCCGCCCTCCCCTTGCGTACGCGGCAGCCGCGCATCTTCCGCAGACAGCGCTTGGCGCTCACACTTTTCGACCTTGATCCGGGTCATCTTTCGCCAGCGACCCTTCTGGATCACAATCGGCGTGTTGTCGGTCACAGGAACGCGCTTCAGCTCGAACGTACCGTCGATTCCGGTAATGGCCTGCGTGACGGGAACACCGCCTACGGGACTGTTGCAGACCTCGCAGCTTACTTCGCTTGGGAACTCTTCGGGAACGCCGCTGGAAGGAACGTAGACGATGGCTTCGCGGATCGGATCGATTCCGTTTGGAGCCGTCACTTTTCCGTACACCACCGTGTCACTTCCCGATGGTGGACACGCGGCGATCTTGCAGCCGAGTCCCATGCACTGCGGCGTCGTAACGGTCATATCGATCGCACCGATCGGCGTTGGATCGTCATCAATGGTTCTGCTGTTGCGTTCCTGCGTGCAGGTCACTTGCAGTACAAGCAGAGCCGCACCAAGCACAGTCCACAGTCTGGAAGCGGATGCATCTGTACGATTCCTGAAAGCGCTCATGGTCGCCTCCTGTTTGGCAGTAGGGGTAGTAGTCGCTGCGTCATCCAAAGACCGAGCGGGAACGTAGCGGAACCGGCAGACGCAAACAAGCTGCTATTCAGCGCGCGCAATTCACGATACAAAGTGTGTGATGAACGGTCCTTTTTTCGATCTGCTTCCGGTCCTGTTAGGAATCATCTTTTTGTGTTGGCTCCTATCGGTGCTGACCAAAGAGTGTTCATGGGTCGATCGCATCTGGTCGATCACACCGCCGGGATTTGTAACGTACGTCGCCTATCGGGAGTCCTTTTCCGATGCGCGGCTGAACCTGATGGCGGTGCTGGTGACGTTGTGGGGCGCGCGGCTGACGTACAACTTCGGACGCAAGGGAGGCTATGCCAAAGGAGGCGAAGACTATCGCTGGCAGATCCTTCGGGAGCGACTCGGTCCGGTGAAGTTTCAGCTCTTCAATGCAACGTTTATTGCGCCCTATCAAAACGTGCTGCTGTACCTGATTGCCGCGCCGGTTCACACAGCGTGGCTACATCGCGGAACGCCACTGGGATTCATCGACTACACACTGGCCGCGCTGTTTCTGGTGCTGCTTGCGGGTGAAACCCTCGCAGATCAGCAGCAGTGGAACTTTCACCTTCACAAAGCAGAGCAGAAGCGAAACGGCGTGTCGGTAGAGCCAGGATTCCTCACGACAGGACTGTTCCGCTTCAGCCGTCATCCGAACTACTTTTGCGAGATCTCGCAGTGGTGGGTGTTTTCCGCGTTTGCGTACGCAGCGAGCGGAACGTGGCCGGACTGGACCGTGCTGGGAGCGGTGCTACTGACGCTGCTCTTCGACGGATCGACGCGCTTTACGGAAGCCATCACCAAGAAAAAGTATCCCGCATATGCTGCGTATCAGCGCACCACTTCGCGCCTGTTTCCGCTTCCTCCCAAGACGCAAACGCCATGATCATTCACCTTCCGTCTTTGCAGTCCCAGCATCCGCACTGCCGGGCCAATCCGCAGCGATTCCGTCCCCTGCTGGCGATGCTGCTGCTCGCTGGCTGTACCAGCGCAGTGCAGCCGCGACCACAGCCAGTTCCGATTCCTGAAGCGTCGATCCGTCCGCCGATCACGCCAGCGGTTCCCAAGCCCGAACCAAAGACAGCCAGCGAGCCGGACGCCCAGCTGGCACGCGGTCCCGACGCAAGTCCGCGCATTCCGTGGGTCAATCCCGCGCGCTGTCTGCCAAGCTGTGCGTTCGATCCTGCAAACAAGCTGACGCGCGTAAATGATCGCGGGGAAGAAGACGAAAAGGGCCGACATCGCGTCTTGTCCGAAGTGCGCGAGCCCCTGGTTTCGCTTCTCACGGCGGCCAGAGCCCAAGGTCACGCGCTGCGGATTGAGTCCGCGTATCGTTCCTATGAAGATCAAGTGCGTGTGTTCACCACGATCAAAGAGATCGGTCGCGCTGCACGTCCGGGACACAGTGAACATCAGCTGGGCAGCGTGATTGATCTACGGATTCCGACGGGAGCCGCCATTGAATGGCTCGCGTCCCATGCGGCGGACTTTGGCTTTGCGCTCAGCTATCCTGCACAGAAGCAGCGCATCACCGGCTATCGTCCCGAGCCATGGCACATTCGCTACCTTGGAACCGCGCTTTCGCACAAAGCGCGTGATGAAAAGCTGAGCGTTGAAGAGCTGCTGCGTTCCCAGCCAGACTTGGGAGAGTCTGGAACCTGTGCGGACTGTCCGCATCCGGCCTCGCATGCTGCCTGTGGAGACGTCACTTCCGCAGGACGCTGCGACAAGACCGTCCTTGTCTTTTGCTATGAAGGATCACTCGCCAGCGTCGACTGCGCCAGCACGGCGCAGACCTGCGGACAGGCCCCCGGAAAAGAGGAATACGACTGTCTGCCTTCCGATTCCTCACGCAGCGGCGATTCCCACAGCAAGTAGCGCACACCTATGAAACGACGGTGAACTGGCACTCTGCCAGCGCATGTCGGATCTGCTCTTCGTCTTCACTACGTGGCGTCAAAAAGTACACCATCTCATCGGCTTCCCACTGATAGGGAGCCCCGCACAGACGCACCCTTCCTTCCGCCAGCGCCGTCGACGCATCCAGCAAAGACAGATACGACAGATCGCGCACCAGCGCCAAGAATCGCCCCTGCCTGTCAGGCTGCACAAAGCGAAAGCGATGACGCGCCGGATACGCGGTATGAAAGTACGCAGGACGATACGCAACCCCGTGTAGCTTCAGCCGCGCTGCGACGCGACCCAGTACTTCCACCATCTCACGCGCGATTCCTAACCCTGGAACATCTTGGCCCGGAAGCTGCGGTCTTCTAACGGAAAACTGCGCTTGCGGATTGCGCAAGTTCAGCCAGTGAACATAGAGCACGGGATCTTGTCCGAGCTGCTGCTTTTCGACGCTACAGTCGATGAGCAGAGACTCCTTTCCGTCTTTGACTTGTCCAAACAGATGCATCGTATCCCCACCGGACGCAGCCCTTCGGACTTCGATGCGGAAGCGGTCATAGCCAAGCCTGCGCAGAAACGGAAGGACTCCGTAGCGCGTCAGTCCGTATTCCAGTCCCTCGGCGGTGTAGTAGTCGAGAAGTCGTCTCCGTTCCACTGGCGCACCCAGCAGATCCGCGAGATCTTCTTCACTGATTTCATCGGCACCACCCAGCGATGAAACAGACAGATCGCTGGCAATGTTCGCAAAGCGCGAGCGCAGCGGATCATAGTCCGACAGGATGCGCTGCGAAGAGTCCGCAGCCACCGCGAGCAGCGTGCCAGCCAGCACCTTCCACGCGTCCGCACTGTAGCCGCCACCCGGTGTCCACACCGTCGGAACATCAGGCAGTGCATGCACGATCATGCGATCGCGTGCGCGCGCGCCCTCAAGCGACAGACCCAGCTTTCCCAAGCGATCGTTTCGGAGCACGTCTCCGCCCGCGATCACCATCAGCAGATCGGGCTTCGGAATCCGCGACAGAAGCGATGACAGCGCCGCCAGATAGCGTCCGTCCTCACAGCCTTCAGGAAGCAGCGTCTCGTCGATGCGATGGTGCGCATCGGCCACATCAGCCGGACCAAGCGTTCCAAAGTCTGATCCAGACAGCGATCCGATAAACACCTTTTCATCGGCTCCCAAACAGTCCGCCGATCCGTCGGGAGGATGCGCATCCAGATCCAAGATCACAACCTGTCCTGAAAACCCTTCGCTGCGCACCACCGCAATCGCAACCGCCAGATCGTTCCACACACACAGTCCGCTTCCGTGCGCGCGTGCTGCGTGATGAAAGCCGCCATGAAGGTTCACCGCAGCGCCTCCTTTGGACAGCACCCAGCGCGTCGCAGACAGCGTTGCGCCACAGCCGAGCCGCATCGACAACATCAGCTCATCAAGCGGCAGCTCGGTCGGATCGCTCGCGAAGATTCGCCCCAGCTCTTCCACATGATTCACAGCGTCCAGATACGTCGGCGTATGCACCCGGAGCAGATCTTCATACTGGATTCGCTCGGGACGACGCAGCACACAGCGCGACAGCAGCGGCTCTGCTTGGCAGTACCACGCAACGAAGTCCGCTCGTCGAGGCTCCGCGCCCATCTTCCCCTCGAACGCGGGCAGCGGTAGCCGATACGCCGGGTCGTAGTACACCGGAATCGATCGGGCCAGCACCTTCCCCAGCACCGATCCCAGTCGCGTCGCAAACAGCCGAGATCGCACCTCTTGTTTCAGCACAGCCGAAAGCCGTCTCATCGTCGCCTCACAAGTGTCCCCTCATCACTCTACGCGCACGCGGACCGATCGTCCCACGCGATCGTTACCCGACCGGCTTCCGCTTGCGAGACAGCGCATCCATCAGCGCCGACAGACTGGGATACAGGCTCGGCAAGATGAGCAGTGTCAGCGCCGTCGACGTACACAGACCCCCGACCACCACCGTCGCCAGCGGCCTTTGTACTTCTGCGCCCACACCCTGCGCCATCGCCATCGGCACAAAGCCCAGCGCCGCAACGAGCGCCGTCACCATCACGGGCCGCATCCGCGTCTTTGCTGCCTCTGCCGCTGCTTGCCGTGGCGTCAGACCTTGTCGTTCCAGATCGAGCAGCCGCACCATCAGCACCACGCCGTTTAGCACCGCAATTCCCGACAGCGCGATAAAGCCAATCGCCGCCGAGATCGACACCGGCATCCCGCGCGCCCACAACAGGATCATCCCGCCCGTTCCCGCAAACGGCACCGCCAAAAACAGGATCAGCGCCTTGCGCAGGCTGCCAAACAGTCGCCACAGCGCCACGATGATGATCAGCAGCACCGCCGGAATCAGCACGCCCAGCCGCGCTCGCGCTGCCTCGAACGTCTCATACTGACCGCCCCACGTCAGTCGATAGCCCGGTGGCAGCTTCACCTGCTTTATCACCCGCGCTTCCGCCCGATGCAGCAGCGAGCCCAGGTCCACACCCCGCACGTTAAAGCCCACCATCAGCCGTCGCTGACCGTTGTGCCTCTGAATCAGCGTCGGCGTTGGCGTAAACGAAATGTCGCTCACCCGTCCAAGCGGCACGCTCGTTCCGTCGGACAAAGGCAGCGGCAGCGCCGACAGACCCACCGCGTCGGGCACCGACTCACCCAGCCGCAGCACCACCGGCAGACGCACCGGCCCGTCGTAGCTTGTCCCGACGACAAGACCACTGCGCACCGCCTGCACCGCCGACAAAATGTCTTTGGGTGTCAGTCCCGCCTGCGCCGCCTCGATCGGACGAGGCCGCACTTCCACGAGCGGCACCGCCGGAGGTGCCAGCACCCGCACATCTTCCGCGCCAGGCTCCGCCGCACAAGCCTTCGCCACCGCGTGCGCAAGCTGCTCGATCTGATGAAGATCTTCCCCGTAGACGCTCACCACCACGTCCGTCACTGCTCCGGCGAGGATTTCGTTAAAGCGCATCTGAATCGGCTGCGTAAACGACGGCTCACCACCAGGCGCTTTTTCGTCGAGCAGCCGCTCCATCTCGTGAATCAGCCCGTCGCGCGAAAGCCCACTTCGCCACTCGCTGCGCGGACGCAGACCGACGAAGACATCCGCTTGCTCCAGGCCCATGATGTCGGTCGCCACCGCCGGACTTCCGACGCGCGACACCACCTGACGAACCTCGGGAAGCTGCCGCAGCACCTGCTCGACGCGACCGGCTTGCTTGACCGCCTGCTCCAGCGAGATATCGGCACTGCGTGTCGTCTGAATCACCAAGTCGCCCTCGTCGAGCTGCGGCAAAAACTCACTGCCACTTTTCCACAGCGCCGTCACCCCAGCACCGAGCAGCACCGTCGCCAGCACGCCCACCAGCAGCGAATGACGCAGTGCGACATCGAGCACGGGCCGATACAGCCGCTCCATCACCCGCACGAGCAGCGGCGGACGAACTTCTTCCAGATCCTTGGGCCGAAGCAGCAGCGCCGCGCCCGCCGGAATAAACAGCAGCGACAGGATCAGCGACGTAAACAGCGCGCACACCACCGTCACCGCCATCGGGCGAAACATCTTGCCTTCCACTCCGTCGAGCAGCAGCACCGGCAGATAGACCAGCAAGATGATCAGCACCGAAAACAGCACCGGCTTTGCCACCTCACTTGCTCGCCGAGAAATCGAGGACAAAGAGCCCGCCGTTCCGTCTGACGAAGCCTGTCCGGGATGATGAAACAGGTGCTCGACCATCACCACCGCACCGTCGACCAGCAAGCCGAAGTCTACCGCGCCCAGGCTCATCAGGTTGCCAGGAACTCCGACGAGCACCATCGCCACCGCCGCGCCCAGCATCGACAGCGGAATCACCAGCGCGACGAGCAGCCCCGCACGCCAGCTTCCCAGCATCAGCAGCAGCACCGTCGCCACCAGCAGCCCTCCTTCGAGCAGGTTCTTTCCCACCGTCCGCAGCGTCGCATGCACCAGCACACTGCGGTCGTAGATCACCTGCACCTTCACGTCGGGCGGCAGCGTCTTTTCCAGCTCACTCATCCGCTCGTGAATGCCGCGCAGCACTTCTAGCGCGTTTTCGCCACGCAGCATCTGCGCCATCAGATAGACCACTTCCCCGTGACCGTCCTGCGTCGCTGCCCCGAGTCGCGGCGCTTCCCCTTCCGTCACCTGCGCCAAGTCTCCGACGACCAACCTGTGCGGGACACCGTCGCTTGCGTGCTCCGTCCCATTCGTCACACTCGGCAGAAGCAGCGCCGAAAGCTCCTCGGGACGATGCGGACGAAACACCGCACGCAGCAGCGCTTGCCCACTTCCCGACGGAACACTCGCGCCAGCCGTCGCACCGATGCTGTCCGCCAGACCTTGCGCAAGCTGCTGAAGCGACAGCTTTCGCGACGCCAGCTTCAGCGGATCAGCCCGCACTTCCAGCCGACGATCACTGCCGCCCCAGGTGTTTACCTCGACGATGCCCGGAACCATCCGCAGCCGAGGCGAGATCCGCAGCGTCGACAGCTCGAGCAGCTCCGACAGCGTGCGCTGCGACGACGTGATCGAAAAATGAAACACCTCGCCAAGTCCGCCCGTCAGCGGCCCGAGCGCTGGCGTCTCCACTTCCGGCGGCAGCACCACCGTCGCCAGTCGCTCCGCCGTGATCTGCCGCGCCAGGTGCGGCGGCGAGTCGTCCTCGAACACCGCCGTCACCGCCGAGATGCCATAGCGCGAGATGCTCCGCAGCTCCACAAGCCGAGGCATGCCCCCAAGCGCCGTCTCAATCGGTCGCGTCACCAGCCGCTCGACTTCTTCCGGCGACAGACCCGGCGCGCCCGTCAGCACCAGCACTTGGTTGTTCGTCACATCCGGCAGCGCATCCAGCTTCAGCCGCATCGCCATCAGCGACGAGCCAACCACCAGCAAAAGCGTCACCAGCAGCACCATGACGCGATGCGTCACCGATCCCCGAACCAGCCGAGCGATCCACGACTCGCTCATGGCTTCTCTCCTGTCGATTCCGTCAAGCTCGGGTCCAGCGCAACCCGGTCCCCGAGTGAAAGCTCGCTTGCATCCGTCGCTGACAGCAGCGCTTTGCCGCCCGCGCTCGCCGCGACTTTCACCCGCACCGTCCGCAGCTGTCCGCTCCGCTGACGCAGCACCGTCACTTGTCCGTCGCCCAGCCGCAGCGCCCGCGCTGGCACAAGCCACAGTCGATCTTCCGTCGGAGACTTGTCCAGCCGCACCCGCAGCCGTCCGCTCAGCCCCGAAAGCAGCGGCTCGTCGTTTTGCGCCACCAGCCACGTCTGCGCCATCCCATCACGAGGATCCAGCATCGGAGCCCGCGACACCTGCCGCAGCGCCAGCACCCGCCCATCGGCCAGCTGTAGCTCATAGCGAAGCTGCAGCGTCCCCGCATCCGGCAGCCGCGCTTCGACCCGCGACGAGCCTTTTCCCGACAGCTTCACCAGCGCCGCCCCGCCCGGCTCGACCAGCTGTCCAAGCGATGCCGTCACCGTCGTCACCACGCCTGCAATCGGACTGCGCAGCGTCACCTTCCCCGACCCCTCGCACAGCGACGGTGCTTCACTGGTTGTCACACCCGCCGCCGCCAGCACCGCCTGCGCTTCCTTCTGTGCCGCCTGCGCCTCTGCCAGCGCCGCCTGCACTTCCGCCAGGTCCGACAGCCGCGCCAGCCCTTCGCCCCGCAGTGACACGAGCTGTTCACGTCGCTGGTTGTGCGCCGACACGCGCAAGCCCGCCGCGACGTACGCGCCCGCTGCGCGCAGCACCTCGGGCATGCGCACCACCACCAGCGGCTCACCGACGGCTACCGTCTGTCCTGGCTCGACCAGCACTTGCAGCACCTGCGCCCGAAACGCTGGCATCACCTCGCCCCGCTGCTGCGCCGAACCCAGGCTCTGCGCGGGCACTTCCCACAGCAGCGCACCGTCGCCCACCAGCAGCGGAGCCCACGCCAGCGAGCGAACCTCTCCTTCTGGTGACACCTGCGTGTCAGTCTTCGTCGCCACGGCCCCCGCATCCAGTGACACGACCGTGTTACTTTCCGTCGCAACCTCACCGCGCGGGCAGCCAGTCAGTCCCAGCAGCAATACGCCCAGCGCCAAGCCCTTACTCCGCTCGCACCTCATCGCACGTTCTCCCCGTCAAACAGTCCCAGCGCGGTCAGATACAGCGCCATGCGTTGCCGACTCCACAGAAGGCTCGCCTGCACCCGCGCCGCTTGCGTCCGCGCCGCCAAGTACGCCCGTCGAGCCTGTAGCACTTCCAGCACCGTTGCGTCCCCGGCCACAAGCAAGCGCTCACGCAGGCTCACTTCCCGCTGCGCCGACGGAAGCAGCGTCTCTGTAATCAGCTTCGACAGCTCGCCAAAGTGACTGACATCGTGGAGCATCTGCCGAAAGTCCCCCTGCGCCTCGCTGAGCGCCGATTCACTCTCGATCTTCATCCGCGCCGCCGTCGCCATCAGGTTCGCTCTTTCTCGCTGACCGCGATCAAAGACCGGGACGCTCAGCGACAGCGTGCCAAACGCCGCCCACGGCGCAGTCGGCTCACGCAGCACCATCGCACCGACGGCAAGCTGCGTACCACGCTCGGCAGCAACCTCTTCCGCCCGCGCGCGCTCGCTCTGCTCGCCCAGCCGTCGTCGCAAAGGCTCTGGCAGCTCTCCCAGCCGACGCAGCGCCTCGCTCACCAGCGAATCATCCAGCAGCGGCAGCTTCGGCTCGTGCGGCCTGCCAATCGCGTGCAGCGCCCCCGACTGACCCAGCCAGCGAGACAGCGAAAGCCCCAGCTCCACCACTTCCCCTTCGATCGACAGGTGTCGCGTCTGCACTTCCGCCAGATAGGTCTTCGCCGACGCCACATCGACCTGCGTCACCGCGCCGCCCGCAAACAGTCGCTCCGTCCGCAACAGCAGCTGCTTGGCCAGCTCGACCTCTTCACTCGCGTTTTCTTCGGCCTGCTCCGCGCCCCACAGCTCGCTCCACAGCCGCACCGCCCCGAGCTGCTCGTGAAGCAGCGCCGCCTGCCACTCCGCTTGCAGCGTCGCCGACTCTAGCTCCGCCGCTCGCCGTCGCGCTTTGGCAAAGCCCGCCAGGTTCAGTCCCTGCTGAATCGACACCTGCACGTCGGTGCCTTGCCCACCCGTGTCATTGCGATAGCCCGCCTGCACCGTCAGCTGCGGATTCGCAACCATCGCGCCCAGGTTCGCATCGAGGCTGCGCTTGACCCGCAGCGCCTCTGACACCGCTCGCACCGATGGAGCCTCTTTGCAGCGAGACAGCGTCTCCGCAAAGGTGATCGAGCGATCCGCCGGATGACAAAACACCGTCGCTGGCCAGACGACCAGCAACGCCACGCCCCAGACTGCACGCGCATACCGCATGTAGAACAGCTACCGAACACGCGCAAAGCCTGCATGAGGACTCTCTAAGAGCCTTCTTACACTTGCCGCTATCCCGTCGGAAACTCGATCACAAAGCGCGCCCCAGGTCGGCGCTGATCATCGATAAACAGCCGTCCCGCATGACGCGTGGCGATCTCTTGCGTGATGTTGAGCCCCAGCCCGTGTCCGTGTCCTTGCCCATATCCGTCGGACTTGCTCGTGCTGAGCGGACGATCGCAGCGAAACGGCGAAAAGATGTGCTCGCGCAGCGACGCGGGAACGCCCGGACCTTCATCACGAACCGCCAGCCGAATCGCCGACGAAGCATGCTCAATCTCGACGAAGATCGTGCTCCCACGCGGCGCATAACGCAGCGCGTTACTGAGCAGGTTGTCCAGCGCTTGCCGCAGCGCCGGCGCATGTCCGCTCACGCTTGCACTCGGATCGTCGCTGCGAATCTCGATGAGCACACCGCGCGTCTCGGCTTCAGCCCGCGCCGCTTGCACCGCTTCTTCCGCCAGCCGCAGAAGCCGCACCGGACTGCGATCCCACTCCGCCTGCGCCATCATCGATCGATCGAGCAGTCGCTGACACAGCGCGCCCAGACGCACCACTTCTTGCCGTACTTCTTCGATCGTTGTACGCAGCTCCTCGACGGGCCGAGGTCTTCGCAGCGCCAGATCCAAGCTCGTCCGCATCAGCCCAAGCGGCGTCCGTAGCTCATGCGCAGCGTCGGCCAGAAACCGCTCTTGCCCGGCCCGCGCCGCCCGCAGCTTCGCCGTTGTCTCGCGCAGCACTTGGTTTAGCTCGCCAATCTCGTCGCGGCTCGGATCATCCGCGAGCGTGTGGTCGAGCAGTCCTTCTCGCAGCGCCGCAATGTGCTCACGCTGCCGTCGCAGCCGTGCTTTGAGCTTCTGCGCCTGCACCGCTTGCAGCAAAAACAGCAGCACCCCGAACAGCAGCGCCAGGCTCAGCGTCGTCCGATGAAACGCCTTCGCCGATCCATCCAGCTGCGCCAGCGACGCCGACAGCCGCAGCGTATACAGCCCACCACGCGGTGCCGCCACCGTCACCAGCAGCACCCGAAAGCGCGCACCGTCCACACCGCGCTGCGTCAGCAGCCGAGGCGGCTGACCGACCACGCCCGGCGGCACCACTTCCGTCGACGGAGGCTCTTCTGACAGACGCGGCGGATAGCTCATCACCAGCTTTCCGTCGGGACCAAACAAATCCCCCGTCGGAGCAAACAGCCGAACACTTTCCACCAGCGGCGAGCTGGCCATGTGCAAGTGAACGCCACCTTCGGGACCGTCGAACAGACTGACGCTCTCGACGGCAGCTTGCGCCAGCAGCGCCCGATCCACCGCCGCTTCCAGGTGATGCCGAAACCAGCCGCCCGCGACGATCAGCCCGAGCAGCATCCCCAGCGCCGGAACCGCCGCTCCGAGCAGCCACATTCGCGTCGCCAGCTTCATCGCCGCGATCCTTCCGTCTGCGCATCAACAACCATGCGATAGCCGATGCCGCGCACCGTCTGAAGAGACACGCCTTCGCCTCGGAGCTGCTCGATCTTGGCACGTAGATAACCGATGTAGACGTCGACGACGTTGGGACTGCCCTCGAAGTCGGTTCCCCACACGCAGCTCAGCAGCTTCGATCGCGTCAGCACTTCGCCACGATGACCGCAAAGCTCCGACAGAAGCTCGAACTCACGCGCGGTAAGCGGCGCTTCTCCGTCGGGCCCTTGCAGCACACGCCGCCTGGCATCCAGCGTCAGGTTGCCAAGCTGCGCCGACCGATCATGCGCGCCGCCGCGACGATGAAGCGCTTCAATCCGCGCCAGCAGCTCATCGAAGTCAAACGGCTTGGCCATGTAGTCATCGGCCCCCGCTCGCAGTCCCGTCACCTTTTCGCCGGTCGTTCCGCGCGCCGTCAGCATCAGCACCGGCGTTCGCAGTCCCTTCTGTCGCCACGATCGCAAGAGCGCCACCCCGTCTTGATCAGGCAGCATCCAGTCGAGCAAGATCACATCGTAGGAAATCAGCAGCGCCTGCTCTGCCGCCGCATCCGCCGTTTCACAGACATCGACAGAGTGTCCTTCCTCTTGCAGTCCGCGCCGCAGAAGCCGCGCCATCTTCTCCTCATCTTCGACGATCAGAATCTTCATGACGCGATTCCCACTGCGATTCCTACTGCGATTCCCACTGCGATTCCTACTGCGCTACGTGCTCTTCGAAGCATCGATGTGAACATGACACATGCGCATTCCTTCGATCTGGATGATGCGTCTGCGGACTTCCTGATCGATGCGATGCGCTTCCTCAATCGGAGTCCCACGCACGACGGTGATATGCAGCTCACAGCGAATCATTCCGTGCCCGTAGCGCTCGGCCCGCACATCGTGTGCATCCAGCACGCCATCCACCGACAGCGCAACCTGCGCGATCTCTGTCAGCACTTTCTGCCCCGGCGATCGACCGACAATTAGATCGAAGTTTTCACGAAACAGAGCGACTCCGTTCCACGCAATCACCGTCGCGACAATCGCAGTCGCAGCCGGATCCGCCAGCGGATAACCCAAGTGCGTGAGCACCGTTCCGATCAGCGCCGCGATCAGCGACAGCTCATCGTTCAGAAGCTCCAGAAACTGCGCCTTGGCAGCCGCTCCGCTTGGCTTGTGAATCAGCATCTGGAACAGCGGAATCGCGGCAATCAGCATCGAAAACAGCAGCACCCCGATCGCCAGCTCGAACCGCTGTGGAGCCGAAAAGGAGTGCCCGATTCCCAATAGACGCGGAATCGATTCTTCAAACAGACGCAGGCTGGTAAAGGACACAAACAGCGTCGCAGCAACCAGGGCCGCCACACTCTGTCCGCGCTCGTGTCCGAACATGTGTTCTTCGTCCGGTTCATCGGCAGACCAGCGCAGTCCCAGCAGCAAAAATCCCACCACAATCACATCGCTCAGCGTGTGCATCGCTTCCGCGAGCAGCGCCATCACCGACGTCGCAAAGTACACCCCGAGCTTTGCAACAAACATCACCACATACAAGATCGCCGACAGTCGCAAGCTGCGCAGATCACGCCGAACCTGAGAGTCACGACCCGGCGGTGTCGATTCACGCGCAGAAGAAGTGCCACGATCTGCGACGGAATCAGAGGGAGGAGAAGCCGATGAATCGGAGTCTTTGCGAAGCGAGGAAGAAGCGTGGGAAGGAGTCGAAGTCTGCGACACGAAAGGAGTCCTGTGCGCAGGGATGATACACGAAGCATCGGTCTTGGTCTAACCACATGATCTATTTGAGCTTTGAACAACAACCTCAAAATTGCGCAATCAAATCAATCATTCACAGCGAAACAGTTCAGGCTCAATATCCATTCACATAAAAAGCAAAGACAAATCAACACAAAGGACATCACGCTGTCATCAAGTGCCCGACATCGTGAATTTTTCCGTCTGAACTCAAAATTTCCAGCTCCTTTCGGCACCTTCCCATACACAGACAAGTCAAGCATTCGATTTTCATATTAAAAATATTTCCGATTTACATATCATGATTTGTCGCTACCATCTTTCACTATCAGAGTTGCCATTGCAGCAGCAGAGCATTCATCGCATTTCTTCATTTTGTTGATGAATGAAGCACACTTGGGCCCGCAGAAGCTGCGTCGCGGACAGCGCGCTCCTGAGGGTCCAGCAGGGAGGATACATGCCGAAGCTCATCGAAGAGGCAGGTGACGTCGCACAGTGGGTTCAGGACAAGCAGGCGCTGGAAGTTCAGCTTTCGCTGGAGCTGGTGGACTGCTTCAACAAGCCGGACTTGATCGGACCGCTGCGTGCGGCGGCGGGTCGTGCGCTCGACGAGATGATCGTCTCTGCCAATGCAGAGGCGAAGGTACTTGGCGCGCTCAAAGAGAAGGTCAAAAAGGAAAAGGAAGGCATGAAGCTGCTGACCCGCGAGACCTTCACGACCGCACCGGCCCCCAAAGGAACGAAGAAGTCAGAGCCAGCCGGAAAGAAGATCACGGATGTCAAAGCCGACGATCCCGTGCCCGGACTGGTCGCGCTGCATGACGATGTCCAGAGCTTCGACTGTCAGGAATGCTCGGATGTGATCCGGCTGTACGGAGAGTTTGTCGAAGGAGTCGGTCCCATCGCCAAGGATCTGACGGAAAAGTTCAAGAAGCTGTACGACCAGATCGACACCAAGAAAAAGGACGTACAAAAGGGCGGCGCGGATGTCTGGAACACCGAGTTCCGTGAGGGAAAAGAGATCATCAATCCCAAGACCAAGAAGAAGTACGACTTCGGTCGTCACCGCGTCAACGCCAAGGGTCAGTACGATGAGCTGCTGAAGCCGGAAAAGGCGCTCGATCTGGTGTCGGTGCAGCAGTTTCTGGGAACGATGAAGGGCGGACAGTCGATCTGGAGCCTGAAAGACACCAGCACCATCAACAAGATGGATCAGCTGTTTGGACTGGTTCCCGCGTCGGATATCTCGGGAACGACCACCGATACGATCTTCTTTTTGCAGCGCTTTTTGGGTGCAAACGTGATGGGCAAGTTCGATCACGTCTTTTACATGCTGCCGCTCGCAACGATTGTCGCGGGGGCCCATCACTCGACGCTGGAAGTCGCACTGCCTTTGGCCCAGAGCGGAATCCTCAACTACCGAATCGGCTACTACGACACGCTGATGCCGGTGAAGCGAACCAGTCATCCGGGCGTCAAGCTCGTCGATGCGGTGCTCAAGGCTGCGCAGAAAGATCCGCGCAACCGCCAGATGCTGGTGTTTTATTCTGAGCCCAAGAAGATCGCTGGCTGTTATCAGTTCACAGGCAATGAGTCGTCCTGGCTCAAGTTCTGTGAAGCAACGTCGGCGATGAACCTGTGTCAGAAGTCCCCGGTGTGGCCGACGAAGAAGGATGTCTACAAGCTGATCCTCGAAAACAAGCTCGCGTAGTCCTTCGCGCGCGATTCCTCACCGATTCCTATTCGATTCCT
>CALMML010000049.1 GCA_937868485.1 uncultured Myxococcales bacterium | reverse complement strand
GCAGATCTCGACGCGGGAATACACGCTGCGACCTGGCGATCCGGTGACGATCGACGGTCATCGCGGGCTGCTGCTGCTCGGTGCGCTGCCGCTGTCGCTTCAGCATGTTGTAAACGATGCGGATCTATCGAGGCTGTCGAGCTGGGCGCAAGCGCTGGCGAAGGTGCCGGTGTGGGCGAACCTTCAGACGCACAACGATGCAGCGCTGCTGCGCGAGCTGCCGGTGGCACGAACGATTGCGCTCGATCTGACGGTGCCGCGCACGCCCGAAGGCTGGCAGCCGCTCGTGGTCAGTCCGTCGCAGCCTGACTTGCCCGCGCAGGTTGGCTATCAGCTTCGCTGGCAGCCCGCACTTCCCCTGCCGCCGGTGCCGGATCAAGCAAGCGTCGTTGCGCTGGCGCTTGCAACCTTGCCGATGGAGCAGCCGCTCGTTGCAGCCTGTGCCGCGCTGCAAAAGAGCCTGCCGGAAGGAACCAAGCTGGGTCTTGTCGTCGGTGAGCAGCTCGCAGTCGATGAACGGCTGTACGCACTGGCCACCGAGCAAGCGCTCGACTTTGTCGCCTGTCCGGTGCTGCGCACGCCGCTTGCGTGGCTTCTGTCGGCGCGCGCGACGCTGTAGCTAGTCCGCCGTCGCAAACGCCTGGGCAAGATCCGCGATCAGATCGTCGATGTGCTCGATGCCGACGCTCAGGCGAATCAGTCCGTCGGAAATGCCAAGCGCTTCACGCTGCGCGACGGGAATGCTCGCGTGGGTCATGCTGGCGGGATGCTCGATCAGCGACTCGACACCACCGAGGCTCTCGGCGCAGGCAATCAGCTTCACCGCACGCAGGATGTTCACCGCTCGCGTCAGCGCCGGCAGCCGACCGCTTCCCACCACGAAGCTGATCATGCCGCCCGGACCCTTCATCTGACGCTCGGCCAAGGCATGCTGCGGATGCGACGGCAGGCCCGGATAGATCACGCGCTCGATGAGTCCGCGACCGACCTGCGCTTCCAGCCACTTGGCCATCGCCAGCCCGTTTTGGCAGTGTCGTTCCATGCGCAAAGGCAGCGTCTTGACGCCTCGCATCACCAAGAAGCAGTCCATCGGTCCCGGCACCGCTCCGATGGCGTTTTGCAAAAAGCGCAGCCGCTCGTGAAGCTGCGGATCGCTTGTCACCACCACGCCACCGACGACATCGGCATGCCCGTTGACATACTTCGTCGTCGAGTGAACCACCGCCGTCGCCCCGAGTGCGAGCGGGCTCTGGAGCGCGGGCGACAAAAACGTGTTGTCCACCACGAGCGGCAGCTTCGCACCCTTGCAAATGTCAGCCACCGCCGCGATGTCGCACAGCTTGAGCAGCGGATTGGTCGGCGTCTCGATCCAGACCAGCTTGGTTTCGCGTCGAATCGCTTCACCAAAAGCCGCCGGTCGCGTCGGGTCCACGTACGTCACCGACACACCGAGCTGCTTCATCACGCGCTCAAAGATTCGGTAGGTGCCGCCGTACAGATCATCGCCCGCCACGACGTGATCGCCCGCCGACAGCGTGTGCAGGATGGTCGTCGTCGCCGCGCAGCCTGACGCAAACGCCACGCCAAAGTCCCCGCCTTCGAGCGCCGCCAGGTTCGCTTCCAGCGCCTGCCGCGTCGGATTGTGCGTGCGCGAATACTCAAAGCCCTTGTGACCGCCGGGCCCGTCCTGCACATACGTCGAGGTCATAAACACCGGCGGCGTAATCGCTCCCGTCACCGGCTCTGCTGGCTGTCCCGCGTGAATCGCCAGCGTCTCAAGGTGCTGCTTCTGGTTCGTCGTCATGTCCGTTTTGCCTTTTCTAAGCCGTACGTACTGCGCGGATGTTCTTTTACATCCAATCCCCGCTTTCGGCCCGTTTCCAGTGCGCGGACCGAGGCGGCAACGACGCAGTTACGGGCTAAGATACGCGCGCCAAGGAATGACTTGCAGGCTGCCAGGACTTGTTGCCGACGGAGGCGTGACGCGAGCCAGCATCTTGACCACCGCACGCGCAAGCTGCAGGTCGGTGTAGAGCGGGATCTCCAGGTCGATCGCGGCGCGACGAATCAGCACTCCGTCGGGACGGCCTTGGCTGTCGAAGCTGCGCGGAATGTTGATCACCAGATCGATGCTGCCGTCGCGCAGAAGCCGTAGCACCTGCGAATCCGGTCCCGCTTCGCCCTTGTCCACCACCTGACACGCGATCCCTTCGGCATGCAGCGTCTCTGCGGTGCCCGGCGTCGCGTAGATGCGCAGTCCCAGCTTGGTCAGCTGCCGCGCTTCGTCGACCAGCAGGTACTTGTCGCCCATCGTCCCGAGCGACAGCAGCACACCTGACTTCGGCCAGCGAAAGCCCGTCGATAGCAGTGACTTGGCCAGCGCTTCTTCGACGCTGTGACCGAAGCAGCCAACTTCTCCCGTCGCGGCCATCTCGACGCCCAGGATCGGGTCCGCGCCCGACAGCCGACGAAACGAAAACATCGGCGACTTCACCACCACAAAGTCCAGATCGAGCGGATCACGCAGCGGCGGCAGCGTCACCGACTCTCCCAGCATGGCTTGCGTCGCTGTGCGAATGAAGTCCACCCCGAGCGCCTTCGACACGAGCGGAAAGCTCCGCGACGCACGCAGGTTGCACTCAATGACCTTCACTTCGTCGTCACGCGCGAGCAGCTGCAAGTTCACCGGCCCCGTCACCTTCAGCGCCTTCACGAGCGCCCGCCCGATTCGCCGCACCTTGCGCACCGTCTCGATCGTCAGATCTTGCGGCGGCAGCATCATCGTCGCATCGCCCGAGTGAACGCCCGCGTCCTCGATGTGCTCACAGATTGCCCACAGCAGGATTTCGCCGTCTTTCGCCACCGCGTCCAGCTCGATCTCGCGCGCGTGACGCTCGTACTTGCTGACGACCACCGGATGTTCCGGCGTAATCTGCGTCGCTCCGTCGAGATACAGCGTAAGCTCTGGCCCACTGTGCGCCACCCGCATCGCCGCGCCCGACAGCACGTACGACGGACGCACCAGCACCGGATAGCCGCCAATCGAACCAACCGCCGCGTCGAGATCCGCCATCTGTCCCGCTTCGGTCCAGCGCGGCTGATCAATGTGCAGCGCGTCGCACAGCCCCGAAAACTTCGCGCGATCTTCGGCGCAGTCAATCGACGACGGAGCCGTCCCGAGCAGCCGAATCCCCGCCTGATGCAGCGGCAGCGCCAGTCGGTTCGGCGTCTGTCCACCCATCGCCAACAGCACGCCCGCAAAGCCGCCCGCCGCCGAGGACTCGAAGTCCCACAGCTCGATCACCGTTTCCAGCGACACTTCGTCAAAGATCAGCCGATCGCACAGATCGTAGTCGGTGCTGACCGTCTCGGGATTGCAGTTGAGCAGCGCCACGTCGTAGCCCAGCTCACGCGCTGCCTGCGCCGCACCGACGCAGCTCCAGTCAAACTCGACCGACGAGCCGATGCGATAACAGCCCGAACCGAGCAAAAGCAGCTTCTTCTTTTCCGACGGAAGCACATCGTCCGCCGTCGCGTGATAGGTCAGATACAGGTAGTTGGTCTGCGCCGGATATTCCGCCGCCAGCGTGTCGATCTGTCGCAGCCGAGGCACAATCCCAAGCAGCTTGCGTCGCGTCCGCACCTGCGCCGCCGTCGTTCCCTGCTGACACGACTTGGCAATCTGCGCGTCGGAAAAGCCCGCTTGCTTGCACTGCGTCAGCTCGGCGAAGGTCAGCGCGTCGGCAGGTCGGCCACTTGGCAGCCCACGCAGCGTCGCAAGCTCGTGAAGTTCCGACAAAAAGAAGCGGTCAATCGCGGTCAGCTTCCACAGCTCTTCGACGGAAAAGCCCAGCTCGAAGGCGCGCGCCAGCGCAAAGATGCGACGCGACGACGGCGGCGACAGCTCGGCCAGCACCGCCTCACGATCCGACAGACCGTACAGCGACGGATCGAAGCCATCGGCCCCGACTTCCAGCATCCGCAGCGCTTTTTGCAGCGCTTCCCCGAAGCTGCGACCGATCGCCATCACCTCGCCGACGGACTTCATCTCGGTGCCGATGCGCAGATCCGCGCCCGCGAACTTTTCAAGGTCCCAGCGCGGCACCTTGCACACCACGTAGTCGAGCGCGGGCTCAAAGCACGCGGTGGTGGTGCGCGTAATCGCATTGCGCAGCGACGGCAGCGAATACCCAAGCTGCAGCTTGGCACCGACGTAGGCCAGCGGATATCCCGTCGCTTTCGACGCCAGCGCCGACGAGCGCGACAGCCGAGGATTGACCTCGATCACCCGAAAGCGCGACGCCTTCGGATCGAGCGCAAACTGGATGTTGCACTCTCCGACGATGCCCAAGTGACGAATCGTCGCAATCGCCGCATCGCGCAGCAGCTGATAGTCCGCATCCGACAGCGTCTGCGACGGAGCCACCACGATCGACTCGCCCGTGTGGACGCCCATCGGATCGAAGTTTTCCATGTTGCAGACGGTGATGCAGTTGTTGTCCTTGTCGCGGACCAGCTCGTATTCGATCTCTTTCCAGCCCGACAGACACTCTTCGAGCAGCACTTGTCCGACGCCCGCGAGCGCTCTTTCGACGGCCTGGCCCAGCTCGTGCTGCGACTTGACGATCGCCGATCCTCGTCCACCGAGCGAAAAGCCCGCGCGCAGGATCAGCGGATAGCCAATCTCTTCGGCGACGCGCTGCGCTTCTGCCAGCGACGTTGCAACCTGACCACGCGCCACCGGCACATCAATTTCCCGCAGCTTGTCGGCGAAGATCTTGCGGTCTTCACAGGCGCGAATCGTCTCGATCGACGTTCCCAGCACCCGCACACCGTGACGCAGAAGGATCCCTTCGTCGGCCAGCCGTAGCCCACAGTTGAGCGCGCTCTGTCCACCGAAGCCGAGCAGGATCGCATCAATCTGCTCTTTGACCAGGATCGACTCAACGATCGCGGGCTCGACGGGCAGAAAGTACACCGCGTCCGCCAGCTTGTCCGACGTCTGCACCGTCGCAATGTTCGGATTGACGAGGACGACGTAGATGCCTTCTTCGCGCAGCGCTTTGCAGGCCTGCGATCCCGAATAGTCAAACTCGCCCGCTTGACCGATCTGGAGCGCGCCCGATCCGAGGACCAGCACTCGCTTGGGCAGCGTCGGCAGCTCGGACAAAAGTGGTTTCAAGGTCTGTGGCGTCATGATCGCGTCCTCATCGCGTCCTCTTGGCAGCCGACACGGTGCGCAGAAACTCGTCGAACAAAAGCGCGGTGTCACGCGGACCCGCCGCCGCTTCCGGGTGAAACTGCACCGACGAAAACGGCAGGCTCGCGTGGCGAATCCCTTCGTTGGTTCCGTCGTTGAGGTTCACAAACCACGGCAGCACATCGCCGGGCAGCGTCTTTTCATCGACCGCGTAGCCGTGATTTTGGCTGGTGATAAACGCTCGTCGCGTCCCCACTTCCAGCACCGGCTGATTGTGCGAGCGATGCCCAAACGGCAGCTTGAACGTGTCCGCCCCAAGGCAGCGCGCCAGGAGCTGATGTCCCAGACAGATGCCAAACGTCGGCAGCCGCAGATCCAAGATCTTGCGCAGTCGCTCGATGAGCGGACCTTGATCACGCGGATCGCCCGGTCCGTTGCCGAGCAGCACACCATCGACGCGCGACAGATACGGCTCCCAGCTGGTGCTCGCGCCCGCGCGAATCACCTTCGCACCCCGCACTTGCAGCGACCGCACGATCGACTCTTTCGCGCCGGTATCAATCAGCAGGATCGTCGGTCCGTCCCCACCGGGAAGCTCGACAATCGACTGCGGCGACACCAGTCCGACCGCGTCGCGCATCGCAATCCCTGGCGCGTCCACAAGCCCAGCCTGCGGATCGCGATCGTCGGCGAGCAGCGCACCTTGCATCGTGCCGTGGCTGCGCAGCGTCTGAACCAGCCGCCGCGTGTCCACACCCTCAATCGCCGGAACGCCCGACGCGGACAGCCAGTCCCCGAGGCTGCGCACCGCTGCATGATGGCTGTAGGTCTTGGCGTAGCGACTGACAACCAGCCCTTGCACCTGAATCCGATCCGACTCCATCCCGTCGGCTGGCACACCGTAGTTGCCAATCAGCGGATAGGTGAGAACCAGGATCTGGCCTCGGTACGAAGGATCGGTCAGCGCTTCGACGTAACCCACCATGCCGGTGTGAAAGACCACCTCGCCGCGCGCTTCGACCTGCGCACCAAAGGATCGTCCGATGGCCGTCGTTCCATCTGGGAGACACAGCTTCATCGGCCCGCTCCTGTTATGCATTTATGCATCTTACATGCTTCCACAGTCTGCCCTCATCGGCGGCCAGGGTGAACCACATGACGCGCCAAGTCAAAGCAAAATTTCGTCGAATTTTGCGCGATTTTTGGAAAAAGAACATCAGGTAGTCCGAAAAATATTGCTTGTGCGTCAAAAACTCTTTGTGCATCTATATGCATTATGCAAAACAAACTGGGCCCGTTGGCGCTTGCCTTTTCGGGCGGACTCGACACTTCGTACTGTGTTCCCAAGCTGCAGGAAGTCGGCTGGACCGTTCACACGGTGTTCGTCGATACCGGCGGAACGTCCGCCGCGGAGCGTGAGCGCATCGCAGCGCAGGCCAAAGCTGTCGGAGCCGCGTCTCACCACGCCGTCGATGCCCGGGAAAAGGTCTTCGATCGCTTCGTGCGCTATCTGATCTTCGGAAACGTGCTGCGCGGCGAGGTCTATCCGCTGTCGGTGGCGGCTGAGCGAACGCAGCAAGCGATCTCGGTGATCGAGGTGGCCAAGCAGCTTGGTGCGAAAGCGGTGGCGCATGGCTCGACGGGCGCGGGCAACGATCAGATTCGCTTCGACGTCGCGCTGCGGGTGCTGGCCCCGGAGCTGCAAGTGGTGACGCCGATTCGCGAAGGGGGCGTAAAGCGCGAAGAGTCGCTCAAGTACCTGCAAGATCGCGGGCTGCCAGTGCCGGAACGAGCGAGCGCGTATTCGGTCAATCGTGGGCTGTGGGGGACGACGTGGGGCGGTGGCTGGACGCATGACTCGTGGCAGAGTCCGCCGAGCGAGCTGCTCGATCCGCCAAACCCGAGCCTGCCGCCGCGCGATGTGGTGATTGGCTGGCAAAAAGGCGTGCCGGTGTCCGTCGATGGCAAGACCTACAGCGGCGCACAGCTGGTCGATGTCCTGGGCGCGCTGTGTGAAGAGTTCGGCGTCGGTCGCAATGTCCACGTCGGGGAAACCGTGCTCGGCATCAAGGGTCGCGTTGGCTTCGAAGCAGGCGCAGCGCTGACGCTGATTGCCGCCCATCGCGAGCTGGAAAAGCTGGTGCAGACCAAGTGGCAGGGCTTTTGGAAAGATCACCTGGCGCGCTTTTACGGCGACCGGCTGCACGAAGGTCAGTACTTCGATCCGGCGCTGCGCGACATTGAAGCGCTGCTCGAAAGCAGCCAGCAGCGCGTGACGGGTGAGACGCGGCTGCGCTTTGCACCGGGACGGTTCCAAGTGACGGGGACGCGCAGTCCGGCGTCGCTGCTCGATCGGGCGGTGGCCACGTACGGCGAAGAAAACCTGCTGTGGTCGGGCGAAGAAGCGCGCGGCTTTGCGCGGGTCCAGGCGGTGGCTCCGCTGCTGGCGGCGCGGGCACAGGCGCGGGCGGAATCGATCCTCGGTCAATCGGGGGACAAGTAGCCATGATGCTCACGACGAGGGTTCGTCTGGATCGCATCTCGTCTTCGACGAAGAACGCCAACCTGGGCCGCGATGTCATCGTCAGCGACCAGATCACGGCGGCGGAAGGCTACGTGCTGGCGGTGCGCATCCTGGAAGACAAGTCGACTTACAACACCGTCGAAGATCTGACGGGACGAATGGTGCCGCTGCGTGCGGGCGATGTGCTGGCGGGAACGCTCGGCAATCGGCGCGCGCTGCATGGCTACGCCGGGGAAGTTCCGTCGCACATCTCGGTCGGTGATACGGTCCATGTCCTGAACTTGGGTGGCGTGCTCGGTCGCTGTACGTCGGCCAGTCCCGAGCTGGGCTCGCCGTTTCGCGCCGAAGTGCTGGGTGCGATCCTGAGCTTTCCCGAGCTGTCCGATCGCGTCGGCAAGCCTGCGCACATCCGTCAAGGCGCGGTGCCCGGTGCCGATGAGCTGCGCAGCAAAGTCCCGGTGATTTACGTCGCGGGCACCTGCATGAACACCGGCAAGACCTACGCAGCGACGGAGCTTGTGCGCGGACTGTCGAGAGGTGGACTGCGCGTCGCGGCCTGTAAGCTGACCGGCGTGTCGCTGATGCGCGACAAGCTCCAGATGCTCGACGCGGGCGCGGTGGCGGCGCTGGCCTTTTCCGACAGCGGCCTGGCCTCGACGAGAGCCGGTGTGACGACCAAGACCGCCAAAGGCATCATGAACCGCCTGTGCGAGGTCAAGCCCGACGTGATCATTGCCGAGCTGGGCGACGGAATCCTCGGCGAATACGGCGTGCAAGACATCCTGCTGGATCCCGAGCTACGCGGCGTCGCGGGTGCGTGGGTCGTCGCTGCGCCCGATCCGGTCGGCTGCTGGGGCGCGGTCGAGCTTCTGCGACGAGACTACGGCATCTCTGTCACGGTCTTGACAGGTCCATCGACGGACAATGAGGTCGGGCTCGACTACATTCGCAGCAACCTGAACCTACCGGCGCACAACGCTCGTCGCGATGCAGCCGGTCTGGTGTCGGTGGTGCGCAAGTCCGTCGAAGCCGCCAAGCTACGCGGGCCCATCAAAGCCACTCGCAGCGACGAAATCGAGGCCACGCCGTGAGCCAAGCGCTGTCGGTGCTGTGCGTCGGGGCAGGCGGTTACGTCGGAGGCGAGCTGCTGCGGCTTCTGTATCAGCATCCTTTCGTCGGGACAGTCACCGCGCACAGTCGCAGCCAAGAAAGCAAAGCGATTGGCAGCGTGCATCCGACGCTGGCACCGCTGACTGACGCACGCTTTATCGCAGGTGAGCTGGACGAGCTGACGCGACAGCACGACGTGGTGATGATGGCGCTCGAGCACGGTGAGTCGGCCCGGCTCGTCCCGTCGATCCTCGCGGCCCAGCCGCGCCTGCTGATCGATCTGGCGGCGGACTTTCGCATCGCTGATCCGTCGCTGTACGCGCGTTACTACGGTCCGCATCCAGCGCCAGAGCTGCTCTCGACCTTTCAGTACGGGCTGTGTGATGTAAATGGCTCGTCGCTGCGCGGGGCGAAGGCGATTGCCGCACCGGGCTGCTTTGCGACGGCGGCGCAGCTTGCGCTGTATCCGCTGAAAGACCTGCTCGGGACGACGTCACCGACGCTGTTTGCGATCACCGGATCGAGCGGCGCGGGTGCCAAGCCCAAAGACACGACGCATCATCCGGCGCGGGCGCACAACCTGTTTGCCTACTCGCCGTTTTCGCACCGTCACGAAGCCGAAATTGTGCAGAGCCTGCGAACGTGGACCGGACGGAACGATGCGACGGCGCGGCTCATCACACACTCGGGACCGATGGTGCGCGGCATCTACTTGACCTTGCATGCCCAGCTGGAATCGGCGCTTCCGCCCGGCACCGTCGAAGCCGCGCTGCGTAGCGCGTACCACGAAAGGCCGCTCGTGCGGGTGCTCAGCAAGCCGCCAGAGCTGACCCACGCGATCGGATCGAGCTACGCGCTGCTTCACGGCTGCCAAAGTCCCGACGGAAAAGAGCTGCAAGTAACGGTTTCTATTGACAATTTGCTAAAAGGTGCTTCGGGCCAAGCGGTCCAGGCGATGAACCTGGCGCTCGGACTGCCCGAGACCTGCGGCCTGCAAGCGGTGGGAGTGTTTCCATGTTAAAGGCGACGTCGGCGCTGTTGCCGGTGTATGCGCAGCTTCCGGTTCATCCGGTGAGCGGCAAAGGTTCGTGGCTGACCGACGCGGAAGGTCAGCACTGGCTCGATGCGTACGGTGGTCACGCGGTGGCAGCGACGGGACACTGTCATCCGCGCGTGGTGGCGGCGATTGCCGAGCAAGCCGAAGCGCTGCTGTTCTATTCGACGGCGCTGCCGCATCCGATTCGCGAAAAGCTGGCAACCGCGATTGTCGCGCACTGTCCACCGTCGCTGCGCAAGGTGTTCCTGGTCAACTCCGGGGCCGAAGCCAACGAAAACGCGCTGCACCTGGCGCGCAAGGTCACGGGCCGTCAGCGCTTTGTCTCAATCGAGGGTGGCTGGCACGGACGAACCGCTGCAACGCTGGCTGTCACCGACGGTGAAAAGTACATGGCGGGGGCTCGTCGCGCGGGCATGCCGCTGTCGCTCAAGGTGCCGTGGAACGATCCGGCGACGCTGCTGTCGGCGGTGGACGACACGATCGCGGGCGTGATCGTAGAACCCGTCCAAGGTCTGACCGGCGCGCGCGATCTGCCCGTCGAGCTGCTGCAAGCGGCCCGCACCGCCTGTGATCGCGCGGGCGCGCTCCTTATCTTCGACGAGGTTCAGTGTGGCGTCGGTCGCTGTGGCGCCTTTACCGCTGCCGAGTCGTACGGTGTCACGCCCGATCTGCTGACGCTGGCCAAGGGTCTTGCGTCGGGACTTCCGATCTCTGCCGTCGTGACCACCGATGCCGTGGCGGCGCTCATCAAGTCGGGCGACCTGGGCAGCACGTTTGGCGGCGGTCCGGTCCCGTGTGCAGCGGCGCTGGCAACGCTGGCCGTCATCGACGATGAAAAGCTGATCGAAAACGCTATCACCGTCGGAAATCATCTCCGCGATGGCGCGCTGGCACTCGGGCCCAAGAAGGTCATCGCCACCCAAGGTCGCGGGCTGCTGCTCGGGCTGCGATTGCATCGTCCCGCCGTCGAGATTCAGACGGCCATGCTTCGTCATCAGATCATCACCGGCACGTCGTCGGACCCGCAGGTTCTGCGTCTGATGCCGCCGCTGTCGTTTTCCATCCCCGAGGCAGAGCTGCTGCTGGCAGCGCTCGCGCAGGTGCTGTCATGACCGCCGCTGTGAAACCCAAGCGAGACTTTCTGGACATGGCCGATCTCGCCCCGAGTGAGCTGTCTCGGCTGCTCGATCTGGCGGCGCGGCTCAAAAGCGGCGAGCTAAAGCGCAAAGACGCGCTCGCGCAAAAAGTCCTGGCGATGGTGTTTTTGGACCCGAGCCTGCGCACCCGAACCAGCTTCGAGGTCGCGATGTTTCTGCACGGCGGACACGGTGTGGTGCTGGAGCCGGGTCGAACCTCGTGGGCGTGGGAGATGCAAAAAGGCGTCGTGATGGACGGAACCACCGTCGAGCACATTGCCGAAGCCGCGCGCGTGCTGGGTCGCTATGCCGACGCGGTGGCGCTGCGGGCGTTTCCCAAAGGAACCGACTGGTCGACGGAGCGTGAGGATCGCGTCCTGCGTGACTTTGCCCACTACTGCGAAAAGCCGGTCATCAACTTGGAGTCGGTCCGTCGCCATCCCTGCCAAGGTCTGGCCGATGCACTGACGCTGCGCGAGCGGCTCAAAGACCCCAAAGGCCGTCGCTGTACCTTGATGTGGTCGTATCATCCCAAGCCGCTTCCGACGGCAGTTCCGGCCAGCGCGGCGATTGCAGCCGTCAGCCAAGGCATGAACCTGACGATCGCGCATCCGCCCGGCTATGAGCTGGACCCCGACGACATGTCGACGATTGCGCGCGTCGCCAGCCAGAGCGGCGGCAGCGTCTCGGTCAGCCACAAGCTCGACGAGTCAATCGACGGCGCAGACGTGGTCTACGTCAAGTCGTGGGGCGCGATCAGTCACTTTGGCAGGCCCGCCGACGAAGCCGCACTGCGCAGCGACAAGAAAGACTGGCGCATGACCGAAGCACGCAGCCACAAGCTGACCGACCAGGGCTTTGTCATGCACTGCCTGCCTGTCCGTCGCAACATTGAAATTGATGACGCTGTGCTCGACGGTCCACGCGCTGCCGTCGTCGATGAAGCAGAAAATCGTCTGCACGTTCAGCGCGCGCTCCTCCTCGAACTCATCGGCGAGCTGTCGCAGTAGTCGACCTCGCGAAAGAAAGGACTTGTCGTGTCTATCGAGCCAGCCAAAGGCATTGCCGGTTTAAAGGGCGCACTGCGCTACGTTCGCGCCTATCGAGATCAAATCTTCGTCATCAAGCTCGGCGGAGAAGTGCTGCATCAGGCCGAAGCGCTGTCGGGTGTCGCCGCGCAGCTGTCGCTTCTGTCGTCGCTGGGTGTGCATCTGGTGATCGTCCATGGTGGCGGTCCGCAGGCGAGCGCGCTGTCACGCAAGCTCGGCAGTGAGCCCAAGATCATCGCGGGACGACGAGTCACCGACGATACCGCGCTCGAAGCGGTGGTGATGTCGGTCGCTGGACAGCTCAACGTCGCGGTCCTGTCGGCACTGCGCGCGCATCACGTTCGCGCCGTCGGTCTGTCGGGTGTCGATGCCGAGCTGGTGTCGGCGCATCGGCGTCCGCCCGTGCAGGTCGTCGACGACAACGGTCAAGAGCAGCGGGTGGACTTCGGTCACGTCGGGGACATCGAGCGCGTCGATCCGCGTGTCTTAGAGACGCTGCTTCAGTCGGGCTATGTCCCGGTGGTGTCGTGTCTGGCGGGCGACGGAAACGGCAACGTCTTCAACGTCAACGCCGACACCATGGCCGAAAGCCTCGCCGTCGCCCTGCGCGCCCAGAAGCTGATCTTTATGACCAGCGCACCCGGTGTCCTGCGCGATCGCAACGATCCGTCGACGCTCGTCACGTTTGCCGATCCCGATGATCTGGCCAGCCTGCTCGCGACCAGCGCCATCGCCGGCGGCATGCGTCCCAAGGTCGAAGCCTGCATTCGCGCTGCGACGGGCGGTGTCGAGCGAACCCACATCATCGACGGAGCCGCTCCCGACTCGCTTTTGTTCGAGGTCTTTACCGGCGCGGGCTGCGGCACGATGATCGTCGGACGCAAAGAAAAAGCGACCTATCTGGGAGTCGATCTTGCCGCACTCCTTGGCTAGCTCGGGCGCGTCGGATCTCGACGAGATTGCACTGCTCGCCGAGCTGGTGCGCACGCCGTCCGTTTCGGGCGATGAAGCCGCCGTCGCAGCGCTGATCGAGCAGGTGGCTTTGTCCGTCGGTCTGCCCGTGCGGCGCGACGATGCCATGGTTTCTATCGAGCTGGACTCGAAGCGGCCCGGCAACAGCCTCGCGCTGGTGTCGCACATCGACACCGTTCCCGTCGGACAAGGCTGGACACGCGCGCCGTTTGAACCGACCCAGAGCGACGGACGGCTGTGGGGTCGCGGATCAAACGATGCCAAAGCCAGCGTCGCAGCGATGATCACGGCGGCGCTCGATGTCCAGCGCGCGGGCGGTCCCCAGCAAGGTCGCTTGCTCGTCGTGCTCGGCTACAGCGAAGAGACGCGCGACACCAGCATGCCGCGCGCCGTGCCAAGGCTCGGACACCTGGATGCCGCCATCGTCGGAGAGCCAACCTCGCTCGACTTCGCCGTCGCGCAGCGCGGCCTGATGATGGTCGATCTCGTCGCCCACGGTGATCAGTGTCACGCCGCCTATGCCGCCGAGCGAGGCGCCCGCTCAGCGGTCTTCCAGCTCGCGGCGGATCTGCTCAAGCTTCCGTCGCTGTGTACCGAAAGGCCGCATCCGCTCTTGGGTCAGCCGACGATTACACCGACGGTGCTCGAAGCCGGAGTCGCGCGCAACGTCACGCCGCCGCAGGCCAAGGCCGTCTTGGATCTGCGCACGACGCCCTGCTGGGATCACAGCGAGCTGGCACCGTATCTACAGCAGGCGCTCGGAAGCCAGGTCGTTGTCACCTCGTCGCGGCTTCAGCCCTGTGAGACGCCCGCCGGATCACCGCTTCTGCAAGTCGCCGCTGAAGTCAGTCCAAACGCTCGTCGCTACGGCAGCCCAACCTGTTCGGACTGGGTCTTTTTGCGACACCTCGATGCCATCAAGTGCGGTCCCGGGGACAGCCGCGTCTCGCACACCGCCGATGAGTGGGTCGCCATCGCCGAGGTCCGCGCCGCCCGTCGCTTCTACGCCGAGCTGGCCACTCGCTATCTTGCCACCGTCAACACTTCCTCGCGGTAAGGTCATCCGTCCATGAGCAGCGCTTCTTCGCCTTCCACCTTGTGGTCCCCGTCGATACCGCCCAACGAGCGCGCCCTGTCCTACACCATCGGCGACGATCCGCACTGGGACGGACGCTTGCTCGTCTGGGATGTCCTCGGCAGCATGGGTCACATCGCCGGGCTGCGCAGCGCCAAGCTGCTGTCCGACGCTGATCATCAGCGGCTGCACAACCTGCTGTGCGAAGCGCTCGTCGCCATTTCCACGGGACAGCTCGTCATCACCCGCGAGCACGAAGACGGTCACACCGCCGTCGAGATGTGGCTGTCCCATCGCGATCCCGAGCTGGGCGCACGACTGCACACCGGACGCTCGCGCAACGACCAGATTGCCTGCGATCTGCGGCTGTATGCCAAAGACGCGCTGCTCACGCTGTGGGATCTTGGCGTTCAGCTGGCGTCGGCGCTGCTGCGCTTTGCGTCCGATCATCGGCGCGTGCTGTGGCCCGGCTTTACCCATCAGCGACGGGCCATGCCCTCGTCGATCGGTCTGTGGGCAGCAGCCTTTGCCGAAGGACTCCTCGATACGCTGGAAACTGCGCCGTCGCTGCTCGCCCAGATTGATAAGTCGCCTCTCGGCAGTGCGGCGGGCTATGGCGTTCCCCTTGCGCTCGATCGCGAAGCCACCGCCAAAGCGCTCGGCTTTTCCGGGCTGGTTCAGACGGTGACAGCGGTGCAAAACGGTCGCGGCAAGCTCGAGTCCGCGCTTGTCTTTTTCTGCACCCAGCTGGCCCACGAGCTGTCGCGCCTGTCGTCCGATGTCTGTCTGTATTCCGCCGAGGAGTTTGGCTATCTGATCCTGCCCGCCGACCTGGCGACCGGATCGAGCCTGATGCCGCACAAAAAGAACCCGGATCTGTTCGAGCTGACCCGCGCGCGCGCAGCAGCTCTCGACGGAGACTTGGCCCAGCTTCGCTTTTTGAGCGGCAAGCTCACCTCCGGCTATCACCGCGACTTTCAGCTGCTCAAAGAGCCCCTTCTGCGTGGCGTCGGTCGCACCCTCGAAATGCTCGACATGCTGACGCTGGCGATTCCCAAGCTGTCCGTCGACAAAGCGCGCTGTCTTTCGGCGGTCAGTGACAACCTGCTCGTCACCGATGAAGTCATCCGTCGCGTCGAAGCCGGCGAGCCCTTCCGCAGTGCCTATCGCGCCGTCGCCCAAGAGATCAAAGCGCAGACGATTCACATCCCCGCGCCCGATCCAACCGATCTGATTCGACGACGACGCTCGACGGGAGGAATCGGCAACCTTGGACTGCCCAAGCTGCACAGCCGTCTGCACAAGCTCGGTCGTCAGCAGCACGCCGCCCGCACCCGCTTTGCCGACGCCATCAACACGCTGCGCGCCCCGATTCGCGAGGCGACATCATGAAGAGCCGTCGCGCGCTCCGTCTGCGCAAGCTGCTGGAGCTGGTCTCGTCGCGCGAGCTACACACCCAAGACGAGGTCAAAGACGCGCTCGTCGCCGAAGGCTGGCAGGTCACGCAGTCGTCGGTCAGCCGAGACATTGCCGCGCTGCGCCTGTCCAAAGAGCGTGGCATTTACGTCCGCAGTGCCCGTCGCACACCGCTGCCCGGACAAGGTCAAGGCCAGGTCCTGTCCGCCGTGCTCAGCGAGTCGATCCTCGACAGTGCCCCCGCCGGAGACGCCCTGATCGTCCTGCACACCCCGCCCGGTGAAGCCAGCCGCGTCGGAGCCGCCATCGATCGTCTCGCCTTTTCCGAAGTCGTTGGCACCATCGCGGGCGACGACACCGTCTTTGTCGCCGTCCAAGGCAGCGCCGCCCAAAAGCGCTTCCTCGCCATCCTCGCCAAGCTGGGTGATGGCGACGAAGATCCACTCCCAACGCCGTAACCGCTTTCACCACCTAGTCAGGCGCACAAGTTGTCTCTACACTGCGCCGCATGTCTTCGGTACCTTCTCCCGCCGCAAACGAACCCAAGGCGACGGGCCAAAAGAGCAAAAAGCTCGATCGCGTTCGCAACATCGGCATCATCGCGCACATCGACGCGGGCAAGACCACCGTCAGCGAGCGCTTCTTGTTTTACTCAGGCCGCATCCACAAGGTCGGCGACGTCGACGACGGCAACACCCAGATGGACTGGATGCCCGAGGAGCGCAAGCGCGGCATCACCATCACCGCCGCTGCCACCTCGTTTTCCTGGCGCAACCACGACATTCACCTTATCGACACGCCGGGCCACGTTGACTTCACCATCGAAGTCGAGCGCTCGCTGCGCGTCCTCGACGGTGCCGTCGTCGTCATGTCCGCCGTCGATGGCGTCGAGCCCCAGACCGAGACCGTCTGGCACCAAGCCGACAAGTTCCACGTTCCGCGCATCGTCTTCGTCAACAAGATGGATCGCATCGGTGCCAACTTCGAGTCCGTCGTCGAAGACGTCCAAAAGACGCTCGGCGCGTATCCCATCCCGATTCAAGAGCCCATCGGTGCCGAAGACACCTTCCACGGGGCCTACGACCTCATCGAGCAGAAGCGCATCACCTTCACCGGTGACGAGCTAGACCCGCCCGAGGTCAGCGATCCCAGCGAAGAAGACCTGGCCATCATCGGTCCCGCCCGTGAAAAGCTGATCGAGCGCGTCGGAGAAGTCGATGACGCCATCGCCGAGCTGTTCCTGGCCGGTGAGCCCGTCGATGCCCCAACCCTGCGTGCTGCCCTGCGACGAGTGACCCTTGAGCGCAAGGCCGTTCCGGTCCTGTGTGGCTCCGCGCTGCGCAACCGAGGCGTTCAGCCGCTGCTCGACTCGGTCATCGACTTTCTACCCGCGCCGACCGAAGTGCCCGCCATCACCGGCGTAAACCCGCGCAGTGGCGAGCCCGAGACGCGACCGTCTGACGACAAAGCGCCGCTCTGTGCGCTCGCCTTCAAGATCTTTATGCTCGAGGGACGCAAGGCCGTCTATCTGCGCATCTACTCGGGCGTGCTCAAGTCCGGCGACGATGTCTTCAACCCGCGCCTCGGACCGCCGACCAAAGACGGCAAAGAGTGGAAAAAGGCCGATGCCAAAGAGCAAAAGCCGCTCGGTCGCGTCGAAAAGATCTCGCGCCTGTTTACCGTCCACGCCGCCAGCCGCGAAAAGATCGAGCAAGCCGGAGCCGGCAACATCGTGCTCGCGCTTGGGCTCAAGGACACCGCGACCGGCGACACGCTCTGTGATCCACGCGCGCAGATCGTCCTGGAGCAGATCGACACCTATCAGCCGGTGATCTCGCAGGCCGTCGAAGCCGCCACCAGCGCCGACGCCGAAAAGATGCTGGCCGCGCTGCAAAAGATCGCCGACGAAGATCCCACCTTCCACGTCCGCGAAGACGGCGAGACGGGCCAGACGCTCATCTCCGGCATGGGCGAGCTGCACCTGGAAATCGCGCGCGAGCGACTGCTCAGCGAATACAACGTCACCGCTCGCACGGGCCGTCCGCAGGTCGTCTACCACGAAACCGTCCTTGGCAGCGGCGAAGCAGAGCACGTCTTTGAGCGACTTGGCGACGACGAGCAGCTCTTTGGCAAGGCCGTCGTGCGCGTCTCCCCCCGGGAGCGTGGCGCGGGCCTGCTCGTTCGCAGCGAGGTTCCACCGCCGTCCAGCGACTGGGTGCCCGCCCTTCAGCGTGCCCTGCCCGGCTGTGTCGAAGCGGCGCTCAGCGGCATGCGCGAAGCGATGGGCTCCGGTCCCAAGGGCAACAAGCTGGTCGACATCGAAGCCGTGCTGCTGTCGGTCGAGCCCAAGCTCGATGTCGCTTCCGATGTCGGCTGGCGAATTGCCGGTGCGCGCGCGCTCATCAAGGCCTGCGAGGCCGCAAACACCGCCCTCCTCGAGCCAATCATGCGCCTTGAAGTCGTCGTCCCCGACGAGTTTGTCGGCGATGTCCTCGGCGATCTCAACCAGCGTCGCGCCCAGATCCACGATGTCGGCATCCGAGGCAACCGCCGCTGTGTCATCGCCGAGCTACCGCTGCGATCCCTGTTTGGCTACTCCACCGCCGTGCGATCCGCCACCCAAGGCCGCGCCGACTTTGTCATGACCTTCAGCAAATACGACACCTGGTCGTAAGCCGCTTCCAGCGCCTACTGCGGACCCTGGCTCCTGCATCGGCGGTCCTCACAGCCCCGCCGATTTACGCGGGGCAGAGCTCAATCACCACCACTTCGGGTGGGCAGCCGATGCGAAACGGCAGCCAGTGCCCCAGTCCCGCCGACACAAACAGCTGCGAGCCATCTTGCGGACCTCGGTAGTGCCCGCGAATGTACGGATAGACCGGCTCTAGCACCGCGTGCCCGAAGAAGCCCACCTGCCCACCGTGCGTG
>CALMML010000048.1 GCA_937868485.1 uncultured Myxococcales bacterium | reverse complement strand
GCTCTCTGCCGCCGAGCCGGAGCTCGGCACGCTGGGGCCTGTCGGCTTCTTCCTTTCGAGCCGCATCGGAGAGAACGCGCTGTTCGCGCTGGGCACTCTGTGGCCGGTGGCGCTGGGCTCACTCTTGTGGTGGGCGGCGAGCCGCCACTTCCGCAAGAGCGATCTCGTCTGAGCGATGCCCCGAAGAGTCAAGGAGAGGATCGTGAAGGACGCAGTCAAAAAGTTCTACGAGTTTCTCGATCGGCCGCTCTTTCCGAGTGCGCGGCTGCTTCTCGTCGTTCTGCTCGTACCGCTATTCGTGAGTCTGGTCGTGCCGCTGTGGCAGATTCGCATGGAGGCGCCGCAGTATCCGCGGGGCCTGCACATGGACATCTATTCCTACACCATCGAGGGTGGCAACGACGGGCACGACATCGTCGAGATCAACACGCTCAACCACTACATCGGCATGCACAAGATCGACCGTCAGTCGCTGTCCGATCTCGACTTCATGCCTTTCCTGTTCGGTGTGCTCGCCCTGCTCGTCCTGCGGGTGGCGGCCATCGGCAACGTGCGGGCGCTCATCGACCTGACGGTGCTCGCCGGCTACGGCTGCACCTTCGCGTTCGGGCGCTTCATCTATCGCCTGTACGTATTCGGGCACGAGCTCGATCCGACCGCGCCGGTCAAGGTGAAGCCGTTCACGCCGGTCATTATCGGCTCGAAGCAGATCGCCAACTTCACGACCCACAGCTATCCGCAGCTCGGTGCGATCCTCGTCGGCGTATTCCTTCTCGGACTCGTCTTGATTCTCGCCTGGCACTTGATCGCCGGCCGGCGCGCTGCCGCGGCAGCCGGCTGAGTGTGCGTCAAAGGATATTCCGCGCCAGCATCCCCACCGCAACGATCAGGATGAGGATGGCGAAGCTCCGGCGCAGCGCTGCCACCGAGATCCGCTTGGACAGAAGTCCCCCGGCGGTGCTGCCCAACGCCATGACGAGCGCCAGGACAGGCACCACGTCCCAGCGCACGGAGGCATGGGCCAGGTAGCCAAGCGCGCCCATGCTCGCCTGCAGCGTGATGACGAAGAGGGACGTGCCGATGGCTCGGTCCATCGGCAACCCGCCGAGCTCGGTTAGCGCAGGAACGATCAGAAACCCGCCGCCGACGCCGAGCAGCCCCGCCAGGAAACCCGTCGCGGATCCAACCGCGGCACCTCGAACCAGCGAGGGCGGCGGGCGCTCGGTCGCGGCAGCCGAACGCCGACGGAGCATGGCAACGGCGCTTATCGCCATGAGCGCAGTGAATCCCAAGAGCAGCAGCTTGGTGGGAACAGAGCGGGCAGTCCGTCCACCAAGATAGGCCCCCGCCATTCCAGCGATCCCAAACGCGGTTCCGACGGAGAAGACCACGCGCGAGGCTCGTGCGTGTACCACGACCGCCACCGCGCTCGTCGCAGCCAGGATGACCTGGGTCGACGCGAGCGCCGACTTCGGCTCCATTCGCAGAACGTAAAGCAGCACCGGCACCATCAAGATCGAGCCGCCTCCGCCGAGCAGACCGAGGAGGATTCCGATGACGAAGGCGAGGGCAAGCGCCACGGTGAGCATCGCGAATCCTAGATCAAGGCCGGCGCAGCTTGAGGAGCAAGAACACCGCCCAGAGCAAGAGCCCGAGCAGCGCGAGCCCCGCCGCCGCAGTCAGACCGTCGAGGAAGTATATGCCGAGCCAGTCGGCGCCCACCCGTAGCGCCGCGGCCAGATAGAGCAGCAAGACCGTCGTCGCGACGGCGGGCGAGCTTCGTTCAGCTTCTGCTTCATGGCCTGAGTGAAGCAGGGTCACATGGACCGATGTGGCGAAGGTCAGGGCCATCAAGCCGGCAACGAAGGTGATATGAAGACAGGCGACGCGATGCAGCGGCGTCGCAGCGGCACAGAGAAATCCCACGGGGATGAGCCACAGCGCGACGCGAAATAACACCCGGTGCAACCCTGCGCGCCGTCGCGGCTGCCACGGCAGCGTCACCCGCCACAACAGCGCCGCGCAGAGGATTCCGCGGAGCAAGAGTCCCGCTGAAATCGAGCCGCTCTGCTCCAGCACAAAGCTGGCAACGAGCGCCACTGCGCCCCCGGCCTGTTGGGCGCGCTGCGCTGTTGCGTGTCGCGGCGGCGGCGGCGCATTTCCCGTCCACAGCATCGGCGCCAACATCGGCGCCAGCCCCAGAACGAGACTGAGGATCAGTCCCTGTTGAGCGAGCTGTCTGGCCAGGCCATACGTCCACGGCGGCGCGCTCGACGGCGGCAAGGTAAACAGCAAGAGCGCGCCTAAGAATCCTTGAAAAAGACCTGCTGGAATCCAGATGAACGATGGTAGCGGCGGCTGCTTCTGTTCGGTCCGACGCAGAGAGCGCAGCGCGTAGCGGCCGAGGGTGAGCAGCACCAGGCAATAGGCGAGCTGCGCGGCGCGCTCTACGCCGAGGCCCAGGCAGAGCGGGACACTGAGCAGGGCGACCGAAAGCAGCACGAGCTCGGGCGTAGACAGAGGCGGCGCGCCAGTCCGCCGCGGCAGCATCGTGCCGAGAAAGCCGACGGCGAAGGCTAAAAGAAACCCCTGCGTCATCGCCATCGCGTGCAGTGGGCCGGGCCAGCCGCGGATCCAGCCAAGCTGCACCAGGGGCCACGGAAAGAGGCCGGCGGCGGCGATTCCCAGTCCGATCAGGAAGCAGAGACGAAAGGGTTCTTTCGACGAAACGAAGGTGCCGATGGCGCTCTTCATGATGATCGCTTTACTCAACGGGAAGTATGGCTTTCGTACATCGCAAATCCGATGCCAATGGCGGCGGCTTCCAGGCTGGTGATGGCACGAAGCCTGCTAGGAATTTGAGCAGGAGATCAACATGCTGCACCCAGGCCAAAGCGTTGCCGACATCGTGTCGGAATTTTCAGAGTGCGCCTCTGTCTTTCAGCGCCACCGCATCGATTACTGTTGCCACGGCAGCATGAGCCTTGCGAAAGCATGCGGCGCGCGCAACCTCGATGTACAGACGCTGCTAGAGGAACTCGAGCAGGCTATCTCGGAACGTGTCGATGCGTGTGAGGATCCCCGCAGTCTGTCGACAGCCGCGCTCATTCGACACATCGAACATCGGTACCATCACTCTTTGCGCAAGACGCTGCCGTTCGTAGAAAAGCTGTCCGCAAAGGTCGGCCGGGTTCACGGCGACCGCAACCCGCGCCTGCGCGAGTTGGAGGCCGTCGTCCGTGAGCTGAACGCGGCCCTCATTCCTCATCTCGATCGCGAGGAGCAAGAGATCTTCCCGGCGCTGACGGCGCGAAGCCCCGCGGATGCCGTCGTGCGTAGAGAGCTATCGGAGATGCTCGAAGAGCACCGGAGCGTAGGAAGGCTCCTCCTGCGCATGCGCGGAGCCGCCGAGAATTTTCAATCGCCTGCGTGGGCCTGCAACAGCTATCGCACGCTGATGACAGAGCTCGAACACCTGGAGGGCGACATCCTGCGTCACGTCCACCTGGAGAACCACGTGCTTATGCCGCGCTTCATACCAGCGGAGCTCGTGCGGTCCATCGCGTGACCGCGGCGCTTGGCTGGTCCGCAGGAATGGACTTCCACGCGAGTTGCCGGGGCGCGGCAAGCCCGCGGCGCGAGCCGGAACAGAAATGGACTATCATCTGTGTGCGCGTTCGAGGCTCCGCTTATGCTGATATCGCTATGAGGTAAATCGTCGAGTCGTTTGCGATTACTGTTTTCGAAACAGCATAAGCGCCATGGTGGGCTTTCCGTCATCACCGTGGCCATAGGGAATCACAAGGTCAAGATGCCAACCCACGGCGGTAAGGCTGCCAGCGAGCTTCTCGGGATCATAGCGACGGGTGCGAAACATGAGGAACCGCCGTTCTGGCGCTCCGCTTTGCATCTTGGCGGTGGCGATGAAGTCGAGGCCGTAGCTGCCAGGAACGGGGCAGCGGGTGTCGAGCTCCAAGTGCAGCTCGACCTCGCTGAGGCCGCGGCAGTACCGGCGGAGAGGGCCGCTGAGGAATGCGGCATGCGAAGGGCGGATGTTGGTCTTTAGAGCGGGGTCGACTCGTTCGATCTCGTCGGGGCGATTCGGCGACGCGTGTGCGATCAAGATGTCGCAAAGAAAGTAGTCGCCTGGGGCGCAGCAGCTCAGCGTGTCGCGAAAGAAACGTACCTCGTCGCGCAAGTTGACAAGCGTGAACCCAAGCAGCGTGTAGATCCGATGCTGCCCCCGCGCTTGCGTCAGCATCGAGTAGCGCGGCAGATCGTGGAAGTTGCCATGAATGGTCCGCACGGGTACGTCGTGCAGCGTCTCGGTCGCGTGCTTGTAGGCGGCGTTGAGCAAGACGTGGCTGATGTCGAGCAGGTAAAGCTCGACCTTGGGCGGACGCGGAGCGCTGCGGATCAAGTGCTCGACCAGCAACACTTCGGCTTTGCCGTCGCCGCAGCCGAGGACGTTGACGCGAAGCGGACGCGGGCCGAGCTGCTCGCCGAGATGACGCGCGATGGTCGCCAGCGGGACGTTGGTTCGGTAGGCCGCGACGTAGGCAGCGGAGTTGCACGTTGCGAGGAAATCAGCGGCACTCTGCGGATCGAAGTAGAGCAGCGTCTGTTCCACTTGCCCTCCCGCGCCGTTTAGGACTTCGACC
>CALMML010000047.1 GCA_937868485.1 uncultured Myxococcales bacterium | reverse complement strand
GCCTCGGCGATGATATCGGCGTACGTCCGATCGTCCAGTTTCGGCGTCGGGATCATTCTTGATCTCTCCTGCGCAGATAGAACGGATAGACGAGGTTTCGAGTAACGTTCTGGCCGCGAATCTTGTACTTGATATCGATGATCAACTTATGAGGCTCATTCGGATCTGGGTTCGCATCGGCAAAGACATCCTCGACGCGGGGCTCCCATTTCTCTAGTGCCTCGACAACGTAGTGGGCTGCAAGTCCAGCGGTGTTCACGTTGTTCGGAGCAAACAGAAGCTCGTGAATGTCACATCCGAAATACGGACGCATCACGCGCTCCCCAGGAGCAGTACCAAGGATGATCAAAATAGACTCACGCACGAGGTCATCGAGAGAGCTCTGCGCCATCCCGCCGTGGCGGTCTATCATCACCGGATAGCGCCATCCTTTTCCGAGGAAGTTGCGCGCCATGTTCTGTCCCTTTTCTCCTCACTCACGATGCGGTCTGTGCGTCAAAACCAACCGCGTACACCGCTATCCGCAAGCCCCAGAAACTTCTATCCCAGCGAAGCAAGAATATAGCCGATCCAGCATCAACTGCTTCACTCCCAAATGACCAAACACCGAAACTTTCTTGCTTCGCTGACCACCTGATTAGGAATCCATCGTAAGGGCTGTCCGTACATCAGTTCCAGACGGAGCAGAGTGGTCTCTTGTGTGATTCCTTGTGCGACCCCCAAGCGATTCCTACGGACTCCTAACGAGACTCCTAAGCGATTCCCCAGAGACTCCTAAGAGACTCCTAAGCGATTCCTACCTACGCTTACTCCGCCACATCATCTGCGGAAAAGCGCCCCTCAATGTAGTGTCCACACTTCTTGGCCGTACACTGTACGGAAGTGACACGCTCACGCTTGGTGACGGTCAGTGTGTCGCCTTGGCAGAAAGGACACTTCATGTTCGAGGTCTTTCCCGCCTGCACCAGCTCCAGGACATCCTGCCAATAAATGATGTCGTCCTCGCTCACGCGGTCCTCCCCAAAGTGAACCAACTGGAACCCAGCTTCTTTCGGAACGAGCGGCTCTACGTATGAACTGCCGTCAGAAGTGAAGGTCTGTGGTGGGGGATATCGTACGGCGATTTTGGTCAGGAAATCAACCGTTATGCCGCCCTGCGAGGGAATCGGTGCGTAAGATGACGCCCGCCGACCACCGCAAACCTGGGCAGCGCGTGATATGGTGAAACCCTGATGTCTGGTCACGTCATCGAACGCAAGCCCATCACGATTGTGGTCGACGCAATGGGCGGTGACCATGCCCCCGAAGAAGTGGTCGCGGCGGCCTGCGCGCTATCGCTCGAAGCCGCAGGGGAACCAGCAAGCGAGCCGCGCGCGGGAAGTCGGCCAGCGACAGGCAAGCCTTCCGGCGATAAGTCCGCGACAGAAAAGCCCGAAGCACGTTCTGACGGTGGCGAGCCGCTGCACCTGCTGCTGGTCGGTGACGCGCCCCGGCTGTCTGGCCTGCTGATGAAGCAGCGCTACGACGCTGAGCGAATCTCGATCCATCACGCGAGCCAAGTCATCACGATGGACGAGTCGCCCCGAGAGGCGCTGATCCAAAAGCCAGACAGCAGCATCGCGGTGGCAGCGCGCTTGTGTGCCGAAGGTCGAGCGTCAGCGCTGGTGTCCGCAGGCAACACCGGAGCGGCGGTTCTGTCGTGCGTACAGCACTGGAAGAGACTGCCCGGTATCCGTCGCTGTGCGCTGGCAGCGGTCTATCCCACCGAGGTGCGACGTGGCGAAAAAGACGATCCGTTTTCGCTGATCCTCGATGTGGGAGCAACGCTCGATGCGACCGCTGACGATCTGGTCAGCTTTGCCGTGATGGGCGCAGCGTACGCGTCGCGGATTTCCAAAAATCCCCGACCCAAAGTTGCGCTGCTCTCAAACGGAGCCGAAGCAGGCAAAGGCCCCAAAGAAGTCGTCGCTGCGCATGCTCGGCTCAAAGAGCTACGCGGCCTGCACTTTATCGGCAACGTCGAAGGCGTCGACATTCCGCGCGGAGTCGCGGACGTCGTGATCTGCTCGGGCTTCGTCGGAAACGTCGTCCTCAAGATGCTCGAAGGCGTGTCCGAAACGGTGGTCCGGCTCGCTCACTACGCGTACAAAGAAAAGCTGATGTGGCGCGCGGGGCTGGCGATGCTGTCGGGTGGAATCGGCAAGCTCAAGGATCTGACCGACTGGAAGCAGTACGGAGGCGCGCCGCTGCTCGGCTTCGATCACTTGCTCATCAAAGCGCATGGACGCAGCCAAGCCCAAGCGATCCAAAACGCGATCAAGGTCGCCAAAAAGGGTGTCTCCAGCGGACTGCTCGCCGATATGGAGCGCGGACTGCGCGAAGCGGCACTTCACAGTGAGGACGCAACGTGAGCACGGCAGCGGAGCAGACTGCGCACACAAGCCCAAGCCAGCCCGACGCCAGCCAGACGAGCGCGCCGAACGTCATCTATCGCTGGGATCTCGACAAGACCTATCTGCGCACCGACTTTGACACGTTCATGTCGCTGCTGCGCACCGCGTTCGAAGACGCCGAAGACAAGCGAACCGTCCCCGGCGCGGCCACGCTGCTGCGAGAGCTTCGTCAGTCGGGCCAAGGTCGCGCGCGCATCTGTTTTATCTCGGGCTCGCCTCGGCAAATGCGCAAAGTGCTGACCGAAAAGCTACGGCTCGACGGCATTGAGTTTGACGAGTTTGTCCTCAAGCCAAACCTGCGCAACATGCTGACCGGACGCTTTCGCGCGCTTCGCGAGCAGGTCGGCTACAAGCTTCCGGCGCTGCTGGCCGGTCGCGCGGGCGTCACCGACAAGACCCGCGAGGTCTGCTTTGGCGACGATGCCGAGTCCGATGCGCTCATCTACTCGCTGTATGGCGATCTGCTGTCGCGCCGGGTCGATCGCACCGTGCTAGAGCAAGTGCTGCGCAGCGCGGGAACGTACGAAGACGATGCGTCGCGGACGATCTCGCTGTTTGAGTCGCTGCCGCATGCAGAGGCGGTCGAGCGAATCTTCATTCACCTCGATCGCAAGTCTCCGCCGAGCAAGTTCGATCGCTACGGCACGCGGCTCGTCCCGATCTACAACTACTTTCAGGCGGCGCTCGTGCTGTTTCAAGACGAGCGGCTCGAAGCAGCGGCGGTGGTTCGCGTCGCGGTCGAGATGGTCGATCGTCACGCCTACAGCGTCGATTCGCTGCGCAACTCCCTGCAAGATCTGCTGCGTCGACGTCGCGTCTCAGTGGCCACCGTCAACCGGCTCGGACGCATCATCGCCGACGGTGCTGGTGAGCGAGATCTACTTCCTGCACTCGGCTCGCTGCCCGGAACCCGAGAACTCCTGCGCGCGCTGGCACGCGGTCTTCGCGACCTCGGTCCGCTGTCTGAACAAGAGCTGGGTCCGCCGCCCGTCGATACGCCCATTGACTATCTGGCTGCGCTCGCCGACTTGCCGCGACGACACAAGCGGAAATAGTCCGTCGCAGCTCGACGATCGCCCAAGAACCAAGGTTTCGTCATGCCAACGCTTCGTGAATACCTCGCATCGCATCCTTTCGAGCTGATCTTGTCGTCGGGATTCTTCGGATTTTTCGCGCATACCGGCGTGGTGCTGGCGCTCGAAGAAGCCGGTCTGCGTCCCACCCAAGTCGGCGGATCATCAGCCGGAGCGCTCGTCGCTGGACTGTGGGGAGCTGGCTTGCCCGCGACGGTGCTTCAAGACACGCTGCTGTCGCTGTCGCGCGATGCCTTTTGGGACTTCGATCCGTTCGTTGGGCTGCCGTATTACCTGCGTCACGGTCTGCGTCGAACCGTGGCCGAGTTCTTGGGTGTCGATCGACTTGCCGACGAAGCCAGCGGTCCCGGGCTCTTGCGCGGTCATGCCTTCGACTCGATGATTCGGGATCTGCTCGATCGCGTCGATGTGCGTGAATTTTCCGAGTGTCCGACCAAGATTCGCGTCGCTGCGTTCAACCTGCGCACGCTCTCGACCGATGTGCTCGACGACGGCGATCTGGCCTTGGCCATTCGCGCTTCGTGCTGCTTCCCCGGCATGTTTCAGCCCGTCGAGATCGGTAGCGAGCGTTATCTCGATGGAGGCATTGCCGATCGTCCCGGTATCTCGACGGCAACACCGGGCGCGCGCGTGCTGTTTCATCACCTGCCCGCGCACTCACCGTGGCGAAAAGTGGTGAAGGTGCAAAACAACGTCCCCGACTGGCCCGAGCTTCACCTGCTGCACGAGCCGTCGCTGCCCAAGCTGTCGCCGTTTCGGTTAGCGCCCGGTCGAGACGCGCTGCGCCTGGGTTACGAGATGACCCAGCGACGACTACGCGAGCCGGTCTTGGTCGCTCGTTAGCCTCGGCAGCTCTGGCCGCAGTCGCGCTTCATCGAGCAGCGGTCCAAGTCCCGACTCAGCCAGCGACCTAAGCGGCAGCCGTCGTCCCAGCGCGTCACCAATCGCTCGAGCGCACGGCTCAAGCAGCAGCTCCAGCGTCACCGGCTGACCGTCACGCTGCGCACCAAGCTGCAAAAGCGACGACATCACCTCGGCCTGCATGCCACACGGATTGATCGCAAAGAACCGCGTAAGGTCCGTCGTCACGTTCAGCGCAAAGCCGTGCGAAGTCACCCAGCGACGCACCGCCACACCCAGCGACGCCAGCTTCCAGCGCAGATCCGCCGTCCACACCCCGGTGTAGCGAGGCTTGCGATCACTCGCGATGCCGCAGTCGACACAGAGCCGAATCAGCCCTTCTTCGAGCGCCCGCAAGAACGCATGCAGATCCTGTTCCCCGAATGGCTGCGCCGGATCTTCGCTTGGACGCAGCGCCACAATCGGATATCCGACGAGCTGTCCCGGCCCGTGATAGGTCACGTCGCCGCCCCGCTCGATCTCAAAGACCGGAAAGCGACGATCCAGCACGTTGCCGAGTCCCGTCTGCCTTCGTCCGACGGTGATCACATCGCTGTGTTCGCACAAAAGCAGCGTATCGGGGATCTGTCCTAGCTGACGCTGCTCGACGGCAAGCTGCTGAAGCTTCCACGCAACCCCGTAGTCGATGCGGCCCAGATAGACCGACTGACCCACGACGGGCGAAAGCTTCGCAGCGCTGGCGAGATCGGTTCCCGCGCTCATGGTTCATCCTCCGGCTGTGAGCTTAGAACACGTAACGAGTCACCGTCAGTCCCGACTCACTCGATCGCATCACATACAGGCTGCCATCATCACCAACGGACACGGGTCGGAATGTCTCGTCGCTGCCGTGAAGCGGTGGCAGCTTCAGTCGCCCGCGCTCGCTGCCATCGCGACCAAGCTGCACCGCAAACAGCGCTTCGTCGGTCAGCCGATACGGCGGAACCTGTTCTTCCAGCGCCGTCACCGCCGCTGCGTAAATCCGTCCCTGCTTGTCGCTGTCGAGCATCACCATGTGCAAAATCGGCGTCGGAAGCTGAATCACCCGCTCCCACACCGGCGAGCCTTTGACCCGATCGATCGCTCGCACCAAAAACTGACCGCTCTGACGCTCCAGCAGCGCCGCCGAAATCACCAGCTGACCATCCCGCGACGGACGACCCGGTAGCTCGCGCTCTCCCGTCACGCGGTTGCCGCTCGCGTCCGCGATCCGCAGCACCAGCCCGTGCTCACGCTCGACGTAGACACCGCTCGCATCGGCAAACACGCCGGTCAGGCTCCCCAGCTCCGTCTGACCACCGAGCACCACGTCGTTAAGCAGCCTGCCGTCCGATTCGTAGATCTGCACGCCTTTGTCGACGAACCGATCGAGCACCGCCAGTCGTCCCTCGGGAAGCAGCGCCAAGTCTTGCACCGTATCGCCACCAATCGGGGTCGTGCTGACAGGCTTTCCGTCGCGATAGCGCTCGATCCGCCGGTTGACCTGATCGACAATCAGCACGCTTCCGTCGGGAGCCACCGACAGCCCCATCGGACCCTCGGGACTCGACTCAGCCGCTTTCTTGCGTCCAAACTGTCCGAGCCCGCCCCCCCAGCTTCCTTGAACCACCACCGAGCCCGTGCGATTCGTCGTTCCCGCCGACGAAGCCAGCGGAGCGCCTCCGGTCAGGCTCAGCGACGAGTTATCACTCTGAAGCCGCGCCAGCATCGTCGGACCCGGATCGATCTTCAGCTTGGCCAGCTCTCGCTCACGATGGCGATAGAAAAACACCGTCACCGTCACAACCAGCACGATGATGGACAGACCCAGCACTCGACGGTTCATGGCAAGACTCCGTCAGCTCTGCGCCCGCTGGGACTGTTCATGGTGCGCAGACAGCGCGTCGGACAGCGTCGCAAACTCCGACAGCAGCAGCGACTCACCGCGACGCGACAGATCCACCCCACAGCTGGCCAGGCTGGCCATCGCATCGTCTGAAAACGCCGCCGACAGCGCATTGCGCAGCGTCTTGCGTCTCTGCCCAAAGGCCGCGCGCACCACCTGATGAAACATCTGGAGATCACGCAGCGGCACCGCCGTCGACGGCAGCGGAGTCAGCATCACCACCGACGAATCGACACGCGGCGGCGGCAAAAACGCGCCACGCCCGACCTGACAGACTCGCCGCGTCGCACAGACCATCTGAATCTGCACCCCGAGCGCGTTGGAGTCCCGACTTCCCGGCGCGGCCAGCACCCGATCCGCCATCTCTCGCTGAATCATGATCACGATCTGCCGCAGCGACGACCGTGCCGCCAGAAACTGAAAGATGAGCGGCGACGCAATCTGATACGGCAAGTTCCCCACCAGCGTCAGCTTTCGCCCAAACTGGCTCGCCAGCGACGGAATATCCAGGTGCAGCGCGTTTTCCTCTCGCAGCGTAAAGCGATCCCGTCCGCCCAGCTCGGTTCGCAGCACCTCGCACATATCCCGCTCGCGCTCGACGGCAACCACAGAAGCTCCCGTCGCCAGCAAGCGACTCGTCAGCGTACCGAGCCCCGCACCGACTTCGACCGCGACTTCCTCTTGCGTCAGGCTGCACGCCCGCACGATCGCCGAATACGAGCGCTCATCGACGAGAAAGTTCTGTCCCCACGACTTCTTGGCCGCCAGTCCGTAGCGACGCAGAAGCTCGCGCGCATCCAAGATGTCCGACGAGCCATGCGGGCTCAGCGCTTCGACCTTGCCACCGATGGCAAACGACGTCTCTTCAGAGAGGGAGGTTGGCAACAGCATGTAAGTCCAGTCCGGCGCTCTCACCACGCCACAGACGGTAATATCCCGCCGCGCCCACCATCGCAGCGTTGTCACTGCACAGCCTCGGTGGAGCGACGAAGAACGACAGACCTCGCGACGCACACAGCGCCGCCACCGCACTACGCAGCGCCCGATTGCACGCGACGCCACCCGACAGCACCACCGCCGGCAGCTTGTGCGTATCGAGCGCCAGCCCGGTCTTGCGCACCAGCTGCTCGACCACCGACGACTGAAACGACGCGCACAGATCCGCCAGCGCCTGCTCCGTCTTTGGCTGACCGTGCCGTTCCAGGTGCGCCGCCACCGCCGTCTTCAGCCCCGAAAAGCTCATCGCCAGACCGCGCTTTGCCCCGAGCATCGCTCTCGGCATCGGCACCGCTTTCGGATCCCCTTGCGACGACAGTCGATCGATCAGCGGCCCCGCCGGATAGCCCAGCCCGAGCAGCTTGCCGACCTTGTCAAACGCTTCCCCCGCCGCGTCGTCACAGGTCGAGCCCAGCACCTCATAGCGCCCGAAGTCATGAACCAGCACCAGCGACGAGTGTCCGCCCGATACCAGCAGCCCAAGGTGCGGCAAAGGCGGCCTTCTGTGTTCGCTTGTCCCGTCGCTCAGATACGCGGCCAGAAGGTGCGCTTCCAGGTGGTTCACCCCGACGATCGGCAGCTGCCGCGCAAACGCCAGCGCCTTGGCCGTTTGAACCGCCACGAGCAGCGCGCCAATCAGCCCCGGACCGCGCGTCACCGCCAGCGCCGAGATGTCGTCGAGCGTCAGCTCCGCCTGCGACAGCGCCTCGTCGATCACAGGAATCAAGTTTTGGATGTGATGTCGCGCCGCCACCTCGGGAACCACGCCGCCAAAGCGCGCATGAATCGCTGCCTGCGACGCCACCACGTCGGCGCGCACCAGCAAGCGATGTTCAGGATGGCCATAGTCGTGCTCAGCCTCGACGATGGCGCAGGCAGTCTCGTCACACGATGACTCCAGGGCCAGCACTCGCCGCACAGGCTGCGTTTTGAGACGGTTCACGGCGCGGAAATCTAGCAGAAGCCCCTTCGCCTTTGCGCTTTTCGTTTCGCGACCTTGTTGCTAAAGTCCGCCGCCCTAGCCAAAGGACAGCGCCACCTCGGTAGCTGTCGGAGCCATCATGAAGAAAGCCACTCAGACCAAAGCATCTCGTCGAGCCAAGCCCAAGACTGCCACCCATGAGGTTCCCGCCGTCGCTGTCAGCGATCTTCCCGAAGTCGCCCAGCCCGTAGAGGATTCGCAAGTTGCCGTCGTCGCCGAGCAAGCTGA